>NZ_NPFM01000002.1:0-278807 GCF_002258645.1 Rhodococcus sp. 15-649-2-2
ACAACACCGAAAGGACAGCCCCTGACAAACCGGAAACATCAACACGGACCGGGGACTTTCACCTGGCCACCAGCGGGGACATCAACCTGGCCATTGACAATGTGCTGTGGTTGCTGAACCGTCCCGGGTTTCTTGCCGCTCCTACGCTTGCAACATCTCCGGGTGGAGTGCCGATTCTTGACTGTAGTAGACCTCCTCGAATTCGTCCGGTGTGAGGTAGTCGAGGGTGCTGTGGAGTCGGCGTTGGTTGAACCAGTCGACCCATCCCATCGTGGCGAACTCGACATCGTCGATGGTCTTCATCGGCCCGGTCAGGAATGGGCTTCTCTTCGATACCGCCTCGGTCTTGAATAACCCAATTGTGCTCTCCGCCAACGCATTGTCGTAGGCGTCTCCGACGCTTCCGATCGATGCTGCGATCCCCTCGAGCACAAGCGTTTCCGCGAACGCAATCGACGTGTATTGACTGCCGGCGTCGCTGTGATGAATGAGGCCGGGTCCGACGCGGTGTCCACCGTGATCTCGTCGCCACAGGGCCATCTTCAGTGCCGTGGTGACCATCGCTGTGTCTTTGACCGTCGAGGCGTGCCAACCGACGATCGCTCGGGAGAAGCAGTCGATGACGAACGCGACATAGACGAACCCCGCCCACGTTCTGGTGTACGTGAAGTCGGTGACCCACTTCCGATTCGGGGCCTCGGATGTGAAGTCACGGTCGAGCAGGTCAGGGGCCCGTGTGGAGTTCTTGCCGCCCTGGATCGTGGTGCGGTGCCGTTTGCCTCGGACGACGCCGGACATACCCTCGTCGCACATGAGGCGGTCGATTGTGCAGGCAGCTGCGTTGTGGCCCTTTCTGCGCAGGTGGCGGTACATCTTGCGGCGGCCGTAGAGCTCTTCCGGTTCGCCGACCGTGTCGCGGAGCGCGGCGGTGAGGTAGGCGTCGGAGATCGTGCGGGCGGACGGTGGTGCGGTCTTCCAGTTGCGGTACGTGCGTGGGGCGACCTGTACGCCGTGCTCGGTGAGCACGTGGCAGATCGACTCGACCCTGTAGTTCTGTGCACGCATCTGATCGATGAACTGGACTATCTGTGGCGGCGAGGGTCGAGCTCCCTCGCGAAGAAAATCGATGCCGACTTCAGAATCTCGTTGGCTTCCTTGAGATCTCGGTTCTCACGTTCGAGTTCCTTGATGCGCTTTTGCTCCTCGGTCGTGGCTCCGGGAGCTTGGTTGGCATCGATCTGAGCCTGGCGTGTCCAGAGGCGCAGTGACTCCGCGCCGACGCCCAGTTTCGGTCCGATCGCCTTGCAGGCGCCGTAGACGGAGTTGTACTCGTGGAGGTGGTCGAGGACCATCTTCACCGCACGCTCACGTTGCTCGGGCGGGTAACGCTTCGACATGTGCTTCATCCTTCACAAAGAACGAAGCGGCATCAAACCCGGGACGGTTCACGCTGACTGCATCGTGGGGTCGGGACTTTTTGGGCGTGTTTAGTCCGCTGGTGTACCCAGCATTTCCACGATTGACGTTGCTCGGGCCGTATCGGCGTATCGGGTGGGGATCAGCAAGCTTGGGGCGGGCTGAATCCAATGATGTTGCGCCAGTGAGAATTGCAAAAATGGTGTTATGGTCATTGATCACCGGGCAGCTCGCCCTACAGCTCCTCAGCCCGCCCTCACCAGACTGAACCTAGGAGCCGTCTGGCGAGGGCGGAGTTTGAGCAAACTATGCACCCTCTTCTGCTTACGCAGTGGTGCGCTGTTATTCGTTCAACACCTAGACGTGCGCCTGGTGCGGTTACGGTCTACTTGCTGTTTGTGTCGGCAGTGGATCGGTCGGACGAAAAGATCCTCCCGGTCGGTCCAGTCGGCTGCAGAGATGTGCGTAGGTCGGTGTTCTTGGTCTCCGGCGTCATAGCGATGCCAGCTGCACCGAGGGTGAGGATCAACAACATCGCGTAGAACGCAGGGGCAACCGGGCTGTCGAACGAGCCGACTAGGGCAGTGGCAACGAGCGGTGTGGTACCTCCGAAGATGGCAGCGGATAGGTTGAACGAGAACCCATGACCGGTGCCGCGCACTGCAGTCGGGAATAATTCTACGGCGGTGACAAAGTAACCGGAGGCAAAGATCGCGACTCCGATGGCTAAAAGGCTCTGTCCGACGATTGCACCCAACAGCGTTCCGGATGCGGCGAGCGAGAACGCCGGGTACGCGGTCACCGCTAGCCACGACGCGCCCCCGATGAGCAGTGGCTTTCGACCGATACGATCGCCCAGGGAGCCGAAGAATACTGCGATTACTGCCAAGACCAGGATTGCCGCGGCGTTGGAAAACAGAGCCGGCTTTTCGTCGAGACCACCTGTCTTCACGACGAAAGTAAACATGTAGCCGACGAGAAGGTAGGCTCCTACAGCCTGTGGAACTTGCAGAAGTATCACCCTCAGCATCGATTTCCTAGAAGCAGCTACTTCCCGAAGTGTGCTCCGCGCGTCACCTTGATTGGCAACTGCGGCAGTGTATTCCTCCGGATCATCGAGCGTGCGGCGTATCCAGAACCCTGCAACTGCGATGAGACCACCGAAGATAAACGGCACTCTCCAGCCCCAATCCAGATAAGCCTCGCTGCCCAGGGCGGCCTGGACGCCGAGGACAAACACTGCGGCGAGCGAAGTCGGGACGTAGATGAAGCACACGGCAAAACCGATCCAACGTCCGCGTTTGCCGTCAGGTGCGGATTCCACGATGAAACTGTAGCCGCCCGACGATTCGCCTCCCATCGAAAGTCCCTGCAGGAGCCTACACAAGACGAGGAGCACGGGTGCAGCGATGCCAATTGTTTCGTACGTAGGAAGCAAACCTGTGACGACCGTTCCTCCGCCCATCAGCAGAATGGTCAACGACAATATCTTCAGGCGTCCGACCCTGTCCGCCATAAAACCAAAGAGAACGCCGCCCACTGGTCGCGCAAAGAAGGCCAGTGCATAGATTGCGAAGGTTCCGAGCAAGGCGGCGGTAGGATTCTCTCGCGAGAAGAAGTGCAGCGCTAGCGCCGGTGCGGCGAGAGCGTAGATTGAGTAGTCGAAGACCTCACAGACATTGCCGATACACCCTCCGATCAAGCGGCGACGTGGATTTATTGTGTTCATTATCGGTCCCCTCCGAGAACAGTGGATTCGGCACCGACTCGTTCGGCGTCCAAATCCAGTCTGTCGAACACGAACACACCCTTTCCTGCGTTCTGCTTGTCGAATTCTTCGTAAGCTTCGACAGCCTCGCTCAGACGCCACCGATGACTGAATAATTCGTCAATTGGCAACTTCTCGCGCGCAACGAATTCGGCGCACTGTCGCTGTTGGACGATGGACATCGTCCACGACGTCATCACTGTCACTTGGGTTCGGTAGAAATCGGTCACGCGGAATCGTGCCTCGCCTGCACCCAAACCGATCAGACAGATTTTTCCCCATGGTCGCAGGGAGGCCATTCCAGCGGAGATCGCAGAGGAGTTTCCGGAGGTTTCCAGTACGAGCGGTACTCCCGCACCGTCGGTCAAGTTCCGAATCATGTCCGACGCGTTGCTTTTTGCCGGATCGACGGTGGCTACAGCACCGAACCGCTCGGCACTAATCCGGCGGGCCGGTTCTGGGTCGACGGCGATGACACGTGCACCCCTCGCTGTCGCGAGCATCGTCGCCGACAACCCCACCGGACCCTGCCCGAAGACCACCAGTGTCGATCCCCCGATGTCGCCAAGACGTTCCAGGCCACCCCACGCCGTGCCGGTGCCACATCCGATGGCCGCACCCGCCTCGAAGCTCAGCGAGTCGTGGAGAGGCACCAAGGTCGCTGCCGGAACCACAATATACGGAGCGTGCCCACCGTGCTCCTGAGTCCCGAACGCACGAAACGGAGCTTTTGTGCACATCTGCGGCCACCCGGACCTGCAGCTGTCGCACGTCGTGCAACCGATGTAGTGGTGCACCATAACGCGGTCGCCCGGCGCAGCGAGCTGGTTTCCCACTCCAGGCCCGACACTATGGACTACACCAGCAGGCTCGTGGCCTGCAATCGCTTGACCGACCCCGTCGACCCCGTCCTGGGCGGCACGGTAAACGTGAAGATCGCTTCCGCACATGCCGGACGCTCGTACGGCGACGACTACTTCGCCCGGTCCGGGCTCTCGAACCGGAAAATTGCGGATTTCCACCCTGCGGTTGCCTGTAAAGACGATGCCTTCCATGGCTTACTTCCTTCTGTCGTTTTCGGCAGCAACGGAATTCTGAGACTCAAA
Organism: Rhodococcus sp. 15-649-2-2; assembly: GCF_002258645.1. NCBI lineage: Bacteria > Bacillati > Actinomycetota > Actinomycetes > Mycobacteriales > Nocardiaceae > Rhodococcus > Rhodococcus sp. 15-649-2-2. The sequence continues at coordinate 4,291 of NZ_NPFM01000002.1, forward strand.
TTGATCTCCGGCACAGCTGGTTTCGATAAATCCTGGTTGGCTGCGGGTCGATGTCCACCGGAACTTCACCATCGAAGGTGTGCTCTACGACACTAAGATGATTCAGGTGAATAAGTCAACGATTGACTAAAAGATTTTTCGACGTAAATTCAGAGTTCATTGCCGATTTGTTGCAGGCTATAACTGTTATTGGTTTCTGCGTCTTCGGCGAATCCGGTGGCCATCCGAAACGTAAGCCAACGGCAAGAGAACGCATCGCCGATACGCTCAGGCGCGTGCCCTATGGCTGTGGACTTCGAATCCGCGTCGGCCTCTCTACGACCCTGCAGCAGACGTAGCGGACAATAGGAATCCATGACAGGTTCTCCCGCACTATCCTCAGACGTCGGCCGACACAACTTGTCTCTGGTGATGGCCGCCGCCGTCGACAACGCGCCGTGCGCGCGTATGGAGCTGCGCGAGCGGACCGGCTTGGTCAGCGGGACTGTAACCACCATGGTGGAGGACTTGATTGCACGGGGATTACTGGTCGAGTCCGGCAACGTCCAAGGACGACGGGGGCGACCGCGGAGGCTGTTGATGCCTGCGCCGGAACGTGTCCGCACAGTGGCAGTCCAGCTATTTCCGAGATCGGTTTCTGGCGAAGTCCGAGACATGGCGGGTCAAGTTCTGTGGTCCGCGCGCAAAGCCCACACCACCGAACCAGGCGATGGATCGGGTTTCGTTACGGCGCTCAAGGACATGTTCGATTCTGCGATCGAACGCGCAAACCACGCCACCAATGCGTGGATCGCGAATCCCGTGGCTGTTCTGCCGGCGATCGTTGCGCACGACTCGAACATCGTGGCCGCCCTGCCATTGGGCCTACGCGCGTTCGACGTGCGAACACCGCTCCAAGAAGCTCTAGCGCAACCCCGGCGCGTCGAAGTAATTAACGAGGGGCGCCTGAGCGCCCTGGCCGAATACGCCACGTACCCGAGCGATACTCGGCCTCGCGCGATGGCTTATATCAGCGCACAACGCGAGGGAGTGGGCGGGGCCTTGGTGATCGAAGGCAATATCTACGGCGGGTCGCATGGACTGGCTGGACTCGTCGGACATGTGGGCGTCGACATGGCGGGTCCGCAGTGCAGCTGTGGGGCCCGAGGATGCCTAGGGTTATATCTCAGCCTCCACGCGCTCCTGGAACGCGCAGGCCTCGACAGTTCGCTCTCTGTTACGGAGCTGATCGATTTGTTGGAGGCCAACAACGCCGACGCGCATGCTGCGTTGGATCGTGGAGGCGAGGCGCTCGCATCTGCAGTCGGAACAATGAGCAACTACACCGATGTCGACGTCGTCGTACTCGGCGGCATCCTCCCTGCGTTGTTTCCATGGTTGGAGCCGTACCTCAACGGCCTCATCCGCTCACGATCCGAAAGGGTGCCACACTTCAATCCCCAGATCACCCTAGCCACCTACGGACTGGAATCGCCACTGACTGGCGCCTGGCATCACGCGCGCAGAACAGTGCTGGACAACCCGACCATCGTTCCATACCTATCGTGAGACCGGTATCGAGAATCCAGGGGGTAGAGCAAGCTCGCCCGCCGTCCTAGGGTGGCCCCCTCCATCGCGGCAGCCCATTCGCGACAAACTTGAGACGGACGCTGACCGATCCCAGTCCCATCGACATGGAATCGCAGAGTCGGACCAGTTGCTGTTCTGATGACAGCCTGAGCGCCTCGTCACAGAAATACACATCTCCAATCCGTTGTACGACTTCCGTCGCACCTGAGGCACACTGCGGGCTTGTCGGTGAACAAGAAGAAGGTTCACCCGCTCTGGAACGAGGAGAATCCGCAGGTTCAGATCTGCCATCCACGCAGACGCACCGGCATCAACTCCTGCCCGCAGATCGAAGCCGATAGACCGAAACCGGCGTGCGCTATGAACTTCCAGTTCGATTCGACTGTTGATGGTAAGGCGATCAAGATCGCGTCGATGATCGCCACGCACTTCCGCAATCCGTGTTGACCATTGTGGGGCGGTCGACGCGAAACGACTGACCGGCGAGCTCGACAAGCCATCCGCGCTGTGGGGCGGTCCGCCGCTGATGCGTGGAGCGGACAACGGTACGGAGTCTATTTCGCATGTGCTGCAACAGTTCTGCCGAGATGATGTCGACATCTCCTACATCCTTCCCTGGATGCGTCGAAAAAACTACCCACCGAGTCTGGAGGCACCTGCCTCTGAGGGATCAACAACCAACTACCGAAGAGTGCCTGAATCGCAATCACTTGACGAATCTGCTCAACGCGAGGGTGGTGATCGAGGACCTCGGAGACGACCGCCACCATCGACACGGTCGCTCAGATACTCGCGACGGCGGAATACGCTGCCCAATGCACCCACCGCCACCAACCGATCGAGGGGTTGGGAGATGGACTGAAATCAACCAGCCCGGGGTTCAAGAACGCGGTGGTCCGACTATCCGGGATCTGCCAAGCCTCAAACCTGGTCGCCAGGATTCCAGCAGTTCAGGTGTCCCGGCAGTACACCCCTCGCCAGTGACTCCCAGCCGGGCGAATTGTCTGGTTTCGTGAAGGACGAGCCCGACAAATTCGAGCCTTCCAACACCCTGGAAACTTCGTCGCTGGAAACAACCACCAGCTCGAGTAGTACGGAAGAAGTTGATCACCATGAACAGGTTCAAACTGTGGGTCCTCGCCGCAATAATCACCACAATGTCACTTTTGACTGCATGCAGCCAGACAGGCGGCGAATCACAAAACGGTTCCGAGGGAACCTCCTCCGAGGGGACAATCGATACAGCTGCGCCTGCCCTTGCCGACTACAACACGGACATAATTGAGAATAACCTCTGGCAACGCACGGAGCTCGCGGCGCGCGACCGTAGTCTGATAACGGTAGCGGCGATGGTCACGAAAAATCAAAGTGGTGAGTTGCCTGACGAGATCGCGAGAGCGATGGACAACGGCTTGGAACCGGCTTCGATATCAGAGACAATTACCCATCTTGCGTTCTACAGCTCCTGGCCGAATGGTCTTGCAGCAGCTCGCGTGGCCGGACCCGTGTTCGAGCAACGCGGAGTCGAAGCCGCAGATCTGCCTGGCGGCGATGTGACCTTACTCGAGCAGGATCAAGTGGCAGAAGCGCAACGAGCCGCGGGCGTCCAGCGTGATTATGGTCAAACAGCCCCCGGCGTGGTCGAATTCACGACGGACACTCTCTTCGGGGACTTATGGCTCCGACCGGATCTCACGCCACGAGACCGTAGCGTGGTGACTGTCGCGTCACTCGTGGCGGCCGGCCAGACAGCTCAGATTCCGTTTCACCTAGGCCGCGCCTTGGACAACGGTCTCACACCAGCTCAAGCGTCGGAAACACTCACCCACCTAGCGTTCTACGCCGGGTGGCCGAATGTGTTCTCTGCGATGCCCATCTTTCGAGATGTACTGGCTGCCCGCTAAAGACGACGCGGGACCCCATTCGTCAACGGCACAGCTCTATACAATTCACCGCCGTGGGCGGATAGGGTCTCCTGTCGAATGCTCGGCCAAGCAGTGGAACGATCCGAAAGGGCCAGGCGTCGCATCAATGAGACTGGTACGTGAACCGACTTAACGTCGATACTGATTAGATGCAGCAGTGAAGTTGGGCTTCGTGTTCCCTGCACCGTCGGACACAGAATCGACGACAGATCGGGAGGTGGCGGTGGCGAGAGCAACGTCTTTGGTCTCCGGCGTGTACCGCAGGACAATCATGCCGACGACTCCCGCGACGACCACCATTGCAGCAGGAGCAGACGGACTTACCGCGTCTATCAGGCTGCCAGCAATTATCGGTGTGAAGCCTCCGAACACTACTGTACCCATTCCGTAGGACAACCCATGCCCTGAGTACCTGCTCGACGTCCGGAAGAGTTCGAGCATCGTCACGATCGACCCGGAAACGAACAGGGACGTAGCAGAGGCGAGCAGCAAGCTGCCGCCGAACGCACCCCAGAACGTGGCGGTATTGACCAAGAACATCGCAGGGAACGCAATAACCGTCATGTAAGCCGCGCCTGCCCACATCAACGGCTTTCGGCCGACACGATCTGCCACCCGCCCCAAGACTGGAACCAGAATCGCAATGGAGGCCCCTGCGAGCGTGTTGGCCAGCAAGGCCGTGTTCGGATTCATGCCAAGGTTCGAGACCATATGGGTGTAGAGGTACGTGATCCCGAGGTAGTACGCGATCAGCGTGGGCGCAAGGAGCAGGAACACCCGCAGCAGGGCGGGCCATTCCTCGACAACTGCAGTCTTGAGCGGGTTCTTGCTCGCAGCTACGCGTTCCTTCTTAGCCTTGACGAACTCCTGAGGATCACTGAGTTGCAAGCGGATCCAGAGACCACCACAAGCCAGAAGTGCACCGAGGAAGAACGGTAGACGCCAACCCCAGTCGGTGTACGCGTCGTCACCGATCGCTCCACGCAAGCCGATGATCCCGAAGCCGAGCACCAGGCTCGGCAGAATGGTCACGGCGTAGATAATGCCAATCCATGATGCTCGCTTGTCCGACGGTGCCGATTCCAGTACGAAACTCAGTGCCCCGGAATGCTCTCCGCCAGTGGAAAATCCCTGGATCAACCGGAAGATCAAGAGAAGGACGGGGGCGGCAATTCCGATACTGGCATATGTCGGCAACAATCCAATTGCTCCGGTTGCCAAGCCCATCAACAAGATAACTGATGCCATGACGCGAATACGACCGTATTTATCGCCGAGATACCCGAACACGACTCCTCCCAATGGGCGGGCAATGAAGCCGACCGCGAAGATCGCGAGCGTCCCCAGCACTGCCGCAGAGGGATTGGACTTCGGAAAGAACAGCAGTGCGAGCGTCGGTGCTGTCACTGCGTAGGTCACGAAGTCGAACCATTCCACGAAAGTTCCGACTGCTCCGCCGAAGAGACGACGTCGGGCCGTGGGTTCTTCGATCAAAGCGACTGCGGGCGTAGATTCCTGAATCATGCAAATTCCTCGGTTCAGAGAAGCGCCGGGCAACTGCCGCAGCGGGGGAATTGATTCGTGGGACCTTCGATGCGATCATCACTAGCGTTGCCGACCGTGACAGGCGACACATTCGTTGATCACGAACTGGTTGCGGCCACCTCACGGAGGGCCCTCTTGTTCATCTTCGTGGCCGACCTCGGCCACTCTTCGGCGCTCAGAAAGAGCACCTGACGTGGGACTTTGAAGCTCGCAATCTGTCCCCTGCAGTAGGCAATGATGTCGTCGGCACTTGCAGTGGCACCTTCGCGCAATTCGACGAACGCGACGGGCACCTCGTCGAGTCGGCGGTCGCGCTTCGCGACTACCTGCGCAAGTACGACATCGGGGTGCGTACACAGATATGACTCGACCTCGATGGCGGGGACGTTCTCACCACCCACCTTGATCATGTCCTTCAGCCGGCCCTCGTAGCGAAGATGCCCACTACTCAACGTGCGAAACAGATCTCCGGTGTGCAGCCAACCTTCCTCGTCGATTGCGGCGGCGGTCTGCTCCGGGTCTCGGTAGTAGCGGGTCATCATTGCGTAGCCCTTCACGTAAAGCTCACCCAGCCCGCCGAGCGGCACAATATCCAACGTCACCGGGTCTACGATCTTGACCTCTACCCCATGTACAGGCATCCCGGAGGTGATCGCCCTCAATTCGACGTCGTCTGTAGGCTTGGACAACGAAAAGTGACCTGCCATCTCGGACATTCCAGATCCGTTGATGAGCAATGCTTTCGGGAAGCGTGATTGGACGAAGCGCATCTCGTCGGCACTGCCGACCGTGATCAACGACGTCGCATCCTCCAAGTCGACTTCCCGGAAGCCCTCTGCGTCCATCAACGTATCGAACGCCGACTGGAACATCGGCCACAGCGAGGTCGGACGCCACGTGCGCACCATGTCGAGCGCCCGCCCACCGTCGAGATACACGTCGGTCAGATACGTCGATCCCATTGCTACACAGGCAATCAGGCCTTGCAGTGCCGCGATATGAAACAGCGGTGCCGGTGACCAGAACACCCTGTTCTCACGCGGCTCAGGGAATGGGACGGCCTGCGCCGTGCGTCCGATGGGCCCTCGTGTCACGGCCTCATGCGACAACACGCAACCCTTGGGTGAAGCAGTGGTTCCCGAGGTGTAAATGATCACGGCGTCGTCGCGCAGTCGCACCCGTTGTCTTCGCACCTCGATGTCGGCCTTGGTCACCGAGCGAGCAAGTTCGTCCACCGCCGATGCACCGACGATCCCGGGTCCCCCTTCACCCTTCAACATAACGATTTTTCGAAGGTGTGGTGCTTCGTGGAGCGCCAGGCCCAACGAGTCGCTCGTCGCCACTCCTGGAAAAGCTGCAGTCAGTTCCGTTCGGAAGTCCGTGCGGGGTGCGAGTGCGTCCGTGGTGAGCACGACCGAAATCTCGGAATGGGCAATGATGTAACTCAGTTCGCGACTGCGAAGACGTGGGTTGAGCGGCACGAGTACTGCGCCTGCGAGCGCCGTACCGAACGCGGTCTCGACGAATTCGCGTGAGTTGGGCGCAAGCACGCCGACCTTGTCACCGGCCCGCAGCCCGAGGGCGATGAGCAGGCGGCCGATACGGACCGCGCCGGCCGTCATCTCCCGGTACGACAGAGTCTCGTTCGGCAGTACAAACGCGGGATGATCGGGAAAACGTTCGCCGGAACGGATGAGCACATCGCCGAGGGGCATGCATTCGCTGAACACGGACTGGTTGTACATGGACCTGATCCTTGCATTCGTAGATCGTCCCAAGTCGATTCTTTTTGGAGACGGGGCTTTACGGGCCGAGTCCGAATACTAGGCCGGTCCCGCACCGTCGTCAACGCTCCCGTTAACAGTCTATTGCTTTAACGAAATGGTTTTCAACGCATGTGTTGACGAGTTGTTAACGATCATGTTGACTGAGTGAGAAATCTCGATACGGAGGAACGATGACCAATACGACGACCAAGGTGCATCACAAGACCGACTCGCACGGCGCACCTGCTTTGACAGAAGAGGAGGTTCGCGAGGCGGTCGAAGGAGCCTCGGTGCCGGTGCTGCTGATGGTCCTCTACCAGGTGACCGGAGACGAGTCCTGGATCGGACCGCGATTCGCTCCCAGTCATTTCCGCGGAGTATCACCTCGCCCGACCGGCGATATTGCCGAGGCCGATCAACGCGTCGTCCGCGACGCAGCCGTCGACGCGATCGCGTCTTTGCTAGCGCACCGACGCCCGGTGCTGGATCTGCACAACGTTCGCGACATGGAGAAGGCCGCGAGCTTTTTCCTCGGTGAACCGATCGACCGGCGATACGCAGCGATTCTGACCGAGGAACTCCGTCGGCGCTCCGCCGACAGCGGCGACCTGGACGAATTGCCGGACGTCACCCCTCCTGCGGGGGCGTGCGCCATCGTCATCGGAATGGGGATCTCCGGGCTTGCCGCCATCCACTTACTGCAGCAACTCGGTATCGAGTTCACCGTGTTCGAGCGGGGTGCCGATGCCGGCGGCGTGTGGCATCAGAACCGCTACCCCGGCGCGGGTGTCGACACACCGAGCCACCTCTACTCGTTCTCGTTCGATTACCGAGACTGGGATAGACATTTCGAGCTCCGGGACGAGCTATACGAATACTTCAACGGCGTGCTCGACTCGTTGGATGCCCGTACCGGGGTCTCGTTCGAGACCGAGGTCGTGAGCGCCGTATACGACGACAACACCGCACTATGGACCGTCACCACCCGAAACCGAGACGGTGATCTGGACACCCATGTCGCGAACATGGTCATCAGTGGGGTGGGTTCGCTGAACCAGCCGAAACTACCGTCGATCGCGGGGCGAGAGAAGTTCGAGGGGCTTCAATTCCACTCGAACAGATGGCCGGATGGCCTTGATCTCACCGGCAAACGTGTAGCGATCGTCGGGGCAGGCGCGAGCAGCCAACAGATCTCACCATCGATCGCTCCGATCGTCGAACATCTGGCCATCGTGCAACGGTCACCGCAGTGGGTTGCACCCTTCGACCAGTTCCGCGAGGAAGTGCCTGCTGCCGAACGCACACTCCTGCAACATCTCCCGCTCTACAGGGCGTGGAACTGGATCGGGCTCTTCTATCAGCACGGTGACAAGATCATCGACGCACTCAGGGTGGATCCGTCATGGCCGCACCCCGAACGGTCGGTGAACCTGAGAAACGACCGACAGCGCGAATTCCTGACGGGATACATCGAGTCCGCCTTGGAAGGACGACCCGATTTGATCGAAAAAGCCGTCCCCGATTATCCGCCCTTCGGCAAGCGAATGCTCCTCGACAATGGGTGGTATCGAACTCTCAAGCGCGAGAACGTCGATCTTTTCGCGAGCGGCGTCTCGGATGTGACGCGGTCCGGACTCACATTGTCCACGGGTGAACAGCTCGACGTCGATGTCGTCATCTGGGCAACAGGATTCGAGGCTGCACGGTTCTTGAGTTCACTCGAGGTACGCGGCGAGGGAGGGCTCGACCTCAGCAAGGCCTGGGACGACGACGACCCCCGCGCCTACCTCGGCGTTTCCATTCCGCATTTCCCCAATTTCTTCATGCTCGGTGGACCGCATTCGCTACCGGGTAGCGGAAGCTTCATGTACTTCATGGAGCTTCAAGCTCGGTACCTCCGTGACCTTCTCGCCGAAATGTTCCGCAAGAACATCACTGCTATCAGCGCTACCGAAGACTCTACGAACCGATACAACGAACTCGTCGATACGATGCACTCCAAGACGGTGTGGACCCATCCGGGATTTGCGACTTACTACCGCAATTCCAAGGGCCGAGTCATTTTCGTCATGCCCTTCCTGAACGTCGAATACTGGGAGATGGTCAGACGCCCCGACCTCGGGGACTTCGACATCCTCGAAGACGCAGCGGTTCAGCAGGCACGGTAGCGCGGTCACCGTCGCATCGGATATTTCCCGAACCCACCAGCACCACAGAAAGGCGGCAATCATGCCCGACACACTTCATCTGAAGACACCCGCAAAGGTCGACACCGCGACCACCGGTGACCCCTCGGTCGCGGACACCGTATCCACGGTCATCGCCGACATCCGCGACCGCGGTGACGCTGCGGTCCGCGCATATTCCGAGAAATTCGACAGGTGGAGCCCGGAAAGCTTCAGACTGAGCGCAGAGAGGATCGACGAGATCATCTCGACAGTTCCTGCCGAGGTCATCGCCGACATCGAGACCGTTCAGCGTAACGTCCGAGTTTTCGCTCAGCATCAGCGCGATTCCTTGCACGACTTCGAGGTCGAGACCTCGCCGGGTGTCCATCTGGGACAACGCAATCTGCCGGTGTCCGCGGCCGGAGCATATGCACCGGGCGGTAGATACCCGTTGGTCGCTTCTGCGCACATGACTACCGTGACGGCGAAGGTCGCAGGCGTTCCACACGTCACGGCGTGCACCCCACCGATCCGAGGCGAAGTCCCTGCAGCAACCGTTGCCGCGTTCCATCTCGCAGGTGCGGATGACATCTACCTACTCGGTGGCGTGCAGGCGGTTGCTGCAATGGCACTCGGCACCGAAAGCATTCGGAAAGTCGACATGCTCGCCGGCCCCGGCAACGCCTTCGTTGCCGAGGCTAAACGCCAAATGTTCGGCCAGGTGGGAATCGACTTGTTCGCCGGGCCGACCGAGGTCTTGATCGTCGCCGACTCGAATGCGGACCCGTTCATTGTCGCAGTGGACCTTCTCAGTCAGGCCGAGCACGGCCCGGATTCGCCTGCCGTTTTGATCACAGATTCCGAAGCCCTCGCTCGCAGCGTTATCGAGCACATCGACGCGATCCTGCCGGACATGCCTACACGCGACTTCGCAGGTGTTGCATGGCGGGACCACGGACAGGTGATCGTCACCGCCGACATCGAAGCCGCTTACGCCCTCGCGGACACATTTGCGTCCGAGCATGTGCAGATCTTGACCGACACGCCGCGTCGAGCACTGGAATCGATGAGCAATTACGGTGCACTCTTCCTCGGCGAGAAGACATGTGTTTCATACGGAGACAAAGTGATCGGGACCAATCACACCTTGCCCACGCGCGGTGCAGCGCGTTACACGGGAGGGCTGTGGGTAGGAAAGTACCTAAAGACCGTGACCTATCAGGAGATCACCTCGGAGTCAGCGAGCACCGAACTCGGAACCCTCTGCGGAAGAGCTGCGCGGGTGGAGTACTTCGAGGGCCACGCCCGCTCGGGTGATGTGCGTGCAGCGAAGTACGGCGGCGCACCGCTGCCGTGGGCTCCAGCCACGCTCTCGGTCCGGCCGCGGTAGACACTGTGCTCACGTTCTCACTTTCAGGAAAGACTGCTCTGGTCACCGGAGCGAACAGGGGTCTGGGAAAGGCCATCGCAGGAGCGCTCACCGAACTCGGTGCGACGGTCTACGGGACATCGAGAACCGATGCCGGTGTTCGGAAAATCGAATCCGACCTCGGCACAGAGGGTTTCGTTCTCGACCTGGAGGACGTGCGCTCGATTGCGCCCTTCGTCGAGCGTTTCGGTGCACGTCTGCGCGGCACCTCCCTCGACATTCTGGTCAACAACGCGGGGGTCAATCACCCCGCACGGGCACTTGATGTGACGATCGAGCAGTGGAATTCCATTGTCGACACCAATCTGCGAGGTACGTTCTTCCTCACCCGAGCCGTCGCACAGCAATGGGTATCGGCCGGTACCTCTGGTGCTATTGTCAATATCGGGTCTCAAGCAGGCGCAGTGGGGATCGAGGAACGTGCGGTGTACTGCGCGACCAAGGGTGGCCTCGACCAACTCACGAAAGTTCTCGCAATCGAGTGGGCCCCACACAGCATCCGAGTCAACACCGTTGCCCCCACTTTCGTACGGACCGAGTTCACCGCTGACACCCTGTCGCGACCCGGGTGGGGCGAAACTTTACTCGCTCGGATCCCGTTGGGGCGCTTCGGGGAACCCGAGGATATCGTCGGTGCCGTCGCCTTTCTGGCCGGGGACGCAGCCGGTCTTATAACCGGCCATACTCTGCTGGTCGACGGCGGTTACACCGCATGGTGAAAGGTGAGGAACGCATGAACATGACCGGGGCGTCGTTGAACAGCGAATCCGTCGTCGTCATCACTGGTGCCGCGACCGGGATTGGGCGAGCGATGACGCTATCGTTCGTCGCTCGTGGAGCTCGAGTAATTGTCGCCGACATCGACGAAGCGGCTGCCGACGGACTCGTCACCGAAGTGTCCGAGCTCGGCGGAACAGCCTTCGCCGCAAGAGTCGACGTCAGCAATGCAGATTCGGTCGACCTTCTCGCAGATTCGGTCTTCTCTCGGCACGGTCGTGTCGATGTTCTGTGCAACAACGCTGGAGTGTCGATGCGGCCCCACCGCGCATCCTGGAACGCGTCGATCAGAGACTTTGCGTGGGCGATGGAGGTGAACTATTTCGGCCTCGTGCACGGGATAGTGAGCTTCGTGCCCAGAATGCGCGAGCAGCCCGGCCACAAACACCTGGTCAACACATCGTCTGTGACTGCGCTCGACATCGCTCCTGGGCACGCGCCCTACGCGGCCTCCAAAGCCGCAGTCACCGCACTGTCCGACGCATTGCGATACGAACTCGAGGACCATGGCGACGACTTCGGCGTTACCGTGCTGTATCCAGGCCTCGTCCCTACTTCGATCGCGACCAGTGAACGCCTCCGGCCCGCCTCCGATAGATCAGCGGTTCGCAATATCGTGGCCTATGAGCCCGAACGAGCCGCGACGCTCACGTACAACCTGCCCGTAGCAGCAGAGACACTCGGCGAACTCGCCGTCGAGGCCGTGTTGTCAGGCCAGAACGCAGTGCTCACCCACGGCTACCCCGACGCCGAGATCGAGGCGCGCTTGAAAGACCTCCGAAACGGAGCGTCGGACCGGACGCTTCAGTAACTCACTCGCCACCTCAGCAAGGAAGAACCCCGATGATCTCCACCCGATTCACGCAAGAGTTCGATATCGAACATCCGATAGTGTGCGGCGGGATGACCGGAGCGGGACGAGCTGTCTTGATCGCCGCCGTCGCCAATGCCGGTGCGCTGGGATTTCTTTCGGCACTGACGCAACCGACGCCCGCTGCCTTGGACGAAGAAATTCGACGAACGAAGGCCTTGACGGAAAGGCCGTTCGGCGTAAATCTGACAATACTCCCCACGATCGCACCCGTTCCTTACGACGAGTATCGCCAGGTCATCATCGACAACGGAATCTCGATTGTCGAAACAGCCGGCTCGAGCCCGAAGGACCACCTACCGTCACTCAAGTCCGCCGGTATCAAAGTAATTCACAAGACCGTCGCCGTGCGGCACTCGATCTCCGCGCAGAAACTCGGCGTCGACGCGTTATCCGTGGACGGGTTCGAGTGTGCAGGTCACCCCGGCGAGGACGACGTATCCAGTCTTGTACTCATTCCGGCCGTCGCGGCACGCACAGACCTACCGATCATCGCTTCGGGCGGATTCGCCACCGGCGCAGGCCTCGTCGCGGCTCTCGCGCTCGGCGCGGATGCAATCAATATGGGAACCCGCTTCGTCGCGACTGCGGAAGCTCCTGTGCATCGCAACGTCAAAGATCGGATCGTGGCCAATACCGAACGCGATACCAATCTGATATTTCGTAAATTCCGTAACACCGCGCGAGTTGCCAAGAACGCAGTATCTGACGAGATCCTCGACGTCGAGAAGCGAGAAGGAACGACATTCGAGGACATCGCAGCGCTGGCGTCGGGTGCTCGGGGGCGTCAGAACGTTCTCGCTGAAGGCCGGATGGATGACGGACTGTGGTGGGTCGGACAAAGCCAGGCGTTGGTCACCGACATTCTGACCTGCGCGGATGTCGTGAAGCAGATCATCAACGACGCCGAAGAATTGATCGACCGCCGATTGACGGGCCTCGTCGCTTACTAGCGTCGAGTAGGCGATGCACGCCCTACTCGACGCCGATGAAACTCGGAGATTCGGCACCGAGCCTCAGCGCGTGATCAATAGCTGCACGTCCTGCACCCATCCTGACAGCATTTCGTAGATGCATCCGCATCCCTGGTAGGTATCTATGTGCTGTCGCTGCATCCGACGCCATGCTGATGAGTTCTTTCGTGATGTTCGGAACCAACTGTGCCCGGAACGGTAGTCCGCAATAGGTAATGAATCCCTCGAACGCTTCGGGAGACATCCGGAGCAGGGACTCCAAGAAGCCTGGAATCTCCTCCTGCATGGTAGTCCAGTACTTCGTGCCACCGATATGTTTGTCCCACAAATGTTGCCGCTGCTCGTCCAGGGGTGGCCAACCACCCTCCGGGCACACCGCCGATGCCAGGGCACGAGAACTCTCGAAGAATGCATGGACTCCGACGCTGGATTGCAGCGTAACGATCTCGTGCAGCTGGTCGAATGTCGCTCCCGCCGCAACTGCACGTTCCGCCCATCTCCTGCTTCCGAGGGTGTCGAGGGACGAGGAGGTGGCGCGCAGTGCGAATTGGATCAACGCAACTTGGATTTCGGTCAGACCGTCCCCGTCGGGAACCCCTTTCAACAGCCGTGCCGCTTGCGTGTCGACCTGTTGCTGACTGACTGTCACGACTCTCCTCGTCGGTCGAAAAACGTTGTCGAGCCGAGCTTATCGACCTCACTGAAGTGTTGGCAACACAAGTGTTGACGGCGTGATACCGGCTGCCTAGTGTGACGAGTACAGAAGCGGCGTCTCGAACCGGACACGTCTCGAATCAAGGAGCCACATGCCCGAACATCCGGCAATGCCCGACTACGTCAACATCCGGGTCGAGCACGATTCACCTGTGTCCTGGATCGTGCTGAATCGACCGGACAAGGCCAATGCACTGTCCAACGAACTGCTCGACGAGTTCTCCGACGCACTTGCGCGGCTGAAACATTCGGGCGAACCGGTGATCGCCATCCGGGGAGAGGGTAAAGGCTTCAGCGCCGGATACGACCTTGGACAAGTCGCGCCGACCACGGCCGCGGACCCCGTGGCCGACCGCACCCGTTTGCAGAGGAATATCGATCGGTATCTCGCCATCTGGGACCACCCCAAGCCGGTTATCGCAGCAATTCACGGATACTGCGTCGCCGGAGCAACGCAGCTGGCCACCTTCACCGATATCACCATCGTTACCGAGAACGCGAAGATCGCCGAAGTCACCATTCCGATCGGGGCCGGTTACGTCTCGCCCGTCTGGGCAACTCTCGTCGGACCGAAACGGGCCAAGGAATTTGCGTTCGTTCCGGGCAACAGCATCGATGGACGAACCGCAGTCGAGTGGGGCTGGGCGAATCACGCCGTCCCGGAAAGCGAACTGATAGCACGCGTGGCCTCGCTCGCACGAAGAATCGCTCAGGTGCCGCCCAGCCTGTTGACCATCAAGAAGGTTTCGATCAATCGCGCGATGGAGGCGATGGGAACCCGTAATGCGCTGGGAGCCATAGCCGATGCGGACGCATTGGCCCACATGACCCCAGAGGTAGCAGCCTTACGTGCCCGCATCGCCGAAGAAGGCCTGAAGTCGGTGATCGAATCGTTCCGCGTCGCACCGACTTCCAATCTTTCAGCACCGACCCGGGCTATTCCTTTCACAGGCAACGGTACCGTTGACGAGCTGTCAACATGACCGTAGACTGACATGAACCGTGGAACCGGATCGACACCTGAGAATGAATGGAGCGTCATGACTTCGGTCAACGAAGACAACATTATGGAAGTCGTACAGCGTCTTGTCGACGAAAGGGATATCGAACGAGTTCTTTTCCAGTATGCGTTTCATCTCGACGCAGCCGACCCCCAGTCGATGCTCCCCCTCTTCGTCGAGGACCTGTACGTTGCTTACGGCCCCTCCCACGGTGCCACCGGCGCAGAAAGCTACCTCGATGTGCTTTCGAACGATAAGACTGGAATCGCCGCATTCTTCGCAGGCACGAGTCATCACGTCAGCAACATCGTGATCGACTTCGTGAACAAGGACACTGCGACAGTGCGGTCGGTTCTCTACGCGTGGCACAAGTACTACCGAGATCGTCCGGACGGGATCGTGTACGCCCAGTACCACGACGAGTTCACCCGGACCGACGAGGGCTGGAAGATCTCACGTCGCGAACAGAAGACTGCCGGAACCGAGGATTACCACGCGAAGGCCCACGCGCTCGTCCCGACACCACGTACACAGAAGACGAGCTGACCGTGTCCGACGAACTTCTTTACGAGGTCCGGGACCACGTCGCCTACCTCACCTTGAACCGTCCGAAGGTCCTCAACGCAATCTCGGCCGAAGTCGACGAGGAGTTGGCAAATAGATGGGACGAGATCGAGGACGACCCAGATATCTGGGCTGCCGTGCTCGGAGCAACCGGCGAACGAGCATTTTGCGCAGGTGCCGACATCAGCGGCGGTACCACTGCGAGCCCATCCCGGCGTGCACTCGGAGGCGGCCTGACCGGCGTGGGAGGACCGCTTCGAGTACTGAACAAGCCCCTGATTGCGACTGTCCAAGGCTACGTCCTCGGCGGCGGGTTCGAGCTTGCCATGTGCGCCGACATCATCGTCGCCGCAGACAACACCCAATTCGGCCTTCCGGAGGTCAAAGCCGGAATTATCGGCGAATCCGGCGTTGTTCATCGGGCAATTCGCCATCTCCCGCATCGCATCGCCATGGCACTGATCTTGACCGGTGACCGTATGGGGGCGCAAGACGCCTTGACGCACGGCTTGGTCAACGAAGTGGTCCCGTTCGAGGACCTGGATGCGGCCGGGGCGAGATGGGCGGAGAAGCTCACCACCGCGTCGCCGTTGGCTCAACAGGCGGCCAAACACGCCGTCCTTTCCCGGGCCTCGTACCCGTTGGAAGTGGCACTGTCGACCAAGTTCGAACTGATCGAGGCCTACGCCGCATCGTCCGACGTCCTCGAGGGCCGGAAAGCGTTCGAGGAGAAGCGCAAGCCACAGTGGGCGGGGAAGTGACGCCGTGAGCCCCTCGCATGCACGGCGCGAGCGAGGCCGGTCAACAGTGGCCTCTCGTAGCGGAATTTATCGAACCTATACTGGCTGAACCATCCGAGAAGCGACGGTCACGAAGGCGAGGCAGGGCTGTGGCGAAGTCACCAGTCAGCGGAATTGCAAAACGGCGTAAGAGCGCGCTGACCGAAAATTCGGCCGACTATTCTGCAAAGCGAGCTGGGCTCCTCAGGGTCGCCGCAGAAGTGTTTCGCGAAAAAGGTTATGCCGCCGCATCATTGAATGACGTTGCGGCGGCATACGGCACCGACCGAGCTTCGCTCTACTACTATGTCGGCAGCAAAGAAGAACTGTTCCAGGAGTGCATCACGAGCACCGTGGTGACCAACTTGTCACGAGCTGACGAGATCGTGGCCAAGAAGCTGCGCCCGCGGGAGACGCTCGAAGCTCTCATTGCGATGCTGCTTGCATCTCAGGTGGAGCACTACCCCTACATGTACGTCTATATGCAGGAAGACTGGGGCCGGGTGTCATCGCTCGACTCGAAGTGGGCCCAGGAGATGGTGGACAACACCCACAAGATCGAGAAGTATTTCCTGGACGCCATTGCACTCGGGGTTGCAGACGGTACGTTTCGACCCGATCTGTCGAACACGTTGATAGCAAACAGTATTTTCGGCATGACCCAATGGACGCATCGGTGGTTCGTGCCCGGCAAGAGCCGGTATTCGGCAGAGGATCTCTCACGCGTGTTCGCGGCAATATTCTTCGACGGAATTATGGCGGAAGGCGCAGCCGAGGACTGACAAAGCAGCGAGTGCGCGAGAGTCCGTTCACCCGAGGTCGGGTACGTCTGCGGCCGTACCCGAAAACCTCGGTTTCCGTTTTTCCAGGAATGCGGCAACGCCTTCCTTTCCGTCACCCATCGAGGCGTGCCACATCGCCAAACTTTCCCGTCGATGCGCCTCCACGGGATGCGCCGACCCCGAACCGGAATAGACCAGTCGACGAGACAGTGCGATGGCTGAAGACGAACGCCCGACGACGAATTTTCGGGCCAGCTCGATTGCCGCAGAAAGCAATTCCTCGGGTGGATGCACCGATCTGAGGAGCCGACCCGCCAACGCCTGGTCGGCATCGAGAATATCCGCCGAGTAAATCCACTCGAGCGCTGTTTGCAGGCCGACAATCCTCGGCAGGAAGTAGGAAGACGTGGCTTCGGGAACGATGCCGAGTCGACCGAACACGAAGCCGACCTTTGCATTCGTGGACGCCATGCGGATGTCCATCGCAAGAGTCATCGTCGCGCCTATACCGACGGCTGCACCGTTGATCGCAGCAATGACGGGCTTGTCGCAGGAATGGATGGCTAGTGCGACTTTCCCGCCGGTGTCCCGAACTCCGGACTGAAACGGCTCTTCGGTCAGCCGCTCGCGCATGTCCGACACCGTCGGATTCAGCGACTCGTCCAACCCGAAGACATTTCCCTCGACAGCCAGGTCCATGCCGGCACAGAACGCTCGACCAGCACCGGTCACCACTACCGCACGCACCGTGGGGTCGATGCTCACCTGCTGGAATGCGCGTTCCAATTCTTCGGCCATCGTCACCGAGAATGCATTTAGATATTCAGGCCTCGTCAGGGTAAGAACAAGAATGCCGACGTCGTCCACGGACCAGTCGAGCGTCTGGAATTTCATCGTTCTCCTCGATTGCAAACCTTCTTGTAAAGCCAGTCCGACAGGTGCCCGACACTGCCGATGGCATTTACACCCTTACATGTCATCTGATCGCACGCCGGCTTTCACTTGCAGGGCACGCGAAAATTACTCCACGACATCGACAGCCATCGTCGCACCTGCGCATCCGTCTGTCAACAGTAGCGTTGCCAGGCGGCAATACCTCACCCTTTCTTCGAACGCTTTCGACCGCCTGGACGATAGCCGGCATCTATAAGCGTGATTCAAGATCGGTAATGGACGCAAGAACCTCAGAGCGAATTACCAGTTGTGCATCGATGTGACACATGCAACACTATCGATGTTGCTGAGTCGGCAATCAAAAAGCATTCGATGTGTCGTCCAGGCAGCCGTCACGGCACGCGTTTCTGGACTGTTTCACATACGGGGACATTCCTTGCTCTCCACGGCACCTGCCGTCTCCACCATTTTTCGTCTCCGGTGTTTCTCTCCGGACCCATTTCACGAAAGAAGCATCTGTGAAAATCAAATGGATCGCGCCTATCCTCGGCCTACTTCTGTTGACCACCGCGTGCGACTCACAGGCAGCGTCACAAGACCGGACCTCGACGCAGGACTTAACGTCCTTTCAAACGGTCGTCGACGACGCGATGGCACCGGTGACAGCATGGGCAGGCCCGACCGAAACACCGACACCACCGACCGACATCTCGATAGCAGTAGTGGTCTGTTCCGGGTCCGTGTCGGGGTGTGTGCGACAGGCAGACGGGGTGACACAAGCCGGTGAAGCCCTGGGGTGGACAGTTACTCGGTTCGACGGCAAGGGCGATCCGGTCGGACAGAACCAGGCGATGACCCAAGCTATCAATAGTGGCGTCGACGCCATCATCCTCGCCGCGACAGATCCCGTTCCGCTGAGTGGCGCAATCGAACTCGCTGCCTCTCGGGGAATTCCGGTTGGAGCCGCAGGTCTCGGCATTGCCGCGACCGATGGCGTGTTGTTCGACGTCGCTCCGGACTACACGTTGTGGGGTGACCAGCTCGGATCGTGGATTGTCACGGACTCCGGCGGTACGGCGAACTTCTTGCCGACCGTCGACCGAGAGTTTCCAAGTTCCCCGGCGATCGCCGATGCGATGGTCGCAGCAGTAGACCGCTGTGACGAGTGCGTAGTCCAAGACACGCAACAGTTTGTCGTGACCGACATCGGGAACGGCCTCGGCCAGCGAATTTCCAGCGCACTGCAGGCCGAGCCGAGCATCGACTACGTCAGCGGAGCGTTCGATTCGGCAGCAGCCGACATGGTGCCCGCAATGGGCAACTCGGGCCTCTCCGATCGTGTCACACTCGTGTCTTGCGTCGGCGCACCGCAGAACCTCGGGTTCATTCGCGACGGCAACATCCAGGCGGCCGATGTCGTTCAGGACGACGTCTTCCTCGGTTACGGTGCGGTGGATCAGATGATCCGGGTCCTGTCGGGTCAGCCCCTCTGGGAAACATCCGGGGTCACCGATGATCGTTTGCGATACAGCCAGGGCGCGCCATCGCGCCTTCTGACGATCGACAATGTCGACGAGGTCACCGACCAATACTGGGTCGCCGAGAACGGTTACGTCGACCGCTACCTCGAACTGTGGGGTGTCACGCCGTGACCACCCCCGTGCGATTGGCCGTACGAAACCTCACTGTCTCCTACGGTCAACACGAGGTAGTACACGGCATCGACTTCGATGTAGAGCGCGGTTCGATCGTGTCTCTGCTTGGCGCAAACGGGTCGGGAAAATCCACCACGGTCAAAGCACTGACCGGAGTCAATCCACTGCATGCGAAGTCGCAGGTCACGTTCAACGACAACCCCATTCGCGCCAAAGACCTCACCCCCGTCGCCGCCCGGAAAATCGGAATCCGGGTTGTTCACCAAGAGTCACCACTCATCGCAAACATGACGGTTGCCGAGATGACCGCGCTGCACACGGGGTTTCCCCTCGTGGGCGCAACGTTTGTCCAGAGGAGGGCATTGACGCGAAAGACCGAGGGCATACTCCGCGAATTCGACGTCGCGGTCCACCCGAACACGCTCTGTGCGGACTTGACGGCGGGCGAACGGGCGTTGGTTTCACTGGTGATTTCGATGGCCGGCATCTCTCCCGAACGCGCACTATTGGTACTGGACGAAACGACTGCTCCGTTGTCCACTCGCGAGGCCGCGCGACTACTCGATCGAGTCAGAGGCGTCGCCGACCGGGGATTGTCAGTATTGATGGTCACCCATCGCCTGCCCGAGGTACGCGAATACAGCGACAGAACGATTGTGCTCCGAGACGGCCATCTCGTCAGCAACATCGGTGCCGACGAATTCTCGGAGCCCGACGTGATCCACGCGATGGTCGGCGGCGCGGGCCACAGCGCTTCCTCGCACGAACACGACCGCAGTCGCGGTCGCGGTCGTCCCGCGCTGGTCGTGGAGAATCTGGCCGGAAACGTCAGCCGTGAGCTGTCCTTGGCAGTCGGCACCGGGGAAATTCTTGGTGTTACGGGGCGATCGGGCGAAGGAGCCTCCGAGCTGCTTCGTCTCATAGGCGGGGTCGAGTCCACACACGTAGGAACAACAAAGATAGACGGTAATGACGCACCGATCACCGGTGCACGGGACGCCATCAAGGCCGGGATTTTCTACCTTTCCCTCGACCGACTCAACGAAGGCGGCATCGCGCTGATGACGGTGCACGACAACGTCGTACTCCCCCGAGTGGAACGTTACGGTGCCAATCGGCGCCGAGCCGCGTCCGACGTCGACCGGATGATTCGCGAACTCGACATCCGTCCGGCCGACCCAACCGTTCCGTACGCAAGCCTGAGCGGCGGCAACCAGCAGAAGGTACTCCTCGCCAGGTGGCTCCTTCTGGAGCCGCGGATATTGCTTCTCGACGATCCCGCGGTGGGCGTCGACCCGAATACTCGCGAGATCATTTTCGACACCTTGCGCGAACTGGCCGCCCGCGGGACCACCGTCATCATCCGCTCGAGTGAGCCGGAACATCTCGTTCGTCTGTGCGACCGCGTCATCGTCGTCAACGGCGGGCGCATCGTCGAAGAACTAACTGATCTCAATCTGGAGGACATCAGCCGTGCAACCTACGCATAGTGACAACGCCGTGGCGGAGAAATCCGAGGACGCGGACGTTCACACCCCCGGCTCGTCGTCGCCGCCAACCTGGAAAGTCTCTACGCTGTTTCAGAACCACAGCATCTTGGCGCTGATCATCGGACTCACGGCGTTGTTCTCGATCCTGCTTCCCAGGACCTTCCCCACCACTGCCAATCTGCAGGGGCTCGCGTTGGGCCAGGCCGTGAGTGCGCTTCTGGCACTGTCGGTTCTGCTGGTTCTCGTCGTCGGCGAATTTGATCTGTCGGTCGGATATACTTTGGGGCTGTCGGCGGTACTCACGGCGAAGCTCGCCGGTGAGTCCGGGCTTCCGGTGCCGTTGACCGTGACGATTGCCTTGCTCGCCGGTGCATTCGTCGGATTGGCTTCTGGATTGCTGGTGGCTCGCTTGCGTGTCGTCTCGCTCATTGCGACACTGGGCGTCGGCTTGGCTGTCAGCGGTGTCACGGTGGGAGTCAGTGGGGGTATGACACTCTCGCAAAACATTCCCTCGGTTTTCCGAACCTTCGTTCAGACCGAGATCCTCGGAGTGGGTTCTGCAGTGTGGATTGTCGCGCTGATCGCACTGGTCATGTACATAGTTCTGACGAAGACACCGTTTGGGAGCAAGGTTTACGCGGTTGGCGGTTCCGAGCAGGTTGCTCGGATGGTCGGTATACGCGTTCGACTCATCAAGTGCGTGATGTTCAGTGCAGCAGGTGCATTGGCAGCCCTCGCCGGAATAATGCAGCTCGGATTGGCAGGCGCGGCGAACCCCAGCTTCGGAGCGAACCTGCTCCTACCTGCCTTCGCGGCAACCTTTTTGGGTGCCACCACCGTTCGTCCCGGATTCTTCAATGTCGCTGGAACGATGCTGGCCGTCGTCCTTCTGGCCGTCGGATTTTCCGGACTGAGCCTGCTCGGGGCACCATTCTGGTTCCAACCGGTTTTCCAAGGCGCAGCATTGGTAATCGGTGTTGTTCTGTCACAGTCGATTTCGAAGTCCGGACGTAAGTCTCGAGCCAAACAGCCTGCATAGGTCCAGACCGACACGGAACGGGTCTCCCACCGCGCGCGGCACCGGCCGTGTTCGCGTCCGGGAGACCCGTCGCGCGTATGTAGTCCAGCGTCAGGCCCGAGCGAAAGAGACCGCTATGAAAGTCGGCACCCACGATATAGTGCCCATCATCGATGGCACCGCACACGAACCGATCGGTAACGCGGTCACCCATCCCGACGGCAAAATCTGGGATTGCGTCGAGCATCCCACCGACGAGACCGGTCGCATCCGTCTGGACATCGGCTCGTTCCTGATTCGAATCAGAGACCGTGTCGTCCTGATCGACGCCGGAGGTGGAGTTCATTCCGGCGAAGACACCACAACTGGAAGCATGCTCGACAATCTTCGAGACGCTGGAGTCGAGCCGTCCGACGTGACGGACGTCTGTTTCACGCACATGCACTGGGATCACATCGGCTGGTCTACCGTCGAAGGCCGAATCACGTTCCCGAATGCGACCTTTCGCCTGCACCAGGACGATTGGACGTACTTCATGACCGGTACCACTTCGGACCCCCGGATACGCGAAATCATTGCACCCATCGAGGACCACGTCGAACCGTTCTCCGTTGAACACGAGATCATTCCCGGCCTGATCGCCAGGCCGGCACCGGGGCATACACCGGGCAGCACCATTTACATCGTTCACGACGGCAAAGAACGTGCCCTTCTCCTCGGCGACACCCTCCACACTGTCGGCGAACTCACCGAGCCCGAATGGATCGGCATGTGGGATGTCGACCCCATCGCAGCGGGAATCATGCGCAACCGCATCGCCGACGAGCTCGCCTCCACCGGCGATCCATTCGCTCCCGCACATTTTCCTGAACTCGCCTTCGGCCGCCTGGCTACTCTCGACGGACTCCGTCGATTCACCTGGGCGCAGTGAGCAGCACCGGATTATCGAGTATCAGATCTGATCGTCGACCCATCCAAGAACTCGTGCGACGGTGAGGTGTGTGGGTGAGGCCGTGATTCCGCGCTCAGCCCCAATCCACCGAGACGTCTCTGTGGTCGAGGGACGTCGAACTGACACTGGACTCCCACATTTATGGCTCTCCGCCGGCAGCTCACCGCCGCCGGTGGCCCGGGGTGCCCTGTCAGGGTATTCCACCCTGCCTGCCGATCGTCCTACGGTGGAAAGCGAAGCCGGCGTAGGCGAACGTGCTTCTCGTCGCGGTGGCGTTTGCGAACACGAGATGGCATGCCAGCAGGCTCAACCGTCCGCAGATCCTTCCCCAACGAGGCGACGCGGCGGATCACCCTTGACGAGACCTTCGGAGGATTTATGCGTACCGTCCGGTTCGGATCGACCGATATCCAGGTGTCCAACATCGTCGCTGGCATGATGCGGATTGCGGGTAGTACCGATGAGGAGATCCGGCGGCTGTACAGGACGGCTCGCGAGGCGGGGATCGACTTCTTCGACCACGCCGATCTGTATGGTTTCAACCACCCCGGCGGTGGTCCGCACCTGTGCGAGCGCCGGTTCGCCGAGGCTTTACAGCTGAGCTCGTCGGAGCGCGAGCAGATCACTTTGCAATCCAAGACCAGTATCGTCGCCGATCCGTGGGGATACGACCAGTCCTACGACCACATCGTGACCTCGGCAGAGAAATCCCTGCAAGCCTTAGGCACCGACTACCTAGATGTGTTGCTGTTGCACCGTCCCGACGCGCTGGTCGAGCCGGAGGAGGTTGCCCGTGCGTTCGATCACCTGGAATCCACCGGGAAGGTTCGCGCGTTCGGAGTTTCCAACCACACACCGCGGCAGATCGACCTCCTCGAGACTGCGGTAACGCAGCGACTCGTCGCAAACCAGGTGCAGCTGTCTTTGACGCACTCCACAATCATTGCTCAGGGCCTGTCTGCGAACATGGCCGGGCAAGCGGACTCCGTGACCCGCGACGGCGGCGGCATCGTCGACTACTGCCGGATCAAAAAAATCACCCTTCAGGCGTGGTCACCCTTTCAAAAGGGCTTTCAGGATGGTGTGTTTCTCGGCTCCGAGGACTATCCCGAGCTGAACGCCGAACTCGACCGGCTCGCAAAGAAGTACGGTGTCACCCCGATTGCGATCGCGACAGCCTGGATCACCCGCCACCCCGCCGGGATCCAGGTCGTCCTTGGAACGACCACGCCGCAACGGGTGTCCGACGCCGCGGCGGGGTCGGACATAGCACTGACTCGCGGAGAGTGGTACGGACTGATTCAGGCTGCCGGCCACAACGTGCCCTGACCACCCCGCGCGACCCCTGAGGCGGCCGAGCAGCCACGGCTACCCGGGGGCCTCTCACTCACCTACAGCGGGTCCGAAGATCTACCCCGGAAACACGAAAGGTCAATCATGCCAGTCACTTTCGACTTCACGAACAAGAACGTATTCATCACCGGGGCCGGAAGCGGCATCGGTCGAGCCACGGCGGAAGCCTTCGCAGCCGCGGGTGCCGACGTCGCCGTCACCGACACCACAAAAAAGCCTCTACATGAGACCGCTGAGCTCGTCGAAGCGCACGGCCGACGCGTGCACATCGCCATCTGCGACGTCACCGACAGCAAGAGTGTCGAGGACGCGGTGAAGTCCTCTGTCGACGCTCTCGGTCCGATCGACATCGGGGTGAACAATGCCGGCATCGAGCAACCGCCGAAGCCCCTTGCCGAGATCGGCGATGAGGAATGGGACCGTCTCATCGCGGTCGACCTGCGTGGGGTGTTCGTCTCCATGAAGCATGAAATCCTCGCCATGACAGAACGAGGCGGCTCGATCGTCAACATTTCTTCAGGTGCCGGGGTTATCGGCATCAAAGGCCAGTCCGCCTACGCGGCTGCGAAGCACGGCATCCTCGGTATGACAAAGTCGGCGGCCCTCGATTACGCGGCGCAGGGCATCCAGATCAACGCGATCTGCCCCGGCATCATCGAGACTCCAATGATGGGCCGGTTCTCTGGTGACACACCGGAGGGGCGAGCGCGGGTCATCGCTCAGGAGCCAATCGGGCGCATGGGCACCCCTGAAGAGATCGCCTCAGCCGTCCTGTGGCTCTGCTCAGATCTCGGGGGTTTCACGATCGGCCATTCCCTGGTCGTGGACGGTGGCCAGACCATCGGCATCAGCTAGCACCCGTATCCGCCGGCCGTCCCGAGTGTGACCTGGCCCGTGGTGTGGCTTGCCAGTCACGCATCGACTTCGCCCGTTCAGAAGGAGTAACCCATGAAGAACGTCGTCATCATCGGAGCGAACGGCCGGTCTGCACGAGAGATCATCTCTCGCCTGGCCCAGCAGAAAGACGTTGCCCTCACGCTGTTCCTGCGCCGGCCGCATCGCCTCGACGGCATCGCGACGGACACCATGACGCTGGTGGAAGGTGACGCACACGACCGGGACGCGCTCCGTGCGGCGATGATCGACCAGGACATCGTGATCGTCGCCCTCGGCGGCGAAGACCTTGATACCACCACGGCCGCAGTGGTCGACGCTGCGGAGGAGGCCGGCGTTCGACGAATCGTCACTATCAACGCGGGAGGCATCTACGACGAGCTGCCGGAGCCCTTCAACACCTGGGACTACCAGCGCGCCGGGGCGACCCGCCCCAGGAACCGGAAGTCCGCGGATGTCGTCGAGCAGTCATCGCTGGCCCACACCATCCTCCGCCCGGTCTGGCTGACGGACGAGACGGTGACGGATGTGGAACTCACACGGAAAGGCGAACCCTACAAGGGCACCGAGACCTCTCGCGCGAGCCTCGGGAACTTCATCGCGGGCATCGTCGCCGACCCCGATTCCCACGTCGGCGAGAATCTGGGAATTACGCAGCCGGACACCGACGGGGACAGGCCGGCGGCGTACCGCTGACTCCTCTTGCTCGGCTTCGATCATTTCGTGTCGCAAACAGCTCGCCGAGCCCGGCAATGTGGTGATCTATGGCGCTCGGCGACCTCGAGGCAATGACGCAGTGGTCGAAGACTACCCAGGACGGCGGGGTATCGACCTGGGTATAGCTGAATCACCCTGGACGCCAGTTTAATCCAATCGACGTCGGCACACACACCGGGCGCACTCAGCTTGGTGTCGTCGGAATTTCCCGGAGCGACTACCGCCGCACGAGCTGACCGGTGCCGAAATCGAGGACTTCGTTCAACGCTTCGCAATTGCAGCGGCGGTGTGCGAGACCGACCAGGTTGACGGTGCTCAGATTCACGGCGGCTTGGTCTCCACCAGCGACACAGGTGCACTCGTGTCCGGCAGTATAGGCGCGGGTGGTGGCAGAGGTAGCGGAACGAGCATGCGACGTTGTACCGCTCCAATGCATCCGGACATAGCACCGAGCACCAAAAGGATCGACGCCTGCCATTCGAGCTGTTTTTAACGGCGCAATCTGTCAACATGTGTGTTTACAGATGCGAAAGGTGCGATTCTGCTAGGTTGTCGTTGCACAGCTTGCGGGGGCTCGCATTCTCGACCAGAGGTTCTCATGATCGCCGTACTTGCCCGCTTCACGGCATCACTACGGTCGTGGGCACTAACTTCAGATCGACCTGTCGGTCGGCTAGGCCTCGACGAACTCCCCGCGGGGCGGGCGAAGCTGACACAGTACCTTGCAGGTGTCGCGACGCTCATCATCGGAATTATCGGGTTCGTCAGCGCACCATCGGAGGAGTACACAGGCCTCGGCGTCCCCGTGGTGGTCCTGATCAGCCTCACGACACTCCCAATTGCCGCGCGGTGGTTCGTCGGTTCTTGGCCCAGCCCCAAAACATTAGTTGCATTCGTCATCTACGCCGACATAACTATTACAGTCTGCCTACTCCTGAAACAGGACTTATTGACGGCAATTGGTGGGACGGTTCTGTTCGCAGTAGTCACCACGTTCGCAGTCATTGCTGTTTCGCCAATGGCTTGCTGGACTCACATAGCGTCTTCGGTAGTCGTTCTGGGCATCATCGCGGTTAGGGCTGCACTGAACGATGCAGCTAGCTGGTGGGTGGTTGTGGCGCATACGCTGACCATGCTGCTGATGTTCTCAGCACCGTTGGTTCTCATAGTGTACGTCGGCGAACTTCGGTCCCGAGCGCGCGATTCCTTGGTGGACCCCTTGACTGGCCTGAGGAATCGTCGAGGGCTGTTCGCTGCGATCGAAGCGATCATCATCACAACGTCGACAAACCGACAGATGGCGATCTGTGCAGTGGTCATAGACGTCGACGGCATGAAGGGCGTAAACGATAATTTCGGTCACCACACCGGCGACGCGGTATTACTGGATCTGGCCGAACATCTACGCGCATCGATGGTGAAGGAATGGGTGGTCGCCCGCCTCGGCGGTGACGAGTTCGCGTGCGTGACGATCGCAGATCTGGGCAAAGCCGAACGTCGAGTCGCAGACCTGGTGACAGCGCTGACCAGCGCTCAGATAATTTCTGGTGTAACTGTCAGCGTGGGGTCGGCGATCAGCGAGGTACGCACCGATAGCTCTGAACAGGAAATACTGCTTCTGCTCAGAACTGCCGACGCCGAGATGTACCGTGCGAAAAAGGCCAGGAAAAACGCGCTGCTCCACCCTAAATGCGACCCGGCTGACTAGCCAACGGTGCCCGCCTGAACGATTACTTGCCGAGTGACGAAGCGCAATGCGATTCGGTCGATCCACCCAACCCGTCTACCTTTTGGGAAGAGGGATGCCAGGCCGCATCTGTACGTCGCAACGCTGGCTTGCTCGGCAAATGGCGCGGGGTTCTTGAACCAAAATGACCTAACCGCAGGCCGTCGACGAGCTCTTCTACGTCTGCCGAGTATGACGGTTCGATCCGATGGCCAGGGTCCGCCACCCGACTCCAGCCTGGTTATTGCGAGCTTCGCTGTGATCGCGCTCGGTGAAAGTTGCCAGACCCGATCTTCGACAGTGCACACCAGTGTGTTCCGCTGAGGTGCGTTGACAAAGTCCAACCCCCTATCGCAGAGAAGTGGTGGTTGCGAACTCTCGGCCGATCTGCCCGCCGGACAAGCGCAATCAAGCTCACCAGTTCCGCAGTTTGCGCGGTGACCTCGTCAATGAAACGTCTTCGACGACGACGGGACCGGCGAGGAGGAGGGCGCGGTGAGCTAAAGGAATGGAGCTTGCTCGGCTTCGACGCCGCCGCAAGCGCCGGTGAAACGGTCGGTACTGGTCGGTCGTCGTCGGTCACCACCGGATGGCGGCGTCCCCCACGCTCGGCGTTTGCGCAGGTCAGCGGCTCGTTCGCCCAGTGGGCGCATCAAGCGATAGACGCAAAGCCGACGTGATTAGGTCGTCGGTTCGATTCCGACAGGCGGCTCCGGCGAACAGCCCCTGACCTGCGGAAACGCAGGGCAGGGGCGGTTCGGTTCTGGTGGTCGCGCGATGCGCTGGCCTCACGGCTCTGCCCGACACCGACGTCGCTCTCCTCTGCGACGGAACCCTCGCCGGCTGAGCGCTCGCGGCCGGCATCCTGTCCGTGTGCCGATAGGCCTCGCACCGCTCGGCAACGCAGCGTGGCGTTGCGTCGCGACCTGGCGACGGCTCGGCGGGGCGCGATCGTCTCGTGCGTTGGCGGACTACGGGAGCTTGGACGCGAGGACGTCGGCCGCCAGGATCTCGGGTGCTGCGCCGAGGAGGTGCTGGTTGGCCATCAGGGCTGCGACGATGGCGCCGTTGGCGTGGGCGTCGCGAGCGGCCTCGTCGGGGAATGCATCGAAGATCCAGAAGGTGTCGGCGTGGGTCCTGACCGCGAACCAGACAATCGTTCCTACTTCTTCGTTGGCGAGCGCGACAGCGCCGGCGAGCAGATCGGCGAGCGCGTCCTGCTGTCCATCGGCCGCGACGATCTTGGCGACGAAGGCATACGGAAGTGATGCGGGTGTGGACATGAGGGGTTCTCCTAGGTGTCGAGGTTTCTTGGTGAAGCGAGTTCAGCGTATGACGAGCAAGGGCATGTGAGAAGTGGCGTATACGGCAGTATTGCTATTGTTCGCGCCATGCGTATCGGACTGATCGCGATCGACGGCTGCTTCGGTTCGGCTGTCGCGTCGGTCATCGACATCGTGCGGGTGGCCGACGGAGCCCGCGGCGATGTCGACCCGCGGATCGACCCGATCGAACTCGCCATACTCGGACCGAAACGGAGAGTGACCACGACGGCATCGATGACCCTGTCGGTGGACCACCCGCTGTCGGAGTCCGCAGAGTTCGACGTGGTCGTCGTCCCTGCGCTTGGAACCCTCACGGCCGCCGCTACCAACGACGCCCTCCAGAGCCGAGATGCTCGTTCGGTCATCGCCTCGCTCGGGCGCCTCGACGACGCGACCACCCGGATCGCCGCGGCGTGCACCGGCGTGTTCGCTGTCGCCGAGACCGGACGGATGCATCATCGGCGGGCGACGACCAGCTGGTTCCTGGGGCCGGAGTTCCTGAAGCGCTATCCGACCGTCACCCTCGATCTCGACACCATGGTCGTGGTCGACGGGAACCTCGTCACCGCCGGCGCCGCGTTCGCCCACATCGACCTCGCGCTCTCACTCGTGCGATCGATCAGCCCCGACCTGGCCCAACATGTCGCCAAGCTCCTCATCATCGACGAGCGTCCGTCGCAGGCGGCCTTCGTCGCCTACGAACATCTCCGGCACGAGGACCCGATCGTCGTCGAGTTCGAACGCTTCGTGCGCGCCCGCCTGGACGAACCGTTCAACGTCGCCTCCGTCGCGCAGTCGCTCGGCACCAGCCGGCGCACCCTCGAACGACGAGTCCGTGCGGCGCTCAACCTCACTCCGCTCGGCTTCGTCCAACGGCTTCGCATCGAACGAGCTCGGCACCTCTCAGCAACCACGGACCTCACCTCCGCCGAGATCGCGCTACGGGTCGGCTACGCGAACGCCGAGACTCTGCGCTCCCTCCTGCGTAGGGAGCGACGCCGTTCCTGACCTATCGCCATGCCTGTAGCCGGTGTCCTAGTGCTCGACTGGAACCACCTCTCAGCACGTCGCGTCGACGCTCCTGCGTCGCCCCTGGACGACCCACTCGACACGCCCGCAGCACAGGCCATGTGACGTGTCCCGGCTTCCCGGACGGTCGGGGTTGGGTGGCTGTGATGTCGCTGCGTTCTCGTCGAGGGGGTCAGCAGACTCGATCAGGGTCGATTGGGATGAGACGCGAAGGCGGTCAGGTCAGGGCGGCCGAAGCCGGCCGGCGGGGTAGCGTCGGTCACGTCGAGGCCTTTCGGATGGATGGCGTAGGAACCTCCATCGTCGGGAGACCTCGACGTCTACCTGCGGACCGACGCGCCCGGCCGACCTACACCCTCATCTGGGAAGAGCCGTCAATGCCCGCTTCACAATTTGACCGAAAGCCCACCAGCTGCAGAGGTGGAAGACCCTGTCAGGGCACCCCGGCATCAGCGCTGAGCTCCTGGCCTAGGACCTGGATTTACGAACTGTCAGCAGAACTTAACCCGATGCCGCAGGGGCCACTTCGACCGAGCGTCGGCCTCCGAGGACATCGCTACGATGATCGAATTGATCGGAGATGGTAACCACAACGAGGTCGGGGAAGTCCCCCATTGTTCCCGATTCGTCAGTCCATGCGAAAACGGAATCAACGGAACCAAACTGTCCGCCATAACGAGGGAACGGCACAACACTTGGCGGCAAAGACCGAGGACAACTATTCGGCCAGACGGTTCTGCCACCGCGCCGTGCCGTCGACGTATCTAACGTCGGAAGTAGGCAAAGACACCGACGCGAACTCGGGAACAACTCGGTCCATGGCCTGAAACCAGGTCCGAGCAGGTTCGTTGCCGCCGAACAGATTTCCGGATTGGCACGTCCGAACCGGATACGAACAGAGCTGCCCTGGATTCGGGGAATCACCGTAGGTGTAAACGGCCCCAGCGAAACGGTTCGTAAATCCGAGGAATCCGGAAGACATGTTCGACTCCGTCGTTCCCGTCTTACCTGACATCGGCAGTGTCCATCCCACCGCATCCGCGGCGGCCGCCGCCGTACCTCCCGGTTGATCGTCCCTGCTCATCGCCACGGCCAGCGTGTCCGCCAAGCCTGGATCGACGACCTGCTCACACGCATCTCGAGGGATAGGAACAGGCACCCCGTCGCGGTCGTACAGAGCATCGATCGGATTCGGTGCGCACCACGCTCCACCGGAGGCCAAAGTCGCACCGACATTTGCCATTTCGAGCGGATTGATCCACACCGGTCCGAGGGTGAAGGATCCGAGATTCTGGTCCTTCTGGAAATCCGCCATGCTTTGCTCACCCCCGGACGACCCCGGCTCGTCGTACGACCGGAGACCGAGACGAACCGCCATGTCGACGGTTGGGGTGACACCGACCCGTGAAATGAGGTCTACGAAAGCAGTGTTCGGCGACTGTGCCAAAGCATCTGTCAGACTGAGACGCGGCGAAGTGGGTGCCGCGTTCTCCACACAATATGTCGAGGGCGGGCACCCCCGGGCACCTCCGTTTCCGAGGCCTTCCATCTCGACTCGTGGAGGATTGTTCAGCAACGACCGGATCCCGAGCCCCTCTTCCAGCCCGGCGGCCGCTGTGAAAATTTTGAACATCGATCCCCCGCCGTGACCCACCAAGGAATAGGGTTGTGGCTGCACAGTTTCATCCGATGCGCTGTCCAGTCCGTAAGTACGACTACTGGCCATGGCGAGAACCCGCCGATCGTCCCGACCCGGTTCGATCACGTTCATCACCGACGCCGCCCCATTCGCGCTCGGACTGGTGTTTGCCACTACCCCGGCCTTTACCGAGTCCTGGACCTCAGGATCGAGTGTTGTGCGAATAAGATACCCGCCGTTGGCTATATCCGTCCGACTGATCCCGGCATCCTCGAGGTAGTCCAACGCGTAGTCGCAGAAGAAACTGAACCGTCCCGGGTTTCTTGCCGCTCCTACGCTTGCAACATCTCCGGGTGGAGTGCCGATTCTTGACTGTAGTAGACCTCCTCGAATTCGTCCGGTGTGAGGTAGTCGAGGGTGCTGTGGAGTCGGCGTTGGTTGAACCAGTCGACCCATCCCATCGTGGCGAACTCGACATCGTCGATGGTCTTCATCGGCCCGGTCAGGAATGGGCTTCTCTTCGATACCGCCTCGGTCTTGAATAACCCAATTGTGCTCTCCGCCAACGCATTGTCGTAGGCGTCTCCGACGCTTCCGATCGATGCTGCGATCCCCTCGAGCACAAGCGTTTCCGCGAACGCAATCGACGTGTATTGACTGCCGGCGTCGCTGTGATGAATGAGGCCGGGTCCGACGCGGTGTCCACCGTGATCTCGTCGCCACAGGGCCATCTTCAGTGCCGTGGTGACCATCGCTGTGTCTTTGACCGTCGAGGCGTGCCAACCGACGATCGCTCGGGAGAAGCAGTCGATGACGAACGCGACATAGACGAACCCCGCCCACGTTCTGGTGTACGTGAAGTCGGTGACCCACTTCCGATTCGGGGCCTCGGATGTGAAGTCACGGTCGAGCAGGTCAGGGGCCCGTGTGGAGTTCTTGCCGCCCTGGATCGTGGTGCGGTGCCGTTTGCCTCGGACGACGCCGGACATACCCTCGTCGCACATGAGGCGGTCGATTGTGCAGGCAGCTGCGTTGTGGCCCTTTCTGCGCAGGTGGCGGTACATCTTGCGGCGGCCGTAGAGCTCTTCCGGTTCGCCGACCGTGTCGCGGAGCGCGGCGGTGAGGTAGGCGTCGGAGATCGTGCGGGCGGACGGTGGTGCGGTCTTCCAGTTGCGGTACGTGCGTGGGGCGACCTGTACGCCGTGCTCGGTGAGCACGTGGCAGATCGACTCGACCCTGTAGTTCTGTGCACGCATCTGATCGATGAACTGGACTATCTGTGGCGGCGAGGGTCGAGCTCCCTCGCGAAGAAAATGGATGCCGACTTCAGAATCTCGTTGGCTTCCTTGAGATCTCGGTTCTCACGTTCGAGTTCCTTGATGCGCTTTTGCTCCTCGGTCGTGGCTCCGGGAGCTTGGTTGGCATCGATCTGAGCCTGGCGTGTCCAGAGGCGCAGTGACTCCGCGCCGACGCCCAGTTTCGGTCCGATCGCCTTGCAGGCGCCGTAGACGGAGTTGTACTCGTGGAGGTGGTCGAGGACCATCTTCACCGCACGCTCACGTTGCTCGGGCGGGTAACGCTTCGACATGTGCTTCATCCTTCACAAAGAACGAAGC
This sequence comes from Rhodococcus sp. 15-649-2-2, assembly GCF_002258645.1. Taxonomy (NCBI): domain Bacteria; kingdom Bacillati; phylum Actinomycetota; class Actinomycetes; order Mycobacteriales; family Nocardiaceae; genus Rhodococcus; species Rhodococcus sp. 15-649-2-2. The sequence goes on from NZ_NPFM01000002.1 coordinate 37,463, forward strand.
GGCATCAAACCCGGGACGGTTCAAACCTCGGTCACCCGCAGCTATGCATCCGCGTTCGAGTGTCCGAGGCTCAGGGAGTACTCCGAGTGGCTCGAGCTGCGCTGCCCGGAATTCATTCATGCGGTCGGGGATTGTTTCGATCATCGTGTCGAGAACCACATTTCGACGCGCAATGACTCCGGCCTCGTTCGTATACGGATTGAGTGCCGAGCTGGATTGCACCATTCCCGCAAGCATGGCCGACTGCGTGATATCGAGTGCGCTCGCCTCGACACCGAAATAGGTCCGTGCAGCGTCCTGAATGCCGAACGAAGAATTGCCGAACGGAACCAAGTTCAGATAGCGAGTCAGAATCTCGTCCTTACTCAGCCGTCGGTCCAGATCCAGCGCAGTCCGAATCTCTCTGATCTTGCGGGACGGCGTCGTCTCGATTGCCGCGCGTCGTTCGGCGTCGGTTCGGGCGAGCACATGAAGCTGATAGTTCTTGACGTATTGCTGAACGAGCGTCGACGCACCCTGCTGCACTTCGCCACTGGTCGTGTTCGTCACCGCCGCGCGAAGCGTGCCCTGCCAGTCGACACCCTGGTGCTCGCCAAACCTGCGATCCTCCACCGACACGATGGCGAGCTTCATCTCGTTGGAGATCTGGTTACTTGTCACCTCGAACCGACGCTGATCGTACAACCACGCGATGGGGTTGCCATCTGCATCGGTCATCGTCGACACTGCCGGCACCGATCCGTTCACGACCATCTCGGCAGTCGTATCAGACGAGTCGAGTGCGCGCGAGGACACGTATCCAGCACCGCCCACAAGCGGAAACATCAGTCCTGCCACAGCCAGCCCAGCGACGACACAGCAGCCGCCGAGCTTCACCAAGGTCTTTCGTCTGCTCATGTCGTTCTTCGTTCCTGTCAATCAAATGCACGAAGGTTGTTCGAGGGCGCTCTTGCCTCGAGTGGACCGGATGTCATTGTCAAAAAGCGTGTGACACGCAGTTGTTGCCGCACAGTGGTTGTGCGGGCATGTCGATCGGGTTCTAGGTTGGAACGAAGCCGGACGAAGCGACGTCTGGCCGAGAGGTTCCGGGGCGCACCGAGTCACCGGACGAACTCGACACCAAGTGTGACAGCTATCAGAGTGACACCGGCGGCGCAAGAAAGCGGAACGGAGTTTGGATTTGAGCGGACAGCGCTTCATAAATCTGAATTTTGGAACGCTACGCGGGCCGTCTGCGTTGCCGGAGGGCGTCCCCCTTATTGACCATGTAAAGCCCGTGCGTCCATGGCGGTCGGAATAACATTGCGAAGCGACTGTCTTTGCCGATAGTCCGGGTCGAAACCAACTGATTAAAGAGAAATCGGACCGGGGGCTTGCACGTCGATTGTGGCAGACGGAAGGGAATGCTTCCCGGAAGAACTTCACTGTACCCTCGTCGATGCGACAGCCGTGCCAGAAGTTCAACACAACTCCACTTTCGGATGGATATCAGCCTCCCCGTCTATAGGGTGAGCAAAACTTTCGTAGCGCGACGCTCATCCATGGCCCGGTATCCCTCAGCCGCCTGCTCCAGGGTAAGCGTCAAATCGAAAACTTTGCCCGGGTTGATCTTTCGACTCCAAATCAAGTCGATCAACTCGGGAAGGAACCGTCGAACAGGTGCCGGCCCACCATGAAGATGGACACTCGACAAGAACAGACCGAGCCCTTCGAGTGTGACTCCATGCGAAACACCGACATAGCCGACGAACCCGCCCGGCCGTGTGGCGTCGATCGCCTGCCACATGGACTCCTGTGTGCCGACTGCTTCGACAGTTCCATGCGCACCGTAACCGCCGGTAAGTTCTTTTACTTTGGCCGCGCCGTCTTTTCCGCGTTCTTCGATAATATCGGTTGCACCGAACTCTACGGCCAGTCTCTGGCGATCTGCGTGACGACTGAATGCGATGATTCGCTCGGACCCTAGTTGCTTGGCTGCCAAAATCGCGGACAGACCGACTGCGCCGTCGCCGACAACAGCTACGGTCTTCCCCGGGCCAGCTTCCGCCGCCACAGCCGCGTACCACCCCGTGCCCAAAACGTCCGAAGCAGCCAATAGGGACGGTACGAGGTCCGCGTCCGGATGAGACGGAGTCGCGACAAGGGTTCCGTCAGCCAACGGAATGCGTGCGTACTCCGCCTGCGTGCCGATCGCACCCATCATGACGTTGTGCACACAGCGTGACTGATAGCCGGCCTGACATATCTCGCAGGTGTTGTCCGAGGCGACGAAGGATCCGACGACGTAGTCGCCGACCTTCACATGTTCGACGGATGCGCCGATCTCCTCGACAACACCGACGTATTCGTGGCCCATCGGTTGAGGAGTCACGTACAACGGCTCCGAGCCACGGTAGGGCCAAAGATCCGAACCACAGATGCAAGTAGCTGTGACACGGATAACCGCGTCGGTGGGCTCGACAATCGTCGGCTTCTCGCGGTCTTCGACGCGAACATCGCCGGCTGCGTACATTGTCACACTACGCATGATGATTACTCCTCAGTTCGTTTGTAGCTGGTCACGGCGAGGCCCTGCTAAGAGAGCTGAGTCTGAGCCGTGTTCTTCGTCTGATCAAACCCGGTCGCGAAGGAATGCGGGAGGCCCTGGCAGGGCACCTCTTGGGCAACCGGCTCTTCGTGTGTCCGACCACAATGGCGGGGTGTCGCCTTTGTGGTCAAAGTCGTGTGGAACGAGCAACGTTCACTCGACTTCCATCTCGAATTGGTCACGGAAAGCGAACTGCTGATTCTCGACGCGATCGCCGGTCCCATCGTGAATGGTGGACAACCAGGTCGTCGACGACACGTTGGACGACGCAGGGTCCGGTTGCTCGGCAATGCCACTGTTGCCGGCAATCGGATGGTCGCGAAGCCTGCGCCCGCAATCTGCCTGATGTTGCGACATCCGACAGATCGAGAAGCAAAGCACGATAGGTTGAACGAAATTCTGAGAAAAGCTTCACGTCCTCGTTCGACCGCACACTTTGTGGCAAGAAGGCGCGGCAGGGAGGATGACTTTCCGGTTGCAGCGGCAGAGTCACGCAACAAGATGATCAGCTGTCCTACGCCCGCGGGTGGAATCCCCCCCCCCGATATGGGTGTACCAGCAGGGCATCCTAATTGCCCCAATTGTCACTTACTGTCGAGCCATGCCTCACGAGATCTGCTCACGGGCCGTAGACGATGCAGGCAAGAACGGGTTCGGTACGAGACCAGTGGGCGACAGAAGCCGGACCTGGTTCTGGCACCGCCCGACAGTTCGGTCGACAGCGGCTTTCGTTCGCAGTGCTCGCCTCCAACGCGATCTACCCACAGGAGCAACACAATGGTGCAAGGCGAATTATTCAGCGCAACAGTTGGTTCGAATCTTGATACGTCTCCCAGAGCAATGCACGAGGGTGCCGGACACTCCATTTCGGCTCCCCTGACCGACCCACTCCGAACTGTGCAACAAACAACGCCGACGTCTGGCTCGACCGCAACCACAAGCATCCGATGAGAACCACGTACCGCGCCGCAGCCTGCGTCGCCGCGTCCATCATCACCGTCACACTTTCGTCATGTGCATCGTCGTCCGACGACGAGTCGACACCTCAGGGGCCCGCGGGGCCCGTCGAGTTACACCTGCCGTCGACCTCCAGTGCCTCAGTCGTGACCGATGGCTTGGATGCACCCTGGGCGATAGCATTTTTCGAGAGCAGCATGCTGATCAGCGAGCGCGACACCGGACAGATCATCGAGCTCGGCGCAGACGGCAACCGCAGCACTGCGGGAACAGTTGATGTGGCCCCTGCGGGCGAAGCCGGGCTCTTGGGGCTCGCAGTCCGCGAACGTGACCTTTACACATATTCGACGGCCGCAGATGGAAATCGCATCGACCGATTTGACGTCCTCGGCGCACCCGGCTCCCTCGCCCTGGGTGAACGAACCACTGTGCTCGACGGCATCCCGGCCGCTAGCTATCACGACGGCGGCCGGTTGGCTTTCGGGCCGGACGGGATGTTGTATGCCACAACCGGGGACGCCGGACAACGTGACCGGGCCCAAGATCTCTCGTCGCTTGCCGGCAAGATCCTGAGAATCACCCCCGAAGGGGCTGTACCACCGGACAATCCCTACCCGGACTCATTCGTGTACAGCTACGGTCACCGCAACCCTCAAGGCATCGCATGGGACGCAAATGGCGTGCTGTACGCAAGCGAGTTCGGTGCCAACACGTGGGACGAACTGAACCGCATCGAGCCCGGAAGCAACTACGGCTGGCCACAGATCGAAGGCATCGGGGATACCAAGGGCTTCGTCGATCCGATCCACCAATGGGCCACGAGTGAGGCCAGTCCGAGTGGCATCGCTATCGATGGTTCCACCCTGTTCATGGCGAATCTCAGGGGCGAACGCATGATCGAGGTGGATCTCGACGACCCCGCCTCGGTAGTCGATCGACTCGTTGGAACATACGGGCGGCTGCGAGACGTCACCGTCGCCCCGGACGGCTCACTGTTGATACTGACCAACAACACCGATGGGCGCGGTAACCCAAACGCCGGCGACGACAGGCTTCTCCGCTTCAGCATCCGATGACGTGAAATGCGCGCCGATGCCGCAGCTTCGCAGCGGTTGGGAAGAGGAAGTGCGTCGGTCCGCAAACGTCGACAAAGGACAAAACATGGACAACGAAACCCGGCGCGGTCAAATACCCGGACCCGACCCTCAGATGCCCACCGTTGTGCTCTTTGTCGTGCTGATAGTTCTGCTGGGGGTGCTGACTTACCTGGACGCGTGCGGTAGTTGAAATGACCGTGTAGCTCGATAGTTCGGATGACGGCGACCGTTGGAATGTGGTGTAGTGCCAACCACTCCCGTCCCGGCCGCTATCAGTCGCGGCTCACCTAAGTTGTTCCCGAATGCAATCGATGTCACTGAATCCTGACATCGAGATCTGTGTCACTTAAGCTTCATTCGAGCGAGCAGCCGCACAACGATTTTGGCAGACCCTACCTCCCGCCAATGAGCGATAGATCGTCGAGAATACCACCCTCGTTCGGTCAAAACCCTTTAGTGCGAATAGCTTTGGCACGCCCACGATCGCGAACGCATGAGGCGTACTCGAATTTCGGGCATTTCTGCCACAACCGTGCCATACTCCATTTCCCGATCGATCCTGATGGGGTTCCCTGTCCGTGCCTTCCACGGATGCTTCGTAGCAAATAGTGTCGAAGACGGACCAGGTCAAGGCATTCCTGTCCTAGGGGGCAAGTCGGTATCGCCACCCCAGGACCCGACGCAGATCTCGCCCGCGCCTGGTCCGAACTCGACACCTATACGACCCCATCCGAGAGAATTCAGCTGTGTCTATTTCCACCAATAAACGAAAGTCCTTGCCGTTCCTCGTCTACGTCCTCGCAATGGGTACGTTCCTCATGGGCACGTCGGAATTCGTCGTTGCCGGACTCCTGCCCGATATCGCCTCCGACCTCGCAATCGGCATCTCCGAAGCCGGACTGCTGGTCACTGCGTTCGCGATTGGCATGATCGCCACCCCGTTGATCGCGGTGGCGGTACTCAAGATGCCCGAACGGACGACTCTTCTGCTCGCGCTCGCCGTCTACTCCGCCGGACACATCGTGGTTGCACTCACAGACGACCTCTCCATCGTCCTCGTGGCCCGCTTCGTGACCGCGCTCGCAACGGGCGCATTCTGGTCGATCGCTGCATCTGTCGCGTCCCGCGTTGCGGGTCCGGACGCCAGTGCGCGCGCCATCGGCCTGGTCCTCAGTGGCGGCATTCTCGCGACGGTGATCGGCGTGCCCCTTGGCTCTGTCGCCGGCCAGCTGGTGGGTTGGCGCGGTCCGTTCTGGATCCTCGCGGTACTTGCCGTCCTCGCATCAGTGCCGATTGCCCGCTTCGTTCCCGGTGGTCGTTCGTCGTCGACGGTCATCCCTCTGCGGTCACAACTCGCATCGATCGCCACCGCGCGACTCTGGGTGGTCATGACAGCATGCGTGCTGATCTCGACTGCCGTCATGTCCACCTACTCGTTCATCGCGCCCCTACTCACAGAACGCTCCGGCCTGTCCGCCGGACTTCTTCCCGTGGGTCTCGCCGTCTTCGGCGTGGGTGCCGTCACCGGCACGCTCTACAGCGGTCGGTTCGCAGACCGCGCGCCCTATGCAACCGCGCTGACCGGTGGCGTCATAGTCGTGATCGCACTCGGGTTGCTGAGCGTCTTCTCGTCGTTCGCTGCGCCATCGATCGCCCTTCTCGCACTAGCCGGGATGGCCGGTCTGGGCACGAACCCCGTGCTCATGTCGATGGCGGTCCGATTCGCAGAGGGCGCGCCGACTCTGGCCACCTCACTGTGCACATCGATGTTCAACCTCGGAACCGCGGTCGGCACATGGGTAACCGCACAGGCGATCAGCGGATACGGACCCGCCGCGATTCCTGTCGTAGGTGCACTGTTCGCGGTGCTACTCCTCGCTCCGCTGGCGACACTCGTGATCATGGACCGGGCACGTCGGGGTATCCATGGTGCGTCTGCATCGAAGCAGTCGGTGACCCGTGACGAGGTGTCGGTGTGCTGACCGATCCCGTCGTCAACGCATCGCGGTGCCACGGTCGTTTGGAACGGTGAGCACACCGTCGACGATCCCAATTGTTCAGCGACGTCGGGCGTGGTGTCGAACCACACCCGACGTCGTGTCCAGAGCGCTCGAGAGCGTTGCATGCCCGCCGCCCACGGCCGAGGCGCGACCATTGCACTGTTCACTTCACCCCGATCTTCAGCGCGCCTATCGGCAGCGAAATGCGACATCGGCAGGAGCCGACGTACCCCTCGATTCCAATCCACGGTTCACCGATGGTCGCCGACACAGAAGCACCGAAAGACGTGCAGGCCCGTCGCTTGCGCAGGCTCACCGACGAGAAGACGTAGGTCGGTGTACCTACCCGGGCGGATCGGCTCGGATCACCAAAGGAATGGACCCGGCGTTCGAGTTGCTGGTCCTCGAATCGTGGGGCCAATGTTTGAACTCGCCCGATGTCCGGGACTGCCGGTCCTCTTGCCCTCGCTGCGGAGAAGTCCTGAACGCAGTGATCGTCCGCTCCCAAAGCCGAGAACTACTCGAAAACGACGAGACCACGCGGAGTTGAACTCAGGGTGTGACCTTGGGGGTTTCAGCGCAGATCGATTCGGCCCGAGGGAAACAGCGCGGACGCCGTCGCGGTCATGGTCCGGCGAGCATGGTCCGCACCGACCGAACCTCCGCCGAACGTGTTCGCGGACTCACGAGAGGCGATTGCGACGACGTAGCGATGGTCTGGACCGACGAACCCGGTCGACAGATGGATCCAGTCACTGCCCAAGCAGCACATCCACCCCTGCTTGACCCCGAGCTCGCTCTCATCTGGCAACGCGTCGGGAAGTCCGAAACGCTGGTAGTAGCCGTCCGCGCCCAAACGCGTGAAGTTTTCCAAGTTCGAGAGAATCGCAACCGACCGGGAAGGCGAAAGACCACCAGCATCGTCGATCAGTGCGGAGTAGAAGGTCACCACATCGTTCATCGTGGTTCGAGTCCGCCACCATTCGTCGCCCGGCCGCACCGATGTGAAGGGCAACCCATAACGAGCAGCCACGCGCTCGACGATGTCGTTGCGCCCGAACCGGTTCCAGAGTTGCTCGGCCGCGGAGTCGTCCGAGGAGCGCAACATGGCGTCGATTTGCGCCATGTCACTTCCACTCAGATCGACCTCACCTCGATCGTCACGGAACAGCAGATCGTCCGCGATGAAAAGCTTCGACACCGATGCGGTTTCGATCGGCTCCTCGTTGCCGTTGGTGGCACGGCTCCCGCTGACACGGTCCATGAAAGCGATAGACACTCGCGCACCGTTCAGCGCCCCGATCTCGGTAGCCGCGCGCATCCGCACCTCGAGGCGTGCCGCGTCGAAATTTGACACTTCGGTGGCCGTCGCGGCAGGTGGTTCCACATTCTCGACAGCGCTCGGCGCAGTAACCAGATCGGTTGCAGTGCAGTGCATCGGCACCGACACAGACAATGTGAGGACGACGACTGCAGTCACAGCAGCACGGCCGACTGCAATTCGAGACCCGGCCCGAGCGATCCGCTGGCGCGGCACCTCAGCGCTCTGCACGAGAAGTCCTCATGGAAGGCGTTTGTCGTAGGGGCACGGGGTCGAGTAAACAGCGGGAACGGTGACGGCGGGAGTCCCTGCTGTGGGGTGTACTGACAGGGAACCACTCAGTGGACGAAAGACCAGGTCACCACCGGCATCGAACTTGCCACTCGGCCGTCGACACGACAGTGTGGGAAGGACAGGAATCGGTACTCACAACCCCAACACGAGGAGTTAAGACAAATGACCACGATCGCAATCATCGGTGCGGGTGAGGGTCTCGGCTCCGCTGTGGCTCGCCGCTTCGGACGCGAAGGACTCGCAGTAGCGCTGATTTCAAGGAACCAGGACAACGTCGACCGCATCGCGGCACGACTTGTCGACGAAGGGATCACCGCCCGGGGCTTCGCCGCCGATGTACGGGATGCCAAATCGCTTACTGCAGCACTAGGTTCAGCAGTCGAGCATTTGGGCCCGATCGAGGTACTGCAATACAGCCCCGTGCCGGCCAAGGAGTTCATGAAGCCAGTCTTGGAGACCAGCGCCGAGGATCTGGCCGGTCCGGTGGAGTTCTCGATCTACGGTCCTGTCACGGCCGTGACACACGTGCTGCCCGGAATGCGCACGCTCGGGCGCGGCACGGTGCTGTTCGTGAACGGGTCGAGCGCTGTTCGCCCCGGAGCCTCCGTCGCGGGCACCTCGATCGCGTTCGCCGGGGAAAGCGCCTACGCGCAACTGTTGCACGATGCCCTCGCACCCGAGGGTCTGCACGTCGGCCAGCTGATCATCCCGCGGGGAATTGGTGCAGGTGAGCCCTCGCATGAGCCGGATGCCCTCGCACAGTCTCTGTGGGAGATCCATACCGAGCGTAGGGAATTCCGGATCTTCGTCGCTCCTCTCGACTGAGCCCAGAGCCGGCGGTCGAGCGTCGACGAAGGGCACCTTGCCGGTACACCCTTTCTCAGAGACTCCCTCGATCGCCGTCCACGGTGTTCGCTGATCACATGACTACTTCAGTGAAGGCCTACGCCGCCACCGCAGCCGACCAGCCGCTGTCCCCCATCACGATCGAGCGCCGCGAGATCGGACCACACGACGTCCGTATCGACATCGAGTTCGCCGGCATCTGTCACTCCGATATTCACACCGCGCGCGGCGAGTGGGGCCCGGTGCCGTACCCGCTGGTCGTCGGTCACGAGATCGCAGGAACAGTGGCCGAGGTTGGATCCGAGGTCACCATGCACGCCGTCGGCGATCGCGTCGGAGTAGGTTGCATGGTCAACTCGTGTGGTGAATGCGCCCAATGCGTCAAAGGGTTTGAACAGTACTGTCTCGTCGGCAACATCCAGACCTACGGAGGCACCGACCGCGACGGAACGACCACCCAGGGCGGTTACTCCCAGCAGGTCGTCGTCACCGAGCACTTCGTCGTCAAGATCCCCGAGGGCATCGCACTGGACGCCGCCGCGCCGCTACTGTGCGCCGGCATCACCACCTATTCACCGCTCCGCCACTGGGGAGCAGGTCCCGGCAAGAAGGTCGCGGTGGTCGGCATGGGCGGATTGGGCCACATGGCCGTCAAGATCGCCCACGCCATGGGTGCCGAGGTGACGGTTCTGTCGCAGTCGCTGAAGAAGCAGGAGGACGGACTTCGACTGGGAGCCGACCACTACTACGCAACCAGCGACCCGGACACATTCGACAAGCTCGCGTCCACATTCGATCTGATCATCAACACCGTCAGCGCCTCGATCGATCTGAACGCACACCTGTCTCTGCTCGCCGTCGACGGCGCGATGGTCAATGTGGGCGCTCCCGCAGAACCCCTTCCGCTGCAGGTCTTCTCACTCATCCCCCACCGCAGAACGTTCGCAGGATCGGCCATCGGATCGATCGCCGAAACTCAGGAAATGCTCGACTTCTGCGCCGAGCATCATCTCGGAGCCGACATCGAAGTCATCTCCGCCGACCAGATCAACGACGCGTGGGAACGAGTGCTCGCCTCCGACGTTCGCTACCGATTCGTCATCGATACCGCGACATTCGTCTGAGTCCCAATCCGACTATGTGCCGGCCGTCGGTGCAAGCCCGAAAGGTGCTTGCGCCGACGGTCGGTGCCGTCGTCTCCGTGAAGTCGGCACTGCAGGTTCTGCGTGCCGGACGGATTCCGGTGCCGTTCAGGCGCGCGGTATCGCCATGTATTTGTACTCGAGGAACTCGTCGATCCCTACCCGTCCACCCTCGCGCCCCAAACCGGAGGCCTTGACGCCGCCGAACGGCGCAGCAGGATTGGACACGATGCCCGTGTTCAGACCTACCATGCCGACCTCGAGGGCATCCCCGACCCGGAAGCTTCGATCGACATCCTGGGTGAACAGGTACGCAGCGAGACCCCACGGGGTGTCGTTGGCGAGACGCACGGCTTCGTCCTCCGAGTCGAACGGAACTATGGCAGCCACGGGCCCGAAGATTTCTTCGGACATGAGGTCCGCGTCGGCAGGCACGTCGGCGAGAACAGTCGGCAAGTAGAAGTAGCCCGGACGGTCCGGCCTCGTACCGCCACAGATCACCTCGGCTCCTCCGCGGACGGCATCGCCGACGAGATCCTCGACTTTCGCCAGGGCTTTCGCATCGATGAGAGGGCCGACTTCCGTACCCGCGTCGACGCCGTCCCCGAGCGTGAGCGCGCCCAACCGCGCTGCCAGCCGCCTGGCGAACTCATCTGCGACCGATCGTTGCACGAGAATGCGATTGGCCGCCGTGCACGCCTCGCCCATGTTCCGCATCTTGGCCGCGAACGCGCCTTCCACGGCTCGATCCAGGTTCGCATCCTCGAACACGATCAGCGGAGCGTTGCCGCCGAGCTCCATCGACGACCGCATGACGTGCTGGGACGCCTGCTCGAGAAGCCTGACACCGACCGCCGTCGAGCCTGTGAAGCTGATCTTGCGGGCAATTCCACTGGCCATCCACGGCGACACGACAGCCGAAGCATCGGTCGTGCACACGACGTTGACGACGCCCTTGGGCAGGCCGACCCGAACAAGAATGTCCACTAGTGCGAGGGACGCGAGCGGTGCAAGATTCGCGGGTTTGAACACCACGGTGCATCCTGCCGCGATGGCCGGCCCGATCTTGCGCGTAGCCATCGCAAGGGGGAAGTTCCACGGCGTGATGAGAACGCATGGTCCGACAGGTTCACGAGAGACGATGATGCGACTCTTTCCGTCACCCGTCGTTGTGACGTCGCCGCCGATGCGAACGGCTTCCTCCGAGAACCACCGGAAGAACTCGGCTGCGTAGGCGACCTCGTCTCTCGCCTGCTCGATGGGCTTGCCCATCTCGCTGGTGATGATGTGTGCGAGGTCCTCCTGCTCGAGCAGCATCAGTTCGTACGCCCGGCGCAGGAGCTCGCTCCGCTCGCGGGGAGAGGTCCTGGTCCACTCCTTCTGGACGCGGCCCGCGGCCTCGATGGCACGACGCGCGTCCCCCGGCCCTCCGTCCGCTACCGTCGCTATGACGTGCTCATTTGCCGGATTGACGACCTCGAAACGGTCACCGGATGCCGCTTCTCCCCATTCCCCACCGATGAATACACCGGTGGGGACTGCGGCGATAGCCGCCCTTGCTCGTTGGGACGAACGGGAGTCGCCGAGTTGAGTAGTCATGGTGTTCTCAGCCTACTTTCCGGTGATGGAATGTCGTCCCGTCGCCGGCCGTCCAACTCGCGAGCATGCGGCGCATGCAGGCTCAGAAGGTATGCAGTACCGCGCGGAAGAATTCTGTGGGCTCGACAGCTTCGATGGTCACGGGCCCCTCGTTGGCCAGGAACTCGTAACCTGTTTCGGCACCGTACTTTTCGCCGCCGACAAGCACGTTGCCGTCGAGCTGGAAGAGAATCTCGATCGACGAGAATTGTCCGGCCCCGTAGGTCGCCCCTGCGTCCAGGCGGACGAACCCGAGGCGGAGGTTGCGTTCGGTGAAGTTACCGAGCCACTTGTCCCACACGCCCGAGTCACCCTGCTGGATCCAGTCGTACGCCTCTGGGTTCATGGCGATTACGTCGGTGTACCGCGGAGGAGCAAACTCGAGCTTGCGGCCGGTGGCGTGTTCGAAGATCGCCTGCGAACCGTCCGAGGTCTGCTCCACGCCATTCTCATCGGTGTAGTGGTAGAGCCCCTTCTTGAAAACACCCTTTTCGTTCAGCTCGGCGTTGGTCGCCTCACGCTGCGCCACAGAGAGATAGCCGTTGCCACTGGCTCCACCTGCTTGCAGAACCAGTGTGCGCAAACCTTCTTCACGTTCCTGCGGTCCGTAATGGACACTCTCCGGGAAGTAGCCGACCCAACCCTGTTCCAGGTAGTCGGTCTCCGAGTACGGCAGCCGACCCTCGACGACGTAACGGACCTGATCGAAGTCGTGCCGGTGACGCGGGGTTCTCCACCCACCGCTACCGGTGTAGCCGGTGTTCAGGTCGTAGTTGTTGGGCGAGCCGTCCACACCGAACAGTAGATGCTTCTGTTCGAGCTTTCCCTCACGCATTGTGCCGACGGCTTCCTCACCGGTCTCCGATGCCCTACTCACTCGCATGTTCTGCTCCTTCACCACGTGGATGTTCGATCCGAACTTCGTTGACAATATCCCACAGTTCGGGATATTGTCCAATAATAGATAGATGCGGGTCACAATCCCGCAGTCACCGAGACACAACACACCGCGACTTCGACAAGGAACGACATGACGACAGCGCTCACACACGCCCCACAGGATTCGGGAGTTCCCGCTTCGGCGCGCGACTTCAGCGTGGAAGATCGGGTGGTCATCGTGACCGGTGCGGGACAAGGCATCGGACGTGAGATCGCACGACAGTTCGCTGCAGCCGGGGCTCTGGCCGTCGTTGCAGATCTCGACGAAGCCAGGGCGAAGTCTGTCGTCGGCGAGATCGAGAACGCAGGCGGCGTGGCGTTGGCCGTGCGGGTCGATGTCGCCGACGAGCAGGCCGTCGGTGCCATGGTGGATACCGTCGTCGCGAAGTGGGGCCGTGTCGACGTACTCATCAACAACGCGTCCGTGTTCGCGACCATCGAAAAGGGACCCTTCGACGAAATTCCCGTCGCACAGTGGGAACAAGTGTTGCGGGTCAATATCACCGGGACCTACCTCTGCGTCCGGGCAGTGGCGGCTCACATGCGCAAGGCGGGCTTCGGTCGCATCGTCAACATCTCCTCCGATGCGGTGACCCGCGGCACGGTGAACTACCTGCACTACGTGACCTCGAAGTCCGCACTGATCGGTATGACCAACTCGTTGGCACGCGAGCTGGGTCCCCACGGAATCACCGTCAACTGTATTCGCCCCGGGTCGGTTGCCACCGAGGTCGAGCGAGTCATCAACCCCACGGCCGAGGTGCGCCAGCGCGCCCAGTCGCTTCAGTGCATTCCACGCGGGATGGTGCCGACCGATCTCGTCGGAATCATGTTCTTCCTGGCTACACCTGCGTCGGCATTCGTGACAGGACAGACGATTGCGTGCGATGGGGGCTACACACACAGCAGCTAGGCCACCCGACGTGACATCTACCCCGAGGAAGGCTCGACCATGAAGCAGTACCCGCACCTGTACATCGACGGTCGATGGGTCGAGCCCATCGCACCCAGACAGCTCGAACTGATCGACCCCACGCGCGAGGAACCGTTCGCCACCGTCGCACTCGGTGGCGTCGCAGACGCGGACCTCGCGGTCGAGGCCGCGAGGCGCGCATTCGATACCTTCTCCGAGACCTCTGTCGAGAGTCGCATCGCGTTGATCGACCGCATAATCGAGGTGTACGAGTCGCGCCTCGACGACTTCTCGGAGCTCATCGCACGGGAGGTCGGCATTCCGGTCTCGAACCGTGCACAGGTCGCAGGACCGGCCGATCATATGAAGGTTGCCCGCAACGTCCTGCGCGACTATCCGTTCGAGTCGAGGGTCGGCACAGCGATCGTTCGTCGCGAACCGATCGGCGTGTGCGCGTTGGTCTCGCCGTGGAACTGGCCGGTTCAGACGGGAGTCATCAAAATCATCTACGCCTTGGCGGCCGGGTGTACCGTCGTCGCCAAACCGAGCGTCGAATCCGCTGCCAGCGGCGTACTTTTGGCCGAGGTGCTCCACGAAGCCGGTGTCCCCGCCGGCGTGTTCAACCTGGTGAGTGGTACCGGTCGCGAAGTAGGTGACCGGCTGTCCCATCACCCCGACGTCGACATGATCTCGTTCACCGGATCCACCGGTGCCGGCAAGCTGGTGGGAGCTGCAGCGGCGACAAGCACTGTGAAGCGGGTATGCCTCGAACTGGGCGGCAAGTCTGCGAACATCGTCCTTCCGGACGCCGACCTCGAGAAGGCCGCACGATGGAACATCCAGCGTTGCTTCGTCAACACCGGCCAGTCGTGCCACGCCCCCAGCCGAATGCTGGTGCACGAGAGCCAGATCGAGAAAGTCATCCCGTTCCTCCTCGACGAGGCGGAACGCTTCCGCATCGGTGACCCACTGGACAGTTCGACCACCATGGGACCGGTCGTCAGCGCTGCCCAGTTCGCATCCATCCAGGATCTGATCCGGACCGCCATCGACGAGGGCGCCGTGCTGGAAACGGGCGGCGTCGACCGACCGAAGGGCATCGACCGCGGCTACTTCGTGCAACCGACGGTGTTCACCGGAGTCACACCGAAGATGACGATCGCCCGCGAGGAGGTATTCGGACCCGTTCTGGTCGTGCTTCCGTACCGCGACCAGGACGAAGCAGTGAACATTGCCAACGACTCCCCCTACGGCCTCGGTGGCTACGTGTTCGGGGGCGACCTCGTGAACGCCAAGAAGGTGGCGAACCGCATTCGCGCCGGTCGCATCAGTGTCAACGGCGCAGCAACGGACTCCCACACACCGATGGGTGGCTACAAACAATCCGGAATCGGTCGCTCGATGGGCAGGCTCGGCCTCGAGGAATATTTGGAAGTCAAGTCTGTCTACGGGTTCGACGACGAGGCGAGCGACTTGCCCGCCTTGTTCGGCTGAACACACAGATCAAACAGGAGACCACATCACATGAGCGACGAAACCCCAGTTCTACTGCACAATTTCGCCAAAGAGAAGCTCTCCAGAGGCGAACCCGTCTACTCGATGACCGTACGCCTCGTCCGGACAATCGATATCGCGTCGATCGCGTACACCGCGGGTTTCGACACCGTCTACATCGACCTCGAACACAGCAGCTTCTCACTTCAGGATGCAGGCCAGATATGTATGGCGTGCAATCATCTCGGTGTCACCCCTCTGGTCCGCGTTCCCGACCTCGATCCGGCGCTCATCGCACGCGTGATGGACTCCGGCGCAATGGGAATCGTCGTTCCGGGTGTTGCGTCTGCCGACGAGGCGCGGGCCGCTGTTCGAGCCGTCAAGCACGCGCCGCTCGGTGAGCGCTCACTTGCCGGGGCAGCCCCCCAACTGCATTATCGAACATTTCCCGCTGAACAAGTCGTGCGCGAGTTGGACCAGGCGTCGATGGTCATCGTCATGATCGAATCTCAGGCGGGTCTCGACGCGGCCGAGGACATCGCGGCCGTCGAGGGAGTCGATGTGGTGCTCGTTGGCGCCAACGATCTGAGCGTCGAACTGGGTGTCGCTGGGCAGGTGGATCATCCGAAGATTCACCAGGCGTACCTGCGCGTCATCGCTGCATGCAAGGCCGGCGGAAAGACTGTGGGAATCGGTGGTATGGGCGGTCGTCCGGACCTGATTCGTCAGTACTTGGAAATGGGTGCCGGCTATGTCTCGACCGGCAACGACATTTCGTTCCTCGCCGGTGCCGCCGCACAGAAGCGTCAGCAGTTCTCCTGACGCGAGAAAGCAGCTACATGCCCATGAAAGTATGCATTTACGGAGCCGGAGCCGTCGGGGGACACCTCGCGGGCCGTCTTGCCACAGGCCAGGGCGGACCCGAGGTCTCGGTTATCGCGCGAGGCCCCCATCTCGCAGCGGTGCGCGAACACGGCCTTCGGGTGCAAACTCACGACGGTGAACTGCACTCGCATCCGTTCGCCACCGAGCGCCCGGGCGATCTCGAGCCACAGGACATCGTGTTCGTCACGGTCAAAGCCCCTACGCTTCCGTCGATCGCCGCAGACATCGCGTCGCTGCTGCACGACGACAGCCTCGTCGTGTTCGTCTCCAACGGAATTCCCTGGTGGTACTTCCACTCCCACGGTGGACCTCTGGACGGCACCGACCTACGACGACTGGATCCCGATGGCTCCCTGTTCTCGCTCATCGGTCCCGATCGCACAGTGGGTGCCGTGGCGTACACGGCGGGAACCGTCGTTGCACCAGGCGAAATCGCTGCGGTCAATCCACGCAACAGGCTGATACTCGGCAGGCCCGATGGTCGAGTCGACAGTCGCGTGAATGCCATTGCGTCGCTCTTCGACTCGAGCGGTCTCGAAGCGACCACTACATCGACGATCCGCGACGCCGTCTGGGCCAAACTGTCGATGAATCTGGTCGGTGGCGCGCTAGGCGTACTGAGTAGCTCCGTGATGAAGGATGTCCTCGACAAACCCTCTATCGCCGCGACCGCGTTGACGATGGCGACGGAAAACAGCGCCATCGCCCGAGCGCTGGGATGCGAACCGGCCGATGCGGAGGACGTTCTACGAAAGCAATCGGCGTCGACTCATCTTCAGAGCGTTGTCCAGGATCTGCAGGCCGGCCGACCCATGGAGATCGACGCCCTGTTTCGAGTCCCTCTCGAGCTGGCCGCACTGGCTCACGTACCGACACCGACGTTGTCTTTCGTGATCGAACTGGTCACTCAACGAGCTCGTGCTTCTGGCCTCTACCGCGACCCGGCTTGAACCGTTGGACGTCACCTACCACTGTCAATTACGGAGATCGCACCCATGCGCGCAACATCCGACACGATCGTTCTGCTCACCGAGTACTACACGGCCATGCAGAAAAACGATCCTCGACAATTCGCAAAGTACTACGCAGAGAACATGACTCTGACGTTCGGGAACAGCCCAGAGATTGTCGGGCGGGAGAACGTCGTCTCGGCCTTCAGCGCCGCGCTGGACAGGGTCGAATCACTCGCACACGATCTCGTCAACGCTTGGGAAGAGGACGGCGGTGTCGTCTTCTTCGAGTCTCTCGGTCGTTGGACCCTGCGCGGCGGCGAGGTCGTCGAGATCAAGGCCGCCTCGAGGATCACCATTGTCGACGGGAAGTTCGTGGACCAGAGAATCTATGTGGACAATGCACCTGTAGACGAAGCACTGCTGCGCGAGTCGGCGACATTCGACAACGCAAGGAAGGGTCACTGATGACCGGAGAGCACCGCGAGTTTCAGTCTCGCCTGATCGTCACAGGCCTTGACGACGAAGGCCTGTCAACTATCACGAGTGATGGTCCTACGACCGACCGACTGGTAGCCGACGGCTACACCCGGAACCACCTATGGCAGGGAACCGAGGTTCCGACTCCGGTCACGGCTCCGAACGGCCCTCCAAGTGCCGCCGTGATTCCGCCCCCGCCGGCCGGATACAACTACGTCATCACCGCTTTCGCCCCAGACAACGAGTGGGACTACGAAGGCGGCTACGCGCGAATCCTGGCGGAATCGGGCGCAGGAGATGCGATCGACTCGACAGATCCCCCGGGTATGCACACGACGGACACCATCGACATCGTCACCGTCATCTCGGGTGAGGCATGTGTCTTACTCGACACCGGCGAGACGATCATGCGGCCGGGCGACACCATCATTCAGCGTGGAACCAAGCACGCGTGGCGAAACCGGACCAACGAATTCTGCGTGGTCTCCGCAGTGCACATCAGCGCGACTCGCTGACTCCCGCCGACCGAAGATTCCGGTTCCCTTGCCGCATCGGCCGCTGAACCGGAATCTGTTGTCCGTCAACATTACCGAAGCAGTCGCATCCTGGGCCGATGTCCTACACCCTGGATCCTGCTCCTTCACGAGACGCACGGCGACGGCGCGCGACAGTTCTTACCGAACTGTTGACTATTTCCCATATGGCAGGATATCTTCAATTATGTGAGTGCGGTCACTTCGGGCAGCAACTGCACGATGCGGCACTCCATCGATGCGTAGACCACCAGGCAGCGCGGCCACTACCGCCCGCCCCGTGGCCCACGCCGCGCCTTCCACACCATAGAACCTGCCGCTGCCGTGCCAACCACGGATGCACCCACACTGTTGCCGAAGACCGACCGCAAGACCGGACATCGACCGAGACATGCGAACTTCCGCGGCACAGCCCGTTCATCACGAAGGAGAATTTCTGTGTCCGACAAGTTGGACTCCACGCGGGTCTCGACCGACCAAGGTAGTCGCGAAGACCCCAGAACGTTTCTGTTCCGTCTGACGCTGATCGCCAGTATCGGCGGGTTGCTCTTCGGGCTCGACACCGGCGTGATCGCGGGTGCACTCGTGTATCTGCGCGACGACTTCAATCTCACCGCCGTCAGCGAAGGGTTGGTGGTCACCTCGCTACTGTTCCCCGGCGCGACAGCAGGTGCACTCCTGGGTGGCCCGATCGCGGATCGCTTGGGACGCAGAAAGTCATTGGTCATCGCTGGCTTCATATTCATTGTCAGCACCATCGTCTGTGCTCTCGCTCCGACAGTCGCAATTCTGGTCGCAGGACGAATTGCCTTGGGTTACGCGGTCGGAGTCGCATCCGTCGTCGTGCCGCTTTATCTCGCCGAGATGGCACCGGCGTCGCAGCGGGGCCGCATCGTCACGATGAATCAGTTGATGATCACCGTCGGACTGTTCCTTGCCTTCGTACTCAACGCGCTGCTGGCAAACCTTGTCGACAGCTCGGTGGTGTGGCGCTACATGATCGGCATCGCTGCGATCCCTGCCGTCGCCTTGTTCTTCGGCATGCTCGCGTTACCCGACACCCCGCGTTGGTACGCGAGCAAGCAGAGGTGGGACGAAGCGAAAAACGTGCTCCGACGTGCCCATGTGGCGGAACGGGTCGAAGCCGAGTACGAGCAGATTTCTTCGATCGTCGAAGACGATCAGATCAAGGGAAAAGTATCCGTCCTCGCCGTGCTTCGCAACGAACCGTGGATGAAGCGCTTGATCATGGTCGGCATCATTCTGGCGGTCGCTCAGCAGACCACAGGAATCAATGTGGTCATGTATTACGCACCGACAGTCCTGGAAACGTCCGGCCTGACCAGATCCGCCGCTCTACTCGCATCCGTCACGGTAGGTATTGCGATGATCATCTTCACGATCATCGGAATGTGGATCCTCGGCCTCATGGGACGACGCAAGATGATGATGTTCGGCTTCATCGGTGTCGCGGTGTCACACTTCGGGCTCCTGGTCACGTACATGATGCCCGAGTCCACCGTCCGTTCGTACCTGATTCTGCTGTTCATGCTCTCGGTCACGGGTTTCATGGTGACATTCCTCGGAACGACGGGCTTCCTGGTGCTGTCGGAACTATTCCCCCTGCCTATCCGTGGGTTTGCTATGGGTGCCTCGCTCGGCGGGCTCTGGATTGCGAACTCACTCATTTCGTTCCTTTTCCCGATCCTCGCGGAGCGGTTCGGGTCCGTGGTGGTGTTCGGCGGATTCATGGTGCTGAACGTTCTTGCCGCACTGTTCGCGTTTCGGTTCATCCCCGAGACCAAAGGCCGAACCCTCGAAGAAGTGGAAATCGAGATGCGAGCTCGCGGCACCGCGTCGGCAGCCGGTTCGTAACCGGACGCAGAGCAGACCTCTCTCACTCACCTAGCAGAATGCGATTACCCGAAAATGACTGAACGCAGATTCGCCGGAAAAGCTGTATTCGTGACCGGAGCCGGCAGCGGAATCGGACGCGCAACCGCCTTGGCCTTCGCGAGCGAAGGTGCGGACGTGGTTCTGGCTGACATAGATGCCGTCGGAAACGACGAAAGCGCCAGGCTCGCAGCCGAACACGGCGGTCGAGCGGTAGCGATACGCTGCGACGTTTCGTCCTCCAGCGACATTCGTAACGCAATCGAGCGGACCGTCGAGGAATTCGGTCGGCTCGACATCGCGTTCAACAATGCCGGCATCGAACAGCCGGCCGCACCACTGGTCGACATCGAGGAAGACGAGTGGACACGGCTGATCGACATCGATCTGCGAAGCGCTTTCCTCTGCATGAAGTACCAGATTCCCGCGATGCTCGAAAACGGTGGCGGATCCATCGTCAACACGTCGTCGGGAGCAGGTGTCATCGGGATTCGAGGGCAGGCGGCATACGTCGCTGCGAAGCACGGATTGATCGGACTGACCAAGTCTGCCGCGCTCGACTACGCCGACCAGGGCATTCGAGTCAATGCGGTCTGTCCCGGAATCATCGAGACGCCCATGATGGACAGGTTTTCGGGCGGCACTCCGGAAGGCAGGGCTCGTGTGATCGGCCAGGAACCCGTCGGACGCATGGGAACCGCCGCCGAGATCGCGTCTGCGGTTCTGTGGCTCTCGTCAGACCTCGGAAGTTTCGCGACAGGTCATGCAATGGTGATCGACGGAGGTCAGACCGTCGGTCTCTGACCGACCTTCCGGTACCGGCAAATCGCCGTCAGACAGTGTGAGAGCACCTCGTCTGGCGGCGATTTGCCTTGTCTGCTTGGGAGATTCGATCACAAGGAACTCGAGACCGGTCCCGCCCCGTCGGCAGCGTCGGCGCGACGTTGGATGTCGGCCACTCCGTCCGAAATCTTCGACGCTGCGAGCTTCACGGCCGTCACTGCCCGCTGCACGTCGACATCGCGCCGCTCGTTCACATCCCACGCCACCCCAACACTTCCCAGTGCCGTCTTCTGTCCGGTGAGAACAGGTGCCGCGACTCCGCAGACGCCAGGGTTGAACTCCCCCACCGTGACGACGAAACCGTCTTTCTTGAATGCTCCCAAAGTCGTACGGAAAGCGCTCCACGAATCTCCCAGACCCGCCTGCTGGATCTGCTCACGTTGACGCGGGTACAACGCCTTCAGACGGTGATGTGGAAGGTACGCCAGGATTATTTTGGACACCGCTCCATGAAACAACGGACGCCGTTCGCCGCGAGAAAAACGGTTGGCCGGACTGAGCGGAGCGCGGTACTCACCGACACAGAGGACCGAGTCGCCGAATGGTCGACACAACAACGCGGAGTGACCGATGTTGTCGACAAGATCCTCCAGCACACCGCGGCTGGCCAATAGAAGTGGATCGGTCTCGCGAATCTGGCGATCCATCTCGATGATGCGGGGACCGAGAGTGTATTGCCCGTTACGCACCGCGGCGATCAACCCGGCATCGTTCAACGTCTTGATGTACCGATACCCCGTCGATCGAGACGTATCGAGGTATTCGAGGATCGCGGCGGTGGACCACATCGGCTGGGCTTCGCTGAACAGTTCCAGAATGTGGAGCATCTTCTCCAGGCTGCCGGCCGTGTCCGGGCTTTCCGCCACCTCATCGAGGTCATTCGATGCATGAGACCGTGCCATCGTTCGAGTCCGACCCATTTCTTCCGTCGTTCGCCGCGTACCACTCATCCTAGTGCTCCGGCCCACCATGATGCGTCACACCGCACTGACGCCCGACCGACCGGATATTAGCCAGTGATGCTGGCTACTTATCCGCCATCTTACATCCGAAAACGCCCTTAAGGGCGTATGTTGATAAGCATTGCTGGCTATAAATAAGGAGGGTCACGTGGACGATCGGGTCGATGGACTCCGAGAAGACATCGTGCTGTTCAACCGCGCTATTCGAGCGAACGTTGCTGGCCACCTACTGACGCCCACCCAGCTTCAGACACTTGGGAATCTCGACCGCATCGGCGCAATGAGCGCCCGTGAACTGGCAAATGTAGAGCGGGTGACACCGCAGACCGTGGCTCGGACGGTCACACTCCTGGAAGAGCGCGGACTGGTTACACGCATCCAAGACCCCGATGACGGTCGCGCGCAGATTATTTCGATCACGCAGGAGGGCAAGGCGAAGCTCGGAGCCGACCGCCGCAAGCGCGACGAGTGGCTGGCGAACGCACTCGATACGCATTGCAGTTCGGTGGAACGTGACGTGCTCTTCGCTGCCGGTGCCCTGCTGCGTCGCCTGTCGAGCGCACCCGTCGTCGACGACAGCGTCGACGATCGGGCGGTGCGCGAATGACGCGGAGTACCGAAACGGAGCCGACGCGAACATCAATTCCCTTCAGCGTCCGAGGAGCGGCTGCCACCGGAACCGTGCTTCAACCGCTCAACTCGTCCATGATCGCTGTGGCCATTGTCGGAATCGCAGCTCAGTTCGGCCCGAGCGCCAACGTCTCGTGGGTCATCTCGGCCATGTACATCACAACCGCCGTCTGCGCGCCGATGGCGGGTCGCTTGGGATCGATGCTCGGCGCGCGCCGAGTGTTTGTGGCAGGTTTGGCTTTCGTGGCACTGGGTTCCGTCTGCGGGGCCTTCGCACCGAACATCGGGACGTTGATCGCGTCGTACGTTGTTCTCGGGATCGGGATCTCGGCGCATATGCCCAACGCCATGACCATGGTGCGCGCATACGGAGAACTCCACGGGCAGCAAACGCGCACTGCGCTCACCACCATCGTGATGTGCGGCCAGTCCGTTGCTGCGCTCGGCCCGACCGTCGGCGGGCTTCTGGTCGGAACGTTCGGCTGGCAGTCGATCCTGTGGGTGAACCTTCCCGTCGTGGCCATCAGCGCGATCGCAGTGTTGTCGGTCGACGTCGGAAACGAAGGTCGGTCCACGGTGTCCGTGCGAGAAGCTCTCGGAGCCATGGACGGAATCGGTATCGCGTTCTTCGTCACCGCAGTGGCGTCCTTGATGGTGTTTCTGGTGTCGATCGGAGACACCGTCCGATGGTGGATACTCCCCGTCTCTTCGGTCGCGTTCGTGCTGTTCGTCGTGTGGGAACGTCGCACGGACCAACCGTTCTTCGACGTGCGCGCTCTTGCCCAGAACCGTGCGCTGGCTGCGACCCTGGGCGGTGCACTCATCACCTACACGTGCTTCTACTGCGTGTTCTTCGGCATTCCACAGTGGCTGCAGGCTTCTCGGGGAATGACACCCATCGAGACCGGTCTGACCATGCTGCCGGTCGCCGGCGTCACCGTCCTGTCGACGGTCATCGGAGCCCGCGTGTACGGCCGGTTCGGCGCGCGACGCACCCTTCTCGCCGGCACGGTCATGATGCTCGTCGGCGGCACCCTGATTGCCACCGTCGAGTCCAGCACCGCCCCGATCTACGTTCTGCTTCTGGTCGCTGCCGTACTCGGAATCCCCAACGGCTTCCACAACATCGGCAATCAAAGCCTCATCAATGCGACGACCTCGGTCGACGATGTCGGCACCGCTATCGGGATGTACCGGACGATCGCCTTCGTCGGAGCAAATCTTGCGGTGGTCGTCTTGCAGATCACCGCAGGTCCGGTCGTCGACGACGACGGCCTGCACCGGACGGGCATGTTCATCATGGTGTGCGCCGCAGTCGTTCTCGCGGGGTTGCTCGCTTACCGTCGAGCGGCGACGTCGCGAGGTTGAGACAAGAAAGTGGGCCCCTTCCGTTGATTGCCCAGTAAGGCAACACAATCGAAGAAGGGCCCACTTTTCGGGGTCAGCGAGTCGTCACAGCTCCATGTAGACGCATTTGGTGTAGAGGTAGTTGTCCATGTGGGCAGCGTTGCCCTTGGCTCCGTATCCGCTCAACTTGGTGCCTCCGAAGCCGACCATGGGATCGATGTATCCGTAGCAGTTCACCCACATCGTGCCCGTGTGCACTCCACGGACCACCCTCATGGCGGTCGACAGACCTTGCGACCACACTGCACCGCCGAGTCCGTAGTCGCTGTCGTTGGCAATGTGAATAGCCTCGTCCACGTCGTCGAAGGGAAGAATCGAGAGCACCGGTCCGAAGATCTCCTCGCGGGCGATACGCATATCGTTCGACACACCGCCGAACACGGTCGGTGCCATGAAGTAGCCGCTGCCGAGATCGCCGCCCAACCGCTCGCCGCCACGGAGCAGTTCGGCTCCTTCCTCACGGCCGATGTCGGTGTAGGCCATGACCTTGTCCAACTGGGGCTGCGAGATGATCGGACCCAGGGTGGCCGCGTCGTCGAGGCTGTGTCCGACCCGGATCTCGTCCATGTACTTCAGGAGTCGCTCGGTGAATTGATCGACGATGGACCGCTGAACCAACACACGCGTTCCGGCGAAGCAGATCTGACCGGAGTTGGCAAACACACCCATGGCTGCTCCTGGTACCGCCTTGTCCAAATCTGCATCGGAGCAAACGATGTCGGCGGATTTGCCACCGAGCTCGAGCTGTAAGCCCTTGATGTTGACAGTCGAGGCCTTGATGATGCTGCGGCCGGTCTGCGTCGATCCGGTGAAAGCAATCCGGTCGACGTCCGGATGACTGGCCAGCGCGTTGCCCGCATCTTTGCCCAAGCCAGTGACCACGTTGACGACGCCGGCGGGAACGCCGGCCTCGTGCAGTATCTCTGCCGTTCTCAGAACGGACAGCGACGCGTCCTCGGAGGGCTTGAGTACGGTGGTACAGCCACTGGCCAAGACCGCACCGATGATCCAGAACTGGCCGCCCAACGGGCCGTTCCACGGGATGATCCCCCCGATGACACCCACCGGAGCTTTCAACGTCATCGTGGCGATGTCGCCAGGGATGCCATTCATCAATGTCTCACCCGAGATGTTCCCCGCTTGCGTCGAGAAGAACGACAACATCTTCATCAAGGCCGCCTTGGAGTTGCGCAACCTCGTGACCGGGGCACCCATGTCCAGTGCTTCGATCTGGATCAGTTCGTCGAAACGGTCGTCCATGATGTGCGCGATACGTGTCAATAGAGCTTGACGTTCGTAGGGAGACCAGGTGCTCCACTGACCGTGGAAGGCGCGGCGGGCCGCGACCACCGCCCGGTCGATGTCGGACTCGCCGCCTGCACCGATCCGGGCGAGAACCTCACCCGTAGACGGATTGACGGTCGTCAGAGTCTCACCGGAATCAACCGGAACACCGCGCCCGTCGACGAAGGGGTGGTGCACCTCCCGCGCCAGGAAACTCTGCGCACTGTCCAAAAGTACAAAATTCTGCAGATCCGTACTCACTTGCATCCTCTCGAAAATTATCGACGACACCGCATCGGTCGGTGGAGCGTCAACCGACTTGACGGTTCTTGTGTTTCAAAGCGCGCTCTACATCCATGAGCCGAAACTGATTCGCGTACAAGGATTTCACACCCGGTGTGCCCTCGGCCCGAACTACGCGCACGCTCGGGTGGAACTTCGTTGGAACCGGTCGGCTCGACAAGGGCCATATCGAGCCGACCGGGGTCTGATGCGCCGGGTCACACTGGCGTGAGCGCGGTCCGTAGCGCGTTGACGATGGCATCGGTGACGGTTTTGGTGTCTGCCGTGCCACCGATGTCGCGGGTGAGGACTCCCCCAGCTGTGGTTGCTCGAATGGCGTCTTCGATCTGCCTGGCCTCGGCGTGGCGTCCGAAGTGATCGAGCATCAGGGCTGCGCTGGCGATCGCGCCGATGGGGTTACTGATGCCTTTGCCTGCGATGTCGGGGGCCGATCCGTGGACAGGCTCGAACATGCTCGGATAACGACGTTCGGGGTTGAGGTTGGCACTAGCTGCGATCCCGAGGCTGCCGGCGAGTGCAGATCCGAGGTCGGAGAGAATGTCGGCGTTCAGGTTCGACGCGACGACAACGGACAGTTCCTCTGGGTGGAGGATGAATTTCGCGCTCATCGCATCGACCAGAACGCTCTCCGTGGCAACGTCGGGATAGTCCGCTGAAACTCGATGGAAGACCTCGTCCCACAGCACCATGCCGTACTGCTGGGCGTTGGACTTGGTGACCGAGGAGACCTTTGCGACAGTGCGAGTGCGCGCCAGATCGAACGCGAAACGCATGATCCGCTCGCAGCCCTTGTCGGTGAACAACGACGTCTGCAGTGCCACCTCGTTGCCAGGGCCGCGTCCGCCGAGGTTGCGTCCACCGAGGCCCGCGTACTCGCCCTCGCTGTTTTCCCTGACGACAACCCAGTCGAGTTCTGTGTCGTCCGCTTTGCGTAACGGGGATTGCACTCCGGGCAGAAACTTCACCGGTCGCACATTCGCCCACTGATCGAAGTTCTGTGTGATGTTCAGGCGCAGACCCCACAGACTGATGTGGTCCGGGACGTTCTCCCACCCCACGGCACCGAAATAGATGGCGTCGTAGGCTCTCAGAATCTCGAGGCCGTCGTCGGCCATCATTTTTCCTGTCCTCGCGTAATATTCGCTACCCCAGGGAAACTCGTCCCATTCGAAGGCGAACGCACCCCCGGAGTGCCCGGCCACGGCGTCCAGTACCCGTCTGCCCGCGTCCACCACCTCTGCCCCGACACCGTCGGCGGGGATCGACGCGATCCGATACGTGGTCGACTGCGAGCCCACTACTACCTCCGATGTCAGACAGATCACGCTTTGAGTCCATCAATTAAGACCTCGCAAGCTCCCCCCCGTCCAATACCAAGTTCCGATGTCACTCATAGGCTCGATCAATAGGAAGGGTTCGGCCGCAGCTAGACTGCATCGAACTCACGACGCTCACAACAAGGAGACAGGTTCGAGTGGATGCACGAAAGCTGAAGTATTTCCTGGCTATTGTCGATGAAGGAAGCATCAATCGCGCGTCCGAGGTGTTGCTCATCGCCCAACCCACTCTCTCTCAGGCCATCGCCGGACTGGAGCGCGAACTGGGGGTGCCCTTGTTTCATCGCATCGGTCGGCGACTCGTACTGAGCGCCGCCGGCGAAACCTTGGTGGGGCCGGCTCGAGTGGTATTGCGCGATCTGGACGACGCGGAAGCAGCCGTGCATGGCCTGAAGGGACTTCGAGGAGGACGCCTCGACCTGATCACGATGCCATCACCTGGGATCGAGCCTCTCACCACTATCCTCACCGCGTTCGGTCGGCTGTTTCCGGCCGTAACCGTCAATGCCCAAGCCGCATTCACCCCCGAGGAGGTCCTCCGAGCGGTTCGCACCGGCGTCAGCGAGATCGGCATTCTCGGCTCACCCCAGGCCGTTCAGGCACCGGACCTGCAGGTGGTGACATTCAAGAGCCAGCCTCTATTGCTGCTGTCGAGCCCCGACGCGGATCTACCCGACCGGCCCGAGATTCAGCGGTCAGAGCTGGCAGGGCTGAGGTTGATAGCTTCTCAACAGGGGTCGCTGATGCGATCGCTGGTGGACGACATTCTCGCCAGCGGGATCCCCGCCACTATCGCCGCCGAGGTCGCACACCGGACGTCCATTCTCCCCATGGTGCTCAGCGGCTTTGGCCACGCAGTCACTCCCTCTGCCTGGGCGGCGTCGGCAGAGCAGGCTGGTGCCCGAGTTCGCCGCATCGTCCCTGAGTCCTACCTGCACGTCGCCGCCGTGTGCCGACTGACACACATGACTCCCCCGGCACGAGTGCTGATGGACGAAGCCCAAAAGTACGCCGGCGAAGTACCGAATTGAGCATCACCGAGATTTTTTCCACATCCGAACATCGGCGTAATCGATAACTTCAATTGGCAAAACGTATTGGACATTTGAGGCTGCGTAACCCCTTAATAGATCGACTCGAACTGTGACCCAAGCGACAACGCGTGTCCGAAGCCGGACGCTGTCATTCGAGGTAAACGCGATAGGGGTTTTATATGCCGACCGAAACCGACGACCTGGTACATCACCTGGCGTACGCAGCTGCCAACACGACGTTCGAGACACTGGCACCGGAGGCGATAGACGCCGCCAAGAAAAGCATCCTGGACACTCTCGGGGTAATCCTTGCCGCCAGTGGCGTCGAACCAGCAGTACGCGCAGCTATCGACCTGGTCCGAGAGGGTGGTGGTACCCCAGAGGCGTCCCTCCTGGCTTTCGGAGGAAGAGTCCCGGCCATCGCGGCAGCGTTCGCCAACGGTGCCTTGGCCCACTGCCTCGACTACGACGATCAGACTCCCTGGGGCCAACATGCTTCCAGTTCCATCATCCCCGCCGTTTTCGCAGTCGCCGAGCGCAAGGGCGGAGTGACCGGCCAGGACCTCATCGCGGCGGTTGCGACGGGTCAAGACTTGTTCGCCCGGCTGCGATGCAACGTCGGTTGGCGTAAGGACTGGAACCTGTCGACGGTGGTGGGGGTGTTCGCTGCCACCGCAGCAGCAGGTCGCGTACTCGGCCTTTCCGCCAGTCAGCTCGCCCATGCACTGGGTATCGCGAGCATGCAATCGAGCGGTGTCATGGAGGTAGTGGCTGGAACCGGAAGCGACCTTCGTGGCATGTACGCGGGCTTTTCTGCCCGAGGCGCGGTGACGGCCGTTCTTTTGGCCGAGAAAGGCACCACGGGCGTCGACACCCTGTTCGAGGGCGAATACGGCATCCTGAAAACATACTTCGGCGGCGTATACGACCGCGAGAAGATTCTAGAGGGTCTGGGAACCGATTACCTGGGCAGCGGAACTCTCTACAAGAAGTGGCCGGCCGTCGGTACCGCCCACAGCCACATCCACGCGACCATCGAGCTACTGAAAGAAAACCACCTGACTGCGGACGATCTCAGCGAAATTCGTGTATTCGTCGGCGACTACCACGATCTCATGTGCCGTCCACTCGAAGCACGCCGAACTCCGACGACGCTGGTCGACGCGAAGTTCAGCCTCCCGTTTCTCGTCGCGGTCGGCGCAGTTCATGGGACCGTGAAGATCGCGCACTTCAGCAGTGAATCTCTGAAGGACACATCTGTCCTGGCCGTCGCTCAGAAAATAGTCCCGATAAGTGATGCGTCCCTGGACTGGACTCTCGAGTTACCCCCGGGACGAGTCGAGATCGTCACTCGGGACGGTCGGCGATACGAGAAGACCGGCACCGGGGTACCAGGAAACGACGATGCGCCGCTCTCCTGGAGCGATTTGGCCGAAAAATTTATCGACTGTGCGGCGGTCGCCGTTGTCAGGCATTCGGACGACAGTCTGGACGAGGTCGTGGACTCGATCAAGAAATTGGAATCGCTCGAGGACGCAACAGTGGTACTGGGAATTCTCAGTCCTGCTGCAAGCAATAGTTGTTCACCGGAGTACGAAACATCTTCGCAGACGACGTCGCCGAAAACCGGGGCGCGGTTGTGATCGCCATCTGGGCGCTCGTAGCATTCATTGGCACGATCGTGGTGTGGAATGCAGTGCTCAAACGAAATATCGGCGAGGCGATGCTCGTCGGCTTCGTCGTAGTCGGCGCATTTGCCGGCCGAGATGCGCCGAGGTATATGGCGAACGGCTTCGTCGACGCGATTCAGGCCGAAATTACTTTTGCGGCTCTGGCGTTCATCTTCATGAGTTTCATTCTGGCGAAGACACCGGTGCTCGATCGGCTCATCGATATTCTCAACTCATTCCTCGGGCGAATGAAGGGAGGACCGATTTACACCACGACTCTGGCCGGAGCGATTTTCGGTGCGGTCGCCCACGTCGGCGCATCCATGGCCGCAGTAGTGGGATCGGTGACGGTTCCATGGATGAAACGTTCCGGCGTCAGCGGAGAGTTGTCTGCCACCGTCGTAGCCGGTTCTGCAGGTATGGGTTTGACGTTTCCATTCAGTGCCACGATGTTCATCCTGGTCGGATCGGCCACTGTCAGCGGCATGATGGACGCGGACGAAATCATCGTCCCCCTCGCCATCGCAGGCGTGTGGTGTCTCGTTTACCGACTTGTGCTCAATTTCTATCTGATACGCAAGAACGGCTTGCAGCCGATCGCTGTCGAGGACCGAATCCCTGCCCGACGCAGTCTTCGTGCTGGGTGGACCTCGGGCCTTCTACTCATTCCGCTGCTCATCCCCTTGTTCCTCACCCAGGGGCCGATCGCGAACGCACTCGGTCGATACACCGACTTGGTGATGTCGAGAGCGATAAGCATCATCACCTGGATCCCCGTGCTGATGATTCTGCTCGTCCTTTTTCTCGGACGTCGACACCTGCCCAGAGACGGCAAAGGCTGGTGGAAGATACTCGGCGAATCGGCACCTCAGTTCGGAATCATCGGCACGACGCTCGTCGCGGCGTTCTCCGCGTCCGCTGTTCTCGGCCAGCTGAGGCTACCCGAGCAATTGACCTCGATGCTCGAGTCATTGGCCGCACCGAAGTGGCTGATGGCAATCCTGGTCGGGATCATCATCGTCGTCATCGCGATCCCCCTGACGGCATCGGCCACCGTCGCAACCGTCGGACCGGTGGCCGTCGCAGCATTGGCCGGTGCCGGCGTCCCTGTACCGATTGCGGCCGCCGCGGTGCTGGTCTTCGCGTCGACCGAGGGAGCGTCACCACCGTCCGGCGCGCCGATCTACATCGCCGCAGGAATAGCAAGAATCGATCCGTCGAAAATCTTTGTGCCGCTGCTCAAGTACTACTGCATTCCAATTCTCGCCATCGGTGTGCTGATCGCGCTCGGCATTCTCCCCGTCTGAATGGATAGGACATCGTTCATGTTCCGCACGGCCGTATCGACACTTTTCCGCCTCAGCACCGTTGTCTTTCTGCTCGGAGGGCTGGTCATCGTCCTCTGCCAGGCGGCCGGACTGATCCTCGGCAGAGGGGAATTCGTTACTCAGACTTTCGCCTTGATGAGCCCTTACGTATTCGGCAGCGCGGGAGTAGCCGGGTTGCTTGCATTCGTGATGTCGTATCTCGGCGATCCCGAGGAAGACTCTGTGACCGAATCCAGCGTTCGTGACGCGGCACCGGATGCAGCATAGACCGCACGGCAATGAAAGTGGCCTGCGGACCCCACCGAGTAAAGCGCAATTGCACCGGCTAGACAACCGCATTCATTGACACGCGCGCGTCAACGCCGACACCCTCGTGCTGTCGATGTATCGGTCCGTCCAACTGCCGCAGCCGCTGTCCCGAAGCGCCACTTCGGTCAGCTATCAGTTGGGCCAGAATCGAGATTGCTGTCTCCTCGGGGGACCGCGCATCGAGGTCCAGTCCGAGGGGTGAGTTCACACGCGCGAGCACATGCTCGGGAAGCCCTGTAGCCCGTAATCGTCCTAGTCGCTCGGAATGCGTCCGACGTGAACCGAGCGCACCCACGAAGGCGAGCTCGTCCAGCTTCAATGCCGCCACCAACATCGGGACATCGAACTTGCTGTCGTGTGTCATCACGCATACGACCGTGCGAGCGTCGAGTCTGCCGGCAGCGTCTTCGGCTTTCAGATATCGGTGCGGCCAGTCGACCACTACCTCGTGCACGTTCGGGAAACGTTCGGTGGTTGCGAAGACAGGTCTGGCGTCGACGACGGTCACCCGATACCCGAGCAGCGTGGCAGACGCACCCAATGCTCGGACGAAGTCATTGGCACCGGCCAGGATCATCCGCGGCGGAGGAGGGAAGGTATGAACAAACACTCGGGCACAGTCCCCCGCGTCTTCGACGATGCCGGTCGATCCCGACTCGTACACAGCAAGGGCACTCACAGGCAATTCTCGCGCCCAACCGTTGTCTAGCGACGCCTTCGGGTCGCCCAGTACGAAACGTCGCGGCTGATCACTCAGCACCGTGACCAGGGCGAACTGTCGTTCCTGGTCCCGGGCCACGATCAACCGATCGATCAATTGTCTGTGCGAGGGGTCGATTCGTTCGATAAAGACCTCGATCTCGCCACCGCACGGTAGTCCGATCTCGATTGCGTCGGGATCGGAGTAGCCGAACAGCTCGCGCGCGGACGTTCCGGTTCTGATGACCTCGACAGCCGTATGGATCACAACTGATTCGACGCATCCTGCCGACAATGAACCCAACGGTTCCCCGTCTGCGGTCACGACCATGCTGGCTCCGACAGCGCGCGGTCCCGCCCCGGACGTTGCCACGACACGTGCCAACGCGACAGGAGAGGTTTCCAGAAGACTACTGATGTCATCGAGCAATTCGTGCATTCAAGGGCCCTTCCCGGATCGCGGCGCGATTGGGCTCTCGGTATACGAGACCGCGTGCGATGCAAAATAGCGAAGTCGCTGATGCCGCTGTGTCGAAGTACGAACAATCAACTTATGATGCGGCGTTGGCTCGACGGTACGCCGCAATGACGGCCCTTGCCGTCAAACGTGCAGGCAGAGGGGTTCCCTGCCAGTACGTGCCTAGCCAGTGCCTGTCCGATCCACGAATTCGCTGCAAGCATGGGCCCAACAGTCGCGTCCCCACGTTCGTACAGTGCCTAGGAGAGTGCAATGGCCCCACAGCACGACACCGATTCGCCCGAAGAAGCTAGCGTTCCACACACCATGACGCGCCGTACCTTCGTAGGTACCTCTATCGCTGCAGGTGGCGCGATTGCGGCCGTTTCTCTGTTGAACGGTTGCTCGAACGACTCAGGTGCCCCGGTCACCCCATCCGAAACGTCGCCGGTGCGATTGACGGTGAACGGTGCCGAACGTGAACTCGCCGTTGATAATCGCACGTCGCTGCTGGACATGTTGCGGGAGCACACGGAGCTGACGGGAACGAAGAAGGGCTGCGACCAAGGCGCGTGTGGGGCCTGCACCGTGCTGTCCGACGGTCAGCGGGTGTTGTCCTGCTTGACTCTTGCCGTTCAAGCAAACGGATCCGAGATAACAACCATCGAAGGTCTGGAGACCAATGGCCAATTGCATCCACTCCAGCAAGCATTCATCGACGAAGACGGCTTCCAGTGCGGATTCTGCACCTCCGGCCAGATTCTCTCGGGAATCGGCTGTATCCGCGAGGGTCACGCCGGCTCACCTGAAGAGATTCGTGAATCCATGAGCGGCAACATCTGTCGGTGCGGCGCGTACACCAATATCGTCACCGCCATCTCTCGCGTGGCCGAACAGGGAGGTGCTTGAATTATGTTTCCTTTTCAGTACGATACGGCTGCCGATGAAGCAGCAGCACTGGATGCAGCCGAAGGCGGTGCCCGTTATCTGGCCGGAGGAACCACCCTCGTCGACCTGATGCGTCAGACCGTCGAACGGCCCACCCGAGTCGTCGATATCAATGCGCTGCCCTACCGCGACGTCGACCTCGACTCGAACCGCTTGCGCATCGGTGCCCTCACTCGCATGTCCGAGGTTTCGGCCGATGAACAAGTGCAGGAGCAGTTTCCGATGCTCACCCAGGCGCTGGATCTCAGCGCCTCGGCGCAGCTACGCAATATGGCTTCCATCGGCGGAAATCTGCTGCAGCGGCCACGTTGCCTGTACTTTCGCGACGTCAATGCCAACTGCAATCGTCGCGAGCCTGGATCCGGTTGCGCAGCAATCGATGGCCGCAACCGCACATTGGCGATCTTAGGAACCAGCACGGAGTGCGTGGCAACACACCCATCCGATCTTGCCGTCGCGCTGACCGCACTGGACGCCACGATAGTCACCCGAGATCGAGACGGAGAGCGGACAATCCCGATCGCAGACTTCTTCAGGTTGCCCGCAGACACACCCGACCGCGAGAACAACCTCGCACCCGGAGCACTCATCACCGCCGTCGAGATCCCGGTCCGCCCTGACACAAGAAGATCCGGGTACCTCAAGGTCCGTGACCGCTCGTCCTACGAGTTCGCGCTGTGTTCGGCTGCCGTCGCGCTCGACATCAGCGGCGGTACCGTCCGGTCGGCGAGGGTCGCCGCCGGCGGAGTCGGCACGGTCCCGTGGCGCCTGACCGGCGTCGAGGAACGACTCGTCGGCCAGAGGCCGAGCCCCGAGTTGTGGACCACCGCAGCAGACGCTGCGGCGGAAGGCGCGCAACCCCTGTCCGAGAACGGATTCAAGGTGATATTGCTCCAACGCACCGTCCGACGTCAGCTCTCCAGAATGGCGGCCCTGTCGTGACCACCCCACTGAGCGGCGTACTGACCGGTCAACCCCTCACCCGCGTCGACGGGCGCCTCAAGGTCACCGGAGCTGCGCTTTACGCTGCCGACAACCCAGTACCGGACCATCTGCACGCAGTCCTTGTGTGCAGCAGGGTTTCTCGGGCAACCGTCGCATCGATCGATACCGACGCCGCCAGAGATCATCCCGACGTGGTCAATGTGATCACGAACTTCCCTGGTATCGAACTCCCCTACGACATCTCGCGGGTCAACTTCTTCGGCCAACCGCTTGCGGTTGTCGTCGCGAATACTTTCGAGGCCGCGACGCACGGTGCGGCTCTGGTGTCCATTCGGTATAACGAGGAACCGCAGAGCACCAATCTCGACGACGCAGCAGAAATGGGCCGCGAACCCAGCAGAATGGGTGCCCCGTACTCCCGCGGAGACGCCGACACAGCACTCCGCACCGCACCTGTCGTCGTCGACCGCGAATACTCCATTGCACGCAATTATCACAACCCGATGGAGATCCCCGCGACTATCGCGTCGTGGGACGGCGACCGTCTGACGGTGTGGGACAAGGTGCAAGGAATTCACTACAGCAGGGCCGCATACAGCGGCGCTCTCGGGATTCCTGCCGAGAACATTCGCGTCATATCCCCCTTCGTAGGTGGTGCATTCGGAAGCGCCGGCGAAACCTGGCCGCATCAGTTCCTCGCAGCGGAGGTAGCGCGCCAGCTTCGCCGTCCGGTGAAGCTGTCACTGACGCGACCTCAGATGTACGCCGCGATCGGCTATCGCCCCACGAGCCGTCAGCGCCTTGCCCTCGGTGCCGATCGTGACGGAAGATTTCTTGCCACCGTGCACGAGAGCGAAGTCGAGGTATCGCGGTACGGCGGCTACGAGGACTTCCCCACGGAAGGGACGAGACTGATGTACACGTCGCCAGCATTCCGGACGGCCGCGAGCGTCGTTCCCCTCGACACCAGCGAGTCAACCTATATGCGAGGACCGGGAGCCGTCACGGGCGCATTCGCGCTCGAATGCGCCATCGACGAAGTCGCGGAGCAACTTCGACTAGATCCGATAGAAATCCGGTCGAGGAACGAGCCCACCGAAGACCAGACCACCGGAGCTCCGTTCTCGACTCGCCGACTTACCGAATGCTTTCAGCAGGGCGCACGGACGTTCGGGTGGTCCCGACGCAACGCGACCCCCGGTGCCGTACGTGACGGCGACCAGCTCATCGGCATGGGTACCGCATCTGCGCTCTACCACACCCTTCGCTCACCGTCTTCGGCGACGGCGCGGGTGAACTCCGATGGGACAGCCGAGATTTTCGCCGCCGCTAGTGATATCGGGCCAGGTACCTACACCGCGATGACTCAGCTGGCTGCCGATGCGCTGGGCTTGCCGCTCGACAGGGTCACATTCTCCCTCGGCGACAGCAACTACCCGGAGGCCGCAACCCAGTACGGTTCACAAGGGATGGCGAGCGTCGGATCGAGCATCGAAATCACCGCAAACATGCTGCGTGATCGCATCATCAGAACCGCCGTACTCGATCCCGCATCGCCCCTGAACGGGGCTCGGCCGGACGAGATCGACATCGTCGACGGCCAGATGCAGTTGCGTGGCGACCCGGGCCGAGCAGAGACGTACCGGGACATGCTGCGCCGCCGCGGCGAACCGAGCATCGAAGCGTCCGAGACCTACACTCCCGAAGACGTAAGTGCCCGATTCTCCATGCACGCATATGGAGCCGTGTTTGCCGAGGTGGCCGTGGACGAGCTGCTAGGAACCGTGCGGGTGCGGCGAATGTACGCTGTATACGACGCCGGCCGAATCATCAACCCCAGGATGGCGCACAGCCAAGCCCTCGGCGGAATGACACAAGGCATCGGCATGGCTCTGCTCGAGTCCGCAGAAGTCGACTACCGCGACGGACGTCTGGTCAACGCGAACCTTTCCGACTACCTCGTGCCGGTCAACGCCGACGTCCCCGTTCTGGACGCTGCGTATCTCGACGCCCGCGACGACATTGCAGATCCGATCGGTGTCAAAGGCCTGGGTGAAGTAGTGATGGTGGGAGTTCCCGCAGCAATTGCCAACGCTGTGTACAACGCGACAGGGCGCAGGGTGAACGATCTTCCCATCACAATCGAGAGCATGCTCTAGTCCACGGCACGAAGCAGGTGCGGCCGATAGCGCGCGCTACCGGCCGCACCTGTTCGCGGTCTCGGACTGTCCCACTTACGACGGATCGGTCGGATCCCCGACACTGATGACGGCGATGAGGTCTCCACCTTCGACCTGCGCGACACCGGTGATCGCGAGGCGGGTGATTCGGCCGCCGCGTGGTGCAGTGATTGTGGCTTCCATCTTCATGGCCTCGATAATGGCCAACGTGTCTCCCACCGAGACCGAATCCCCCTCCGCCGCAACCATCGTCACGACTCCAGCGAACGGTACCGCCACGTGAGACGTATCGTTTCGGTCCGCTTTCTCCGACGCCGGGGCATCCGCCGCAATCGACCGGTCGCGCACCGACACCGGGCGCAACTGCCCGTTGAGGATGCACATCACCGTCCGCATTCCGGCGTCGTCGGGCTCCGAAATGGCCTCGAGCCCGATCAGCAGCTCCACACCCTTTTCGAGCTTCACCCGGTGCTCGTCACCCTGTCGTAGACCGTAGAAGAACTGGTTTGCCGACAACGACGAGGTGTCGCCGTACTTCTCGCGGTGTTCGGCCAGTTCCTTGGCGGGGCCGGGGAACAGCAACCGGTTCAACGCTTCTCGACGGACCGGTCCGGCTGTGTCGAGTGCTGTCTCGTCGTCGGGTGTCAGGGGTGCGTCAGGGCGCGCCCCGGTTCGTCCGGCGAGCGCCCGTTCTCGGAACGGCTCCGGCCATCCACCGGCCGGTGTCCCGAGGTCGCCGCGCAGAAAGCCGATCACCGAATCGGGGATGTCGTACTTTCCTGGGTCCGCTGCGAAGTCGTCCACGCTCACCTGCGCACCCACCAGGTGCAGTGCGAGATCGCCGACCACCTTCGAACTCGGTGTCACCTTGATCAGTCGACCCAGCAGCCGATCCGCGTCGGCGTAGGCCCGCTCCACCAGCTCGAATCGATCTCCGAGTCCGAGCGCAATGGCTTGCTGGCGTAGGTTCGACAGCTGGCCGCCAGGAATTTCGTGCCGGTACACCCGCCCCGTCGGCGAGGGCAGCCCGGACTCGAACGGCGCGTACACCTTTCGCAGAGCCTCCCAGTACGGCTCTAGATCGCACACGCTCTGCAGGCTCAAACCGGTATCGCGTTCGGTGTTCGCCGCAGCCGCCACGATGGCCGACAACGCCGGCTGAGACGTCGTGCCCGCCATCGGAGAGGACGCACCGTCGACGGCGTCCGCCCCGGCCGTCCACGCAGCGAGGTACGTCGCCAGCTGCCCACCGGGTGTGTCGTGAGTGTGCACGTGCACCGGAAGGTCGAAGTTCTTGCGCAGCGCGCTCACCAAAGTGGTCGCCGCCGGTGCCCGTAACAGACCCGCCATGTCCTTGATCGCCAACACGTGCGCGCCGGCGTCGACGATCTGCTCGGCAAGCTTCAGATAGTAGTCGAGGGTGTAGAGGTCCTCTCCAGGGTTCGACAGGTCACCGGTGTAGCTCAGCGCCACTTCCGCTACGGCAGAAGCAGTTTCGTGCACGGCGTCGATGGCCGGTCGCATCTGGTCGACGTTGTTGAGCGCGTCGAAGATACGGAAGATGTCGACGCCGGTCTGCGCGGCCTCCGCCACAAACGCGGACGTCACCTTCTGCGGATACGGGGTGTACCCCACAGTGTTGCGACCTCGCAGCAACATCTGGAGACAGATGTTGGGCACGGCCTCGCGAAGGGAAGCCAGCCGCTCCCACGGATCTTCGTGCAGAAACCGCAGCGCCACATCGTATGTCGCGCCGCCCCATGCTTCGATCGAGAGCAGCTCCGGTGTC
Source organism: Rhodococcus sp. 15-649-2-2 (assembly GCF_002258645.1). Taxonomy (NCBI): domain Bacteria; kingdom Bacillati; phylum Actinomycetota; class Actinomycetes; order Mycobacteriales; family Nocardiaceae; genus Rhodococcus; species Rhodococcus sp. 15-649-2-2. The sequence goes on from NZ_NPFM01000002.1 coordinate 75,557, forward strand.
GCTCTCGCCACGTAGGGAGCTACCGCCATCAAACCAGTCGTCCTTACACGCGTCGCCAACAACGACTGATGCGCGTCTCGGAACGTCGTGTCGGTGACCGCAAGCGCTTTCTGCTCACGCAGTGCGCGAGCGAAGCCTTCGGGACCCAGCTTCTGGAGACGTTGACGACTACCGTCCTGCGGGGGAACCGTCATGTCCAGTCCCGGCAGTTTGTCTCTCGCGTAGACCACGGTCGGGCGACGGCCGTGCGGCATGTTCACCGTGATGTCCGCGAGGTAGCTGAGAATCTTTGTGCCTCTGTCACCGGAGGCGAACGACGTCAGCAGACCGGGCCGCTCCTCGATGAACGAGGTCGTGATGTGTCCGGCTCGGAAGTCGGGATCTGCCAGAACGCTCTGCAGGAACGGGATGTTCGTGGCCACGCCACGAATGCGGAACTCTGCGATTCCCCGCCGCGCGCGGGCGACCGCGTCATCGAAGGTGCGGCCACGGCAGGTGAGTTTGACCAGCATCGAATCGAAATAGGCGGAGACCTCCGCACCGGTGGTGGTGCCACCGTCCAGACGCACACCGGCCCCACCAGGCGTCCGGTACGCGGTGATCCGCCCGGTATCGGGGCGGAACCCGTTCGCCGGATCCTCCGTGGTGATACGGCACTGCAACGCCGCCCCACGAATCGTGATGTCCTCCTGTCGAAGCCCCAGATCCGCCAACGACTCACCCGACGCGATCCGCAACTGCGACTGCACCAGATCGATATCGGTGATCTCCTCGGTGACAGTGTGCTCGACCTGAATACGCGGATTCATCTCGATGAACACATGGTGTCCGTCGCGATCGACCAAGAACTCCACGGTCCCAGCGCACGAGTAACCGATCTTCTTCGCGAAGGCGACCGCGTCTTCGCACAACTGAGACCGCAACGCCTCGGTGATGTTGGGGGCCGGTGCAATCTCGACCACCTTCTGGTGGCGACGCTGCACCGAGCAGTCTCGCTCGAAGAGATGGATGACGTTGCCGTAGGTGTCTGCAAGGATCTGTACTTCGATGTGCCGGGGCTCGATCACTGCTTGCTCGAGGAATACCGTCGCATCGCCGAACGCCGACTCAGCCTCTCGCGCAGCAGCTTCGATCGAGTCGCGCAGACCTGCGATCTCTACCACCCGACGCATGCCGCGGCCGCCACCGCCCGCGACCGCTTTGACGAACACCGGAAAGGTCATGGTCTCGGCTGCCGCCATCAACTCGTCGACGTCCGAAGACGGTTCAGAGGACGAGAGCACGGGCAGACCCGCGGCCTTCGCCGCTGCTATGGCACGAGCCTTGTTCCCCGTCAGCTCCAACACATCGGCAGACGGGCCGACGAAGGTGATTCCAGCCTCCACGCACGCCGCCGCCAGATCCGGGTTCTCCGACAAGAACCCGTACCCCGGATAGATCGCATCTGCGCCGGCGCGGACCGCAGCATCGACGATCTTCGTCACCGACAGATAATTGCGCACCGGATGTCCGGGCTCGCCGATCTCGTACGCCTCATCGGCTTTGGTGCGGTGCACCGAATTTCGGTCCTCGAACGGGAACACCGCAACGGTGCCCGCTCCGAGCTCGTAGGCAGCACGGAATGCTCGAATTGCGATCTCGCCACGGTTGGCGACCAAGACCTTGGAAAACATATGGACAGCAAACCCCTCGACGAGCTGGAATCGGACTGTTGAGTCGTGCAGAACTTCAGTCGGTCACAGGTGGGTACCATTTCTGCATGAGGTCGGTCTGATCGGCGGAGCCCCCGAGTCGTTCGACCGCCTCGTCCATCATCTCGGCGACCAACGATCCGACTCGCAGTTTCTGCCCGACGTGGTCTGCCAATGCCCCGGCGAGATGCGCGTCCTTACGCATCAATTCGAGCGTGAAGCCCTGCTTCAAGTTGGGGAAGACGATCTCGGGATACGTGTAGTCGGTGACGTAACTGCGCCCGGACGATACGTTGAGGACGTCGATCATGACATCGGGCGGGATTCCGTACCGCTCGGCGAGCGTGATCATTTCGACCGTCGCGAACCGGTTGCAGTGGTTCAGGAGGTTGTTGACCAGTTTGGCGGCATGTCCGGCACCGACCGGCCCCAGGTGAAACACGTTGGAGGTGATCGTGTTCAGCAGCGGCTCGGCGCGGGCGAAATCCTCGTCGGTTGCGCCGACCATGAGGGTGGCCAGACCGTCGTAGGCGCGTCGAACCCCGCCGGCGATCGGTGCATCGATGTAGGAGATCGATTTCACGGCGAGGTCGCGGACGAGTCCCTCGTCGACGATGGGAGTGCTGCTCGTGGTGTCGATGACGAGTGAACCCGGACCCATCTTCTCGGCCAGGCCGCCGTCGCCGAGCAGAAGCTTCAGGACGTTGTCGGGGCCGGGAAGAGACAGGAACACGACGTCGCATGTCGCTATCTCGTCGAGTGGTGCGAACCTCGCTCCCCGTTCCTCCAAGGGAAGTGCGAGGGCGGGGTTCAAGTCGTTGACCAACAACGTGTTCGTGTCGACGAGTCGAGACGCGATGGCCGACCCCATCGCTCCGATGCCCACGAATCCAATACTCTGCGACAAAAGTCCGCTCCCCTCAATAAGTCTGACAATTCGCATTGTGCTACCTAGTGGCCCAATTGTCAATGCAGAGAAGCGTTCCTGACGACGTGATCGGCACCGGACCGCCGAGATGGAGCATCGATCTGCCGTACAGACAGGGCACACAGGGCCGAGATGACGGTCGATGCCGCGATCCAGAGCACGACCGGCAGCCCGGAGTCCATGTCCGCCACCAACTTCGTCAGCACCAACGGCGTCACCGCACCGCCCAGAATGACTCCCAGGGTGAACCCGATCGACAGACCCGTGTACCGGACCGCGCCGTCGAACGCCTCGGCGAAGAACACGCCGATGGTTCCCCACGTCATCGAGTAGCCGGTCAACATGACCAGGTACGCAACGAGAACGGACGGCCTGGTTCTCCGTGTCGAAGGCCCGCATCTATCCGTACGCGGTCACCGCGATAGCCAGATTGCCCGTGATGAAGATCTGTTTCCGACCGACGCGGTCGCTCAGCGCACCGAAGAAAATACTGACCGCGATCACCCACACGGCCGCCGCGATGATGATCACGAGCATCTGGTTTCGGGTGAAACCGTGATTGGAGCCGTACGACAGACCGAAGACGGTCGCAGAGTAGAAGGTCACCGAGTTGCCCACGGCTGCACCGGCTATCAAAAGAACAGCCATCTTGTGTCGACGAAGAACGACCAGCGCGGGGGCCGGCGAGACGACATGAGACTTGCGCAGGGCCTCGAACTCGGGGCTCTCCTCCAGACGCAACCGAATGATCAACCCGAGGATGACGAGCAGACTGCTGATCCAGAACGGAACGCGCCACCCCCAGCTGAGGAAGGCGTCGTCGCCCATCGCCGCGCCGACCACCAGGAACACGATGTTCGCCACGATCAGGCCGCACTGGGCACCCGTCTGAACCCACGAACTGTAGAAACCCCGCTTGCCCTTGGGGCTGTGTTCGACAGTCATCAGCACGGCACCGCCGTATTCGCCGCCCAGCGCAATACCTTAGATGAAGCGGAGAACAACCAGCAGGATGGGGGCGGCGATCCCGATGGTGCCGTATGACGGAATCAGCCCGATGGCGACAGTCGCGGCGCCCATCATCACCAGAGTCACCTTGCGACCCACCCGATCCCCGAAATGACCGAAGACGACTCCACCCAGTGGCCGAGCCACGAATGCGACGCCGAAGGTCGCGAGCGACAACAGCGTGCCTTTCACCGGATCGGAATTGGGGAAGAACACCGTGCCGAACACCAGCGCGGCAGCGGTTCCGTAGATGAAGAAGTCGTAGTACTCGATGGTGGTGCCCATCAAGCTGGCGATGCCCACCCGTCTGACGTCATTCTTGGAAGGTGTCCTGGACACGGTGTACCTCAATTCCGATGGTCGCTTGCGAGTCGCTCGCGCAACTCGACCTTGCGAATCTTTCCGCTCATTGTCTTCGGCAAGTCGTCGACCACGATCACGCGTTCGGGGCAGTAACGCTTGGCCAAGCCGGACTCGATCAAGAAGTCCCGCAACGATTCCACTGTCACCGCGGAGCCAGGTCGGCACCGCACGAAGGCGCACGCTCGCTCGCCCAGCCTGTCGTCGGCGTACCCGACCACAGCCACATCGGTCACGGCCGGATGGCGGAAGATCTGACTCTCCACGGATCCGACGGGAATGTTCTCGCCGCCGCGAATGATGATGTCCTTGGTCCGGCCCGTGATCGTCACCGAACCGTCCGGGTCGTGGACCGCCGTGTCACCGGTGGCGAACCAACCGTTGTCGTCGAACGCTTCCTCAGTTGCCTCGGGACGATTGTGATAGCCGACGAACATGCCCGTACCGCGCAGCCAAAGATCGCCCACCTCACCGTCGACCGCGTCGTCGCCTTCGGCGGTACGAACGACGACCTCAGCACTCGCGAGCGGTAGACCGTCGGTGGTGCGATTGATGTCATCGAGACCTGGCTTGCCGGACACAGCGATACCGAACTCGGTCATTCCCCACGCAGGGATCACGGAACATCCGAGCGCCTCTTCCGCCTCGCGCATCAGCGGGCGCGGGATGGGTGCGCCCGCCACTGCGATCAGGGCGAGATCAGGAGCGTTCTCGCGACGAAGCTCGGACGTACGCAGCAGGTCGATCAAGAACGTCGGAGAGCCCACCATCGTTGTGATGCGCTGCGATTCGATGACGCGAGCGCCGACGTCTGGACTCCACTTCTCCATGAAGACAGCGGTTCCGGCGAGGTGAACAGTGAACAGCGCTCCCCAGAAGAACCCAGTCGAGTGCCCTACCGGTGACATTACGAGATTTCTGAACGGTCGACCGAGCGACTCGGGACCAATGTGAACAGCCCACCCACGAACCACGACATCGAGGGTGGCGTGCAGGTTCATCACGGCCTTGGGTTCGCTCGTCGTCCCCGAAGTGAAGGCGAGCTGAGCAACGCCGAGAGGATCGGCCGGCACCTCGACGAATGCCTCCGCTTCCCCAAGGAGCGCGTCGAGCGACACGGTCCCCTCGACTGGCTCCCCGACGACCACGATCGTCAGATCGTCGTTCAGACGGATCTTCTCCGACAGGGCAGTGGTCACGACGTCGGTGGTCCCGTGGAAACGAGAGACGACGAGCATCTTCGTTCCGGTCGCAGCGGTCATCGACTCCACTTCGTGCGAGCCATATGTGATCGGAATGCCCGAATATGTCGCTCCCGCCCTCAGCACGCCGTAGACGACGCCAAGGAACTCCGCCGAATTCGTCATCATCACGGTCACCACGTCCCGTGGTTTCACACCGTTGGCCTGCAGACCGGCTGCGACCCGTCGGCTCATCGTGTCCAGCTCGGCATATGTCGACTCGCCGACGGTTCGCCCGGTGTGGTCGACGCTGACCGCCGCTACCCTGTCGGGATGGCGGGCGACCGCGTCGTCGAGGAAAGCCCACAACGACTCCGGCCGCCACTCCCCCTCGTCCAACCGGCGGAGCGCTTCCTCGTACGTGACGACCGAACCGTCGGGCAACCCTCTGGTCATAGTGTTCATCGTGCTGCCGGGACGCCGACTCGCATCGTGACGATGCTGCTGTCGCGTGCCGACTTTCGGGCCTCGACATCGAAATCCGGTGTCGCACAGAAGAACAGCGTGCGACCGTCCTCGCCACCGAGTGCGCACGCGAAGACACAGGAGCCCGGGTCGACGTTCTCGACGATTTCACCGCCGACCAGGCGAAGCAGCCGATCCTGTCGGATGTCGGCAAGCCACACACCGCCCTCGGAATCTATGCACGACCCATCAGGGGAGACCGTCAACTCCTTCATCGCGTCATCCGCGGACCGCGACGTGGGCAGCGGACCGAAGGTCGCCCACACCCGTCGGTTGACGAGCATTCCCGAGTCGGTCAAGTCGAACGCCGTGATGCGATTGCCGAACGTCTCGTTGACGAGCATGACGTTGTCGTCGGTGATCACACAGCCGTTCGGGAACCACAGGTCGTCGGCGACGCGAGTGATTGTCCCGTCCGGATCGACTCGGTGAATGCAGCCGCATCGCATGTCCTCGCCTGCATAGAGGTCGAACCCGAAGTCGCCCAGGTACGCTCGCCCCTGAGTGTCGACGATGATGTCACCGAGGAATCCGCCGACATGATCGGACAGATCCGCGTGCACGACGACGGTCCCGTCCGGTTCCCGCCGGAGCAGCGTCTTGTCCATCATCGACACGATCAGCAAACGACCGTCGGGCAGCCACCCGAGACCCGACGGTTGATTGGGCACCGTCGCTTCCTCTCTCAGGTCCGAGCCGTCCTCGCGTGCCGACTGAACCTTGTGGGTGTACAAATCGGAGAACCAGATACGGCCGTCGTGCCAGCGCGGCCCTTCTGTGAACGTCATTCCGGGAACAATGGTCTCGAATTTTTCGGACACAGTGGACTCCTCAGTGGTGGTTTCTGTCCGAATGCTCATGCTTCGGCGCGCCTCCGTCCGCGTTGTGCGTAGGCGTAGGTGCCAACTGCGATCAGCAGAATGAATCCGTAGATTGCCTGCCGCGACGAATCCGGGATGTTCAGCAACGGCGTGACGTTGTTCAGAAGCGAGAGGAACAAGGCTCCCAACATCGCGCCGATGAACGAGCCGCGGCCGCCGGTGAGTACCGCGCCACCGAGGAACACCGCCGCGAAACAGGTCAACGTGTATCCCGAGCCGACCGAGTTCGATCCGATACCGGTCTGCGACGCCAGGAACACGCCGGCGACGACAGCACCGAATGCGCAGACGAGCAGTCCGATGGTTCGCACACGAGCGACCGGCTGGCCGACACGTCGGCTGGACTCGATGTCGAAGCCCGTCGCGCGAAGTGCGAGACCGGCCGCGCGGCGGTACAGCCACCATTCGCCTGCCAGTGCGACGAGAACGAGAACGATGAAGGCGGTGGGGACGAATCCGACACCGAGAGCGAACAAGTCGTACAACTGTGGCGCGATGACACCTTCGGGGGTGGGTCGCAGAACGATCGCCAATCCGGCGATGATCGCCATGGTCGCCACGGTCGCCACGATCGGGTTGATCTTCAGCTTTTCGATCAGCAGCGCATTGAGACCACCGACCGCCAGCGCGGTGAGCAGGAGTAGCGGTATCGCCACGATCAGGGTGCCCACGGACAGATCCGGTAGCACAAGGGAGGCGATCACCACCGTCAGGCTCATGGTCGATCCGACCGAGATGTCGAGACTGCCCGAGATCATCGTGTACTGCTGTCCCAGGGCGACGAATGCGAGTGGCAACGTCAGCAACATCAAGTTGGCCCAGTTCTGCGGTGTCCAGAAGACATCCGACTGCGTTCCCGTGTAGATCGAGACCAACGCCAGAAGGACGAGCAGCATGGTGACGGGCACGTACGCCGGGGCCTTGGCCAGTAATCGGCCGAGCCAACTGGGACCGATCGGAAGCGAGGACACCTCCTCGTCGACGTCCACTGCGCCCACGAACGAGCTGACGATCGCGGATTCGGTTGTGGGGCAACTGATTTCCTCTATCACCGCACCCTTGGACATGACTACCACCCGATCGCACAGGCCTGCGAGTTCCGACGAGTCCGAGGAATTCACCACGACGGCTACACCGGACTCGGCCGCATTCGCCAAGAGCCGATAGATGTCCAAGCGCGCCTTGGCATCGACGCCCTGTGTCGGCTCGTCGACCATGAGGACTTTGACCTGCTTCATGGCCGCGCGCGCCAGGACGGACTTTTGCGCATTGCCGCCCGAGAGCCCGCCGATGGGCTGGTAAGGGGACACCGTCACGATTCCCAGACTGGCTTTGACGTCCTCGAAGCTCGAGCGTAGTCGCCCGGGCAGAGCCAAGCCGAAGGGTCCGGCGTCCGATCCGAGCTGGGTGGTGGCGTTGGACATCACCGACAGCGGAAGGAACACCGATTCTGCGGCCCTGTCACCGCTTTGGAAGCTGATTCCCGCGTCGAGCGCGGATGGAGGCGACAACCGCGAGATGTTCTTGCCGTCGATCGACACCGAGCCGCCGGTCTGACCGATACCGATCATTCCGCGCAGAGCAGCCCGCTGGCCGTTACCTTCTGCGCCTGCGACGCCGACGATCTCGCCCGCGCGCACACTGAAGTCGATGGGTCCGTACCCGGGACCCGACAGCCCGGTGACCCGAAGCCGTTCGGCAGCAGCGGAATCCACGCGCTTGCGTTCCGGGAACTCGAGGGCGGTCGGCGCACCGACCATGAGTTCGACGATGTCGTCGACCTCCCACTCCCCCGAATCGAAGGTGCCCTGCCCGATGCCGTCGCGGATGACCGTGATCCGATCGGCGAGGCGTCGCACTTCGTGGAGGCGATGGCTGACGTACACGATGGCCGCGCCGTCCTTACGTGACTGACGAACCAGTCCCTCGAGGTGCTCTGCGTAGCGCATGTCGAGTGCTGCCGTCGGTTCGTCGAGCATCAGCACCAATGGGTTGTGGCACATCGCTTTCGCGACTTCCAGAAGCTGGCGTGCACCGGGACCCAGTGCGACCACCGAATCGGACGGCTTGAACGGAAGATCGTACTTCGCCAGCAGCCCGGTCAGATTCTCCGGCGGTGCCTCGCCGATCGAGTGGAAGGACAGTGCGATGTTCTGCTCGACCGTCATGTTCGCGATCAGAGAGGTGTCCTGGTACGCGACCATCAGTCCCAACATGCGCGCCTGGCGCACCCCGCGGCCACCCAGCTCCTCGCCGCCGATGATCACGGTGCCCTGATCGGGCACGACCACTCCTGACGCCGACTTGATGAGTGTCGACTTCCCCGAACCGTTTTCGCCCACCAGGGCGTGTACTTCACCGGGGAGCACATCGAACGACACAGCGTCCAACGCGCGAACTCCCGGATACGTCTTGGTGACGTTGCGCATCACCAGCGCGGGGGTCCGGTCCGAGTCCTGCGTCAGCTTCTCGCGGGTGCGAACCGAGGTGTCACGATTGTTGTTGTTCATGCCAGTTTCTTCTTCCGGATTGATGGCCGCGGGCATCATGACGCCGACAATGCGAGTCGAATTTGTTCGGGGGTCAGCAGGCTCGGCACCGGTGTGCTCGCGGGGATCGAGCTGTCCATCTGATCGAGAATGTCGCCCACCGGAACAACAGGATTCGGTGAGATCATTTGTTGGTCGACGTCCTGCCCGGCCCTGAGCATGATTCCGGCCGTCACCGCGATGCGGCCTGACCAGACTTGACTGTTGGTGACGAACCCGACGGGCTCGAGCCCCGCGTCTCGCGCCTCCGAGAACGCTGTCAACCAGGACTGGTTGACCACGTCGGACATCGTGACCGGCGGAGTCACACCTCGGTCGATGAACGGACGCACGAGATCCTCGGGGGTGTAGTCGTAGACGACAGCGCCCGGGTTCTCACCGGAGGCGAGAAGCGCATTGGCCGCTTGCGATGTGCCCTGCGGAGTCCACTGGGTGAATCCCTCCACGGATTTCTCCCAGCCGTTGTCGGCCATCGACTGATCGAGGCACGGCTGCCAGACCGCTGCGTTGCCATTGCCCGGGATTCCCGTGTAGAGCGCGTAGGTTTCGGATGATGACCCGGCGGCAGCGATCATGTCGCCGGCCTCGGCGTAGGTCTGGCACAGATCAGGAACGACCTGGGCCGACACCGTGGCGGCAAGGTCGGCGGGGAGCGGAGTCTGCGCCTCCACCACCAGGATCCCGGCATTCTTGGCCTGCTCGAGCACCGGCCCGATCGCGCCGCCGTAGATCGAGTTGATCACGATGACGTCGACCTGCTGAACGACCAGGCTGCGGAAGTTCGCGAGGAATCCGGCTACGTCGGTCGAGGTGTTGTAGATGAATCTGCTGACCTGCGGTGACGCGATGGCCTGAGCGGTGATCTCGGCGCGGAAGATGCTTCGCCACGGGTTGACGTTGTCGTTGGCGAACGCGACGGTCATCGATCCTCGACCCGTCTCGCAGGTGTTGTTGTCGAGGCAGTCGGCGTAGACGGCGTCCAGTTCGGGGGTGAACGGAACCGAGGCGACGGCCATCGTGTTGCGGATGACCGGGTTCAGGGAATCGGCGGGGATGTTCTGTAGGAACGCCTTGTCGATGGTGGCCTGCAGAGCAGCCGGATCGGCCACATCGGCCGAAACGGGCTCGACCACACCGCGTTCGACCACGGCGGAGGTCGTGCTGGAACAACCGGCACCGAACACCAGTAACGGTACGAGGGCCGCCAGGTACAGCCAACGGGGTCTACGCAGTCGCGCAGTGATCATCGAACTCTCCGGATTTCGTGAATGCGGGTGGGAACGTCCAGCCTGATCGGTCATTTCTTCACCCGCACGGCCCCGGTGATGCGGCGCAAGCCGCTGGCACCGAACGTCGCGAGCGTGATCGCTGCCACCGCAGTGACCAATGCAATGCCCTGCACCATCGTTCGGGCACCCGCCGACAGGCCGAGGATCGCGAGTACTTGATCCAGCAGCTGAAGGAACAGGCTGGCCACGACGACGCTGAGGACACTTGCCGGTCCGCCTGCGAAGATCCCGCCCGCAATGCCGACTGCGGTGACCGTTGCCAGCTGATAGGGCATTCCGATGCTCACGTCGGGGGTACCGACGAAGCCGGACACGAGTACACCGGCGATGCCGTAGAGCAGTCCTGCAGCGGCGAAGGCTGACACGCGAACGGTGGTGACCCGCACTCCCAGCGCCCGCGCTGCCCGTGGGTTGGACCCCACCTCGGCGACTCGGCGACCGGCGCGCGTGAGGTGCAGAGTTCCCGCGACGAGCAGGGCCACCACGACTGCGACGAGGAAGCATGCGTTCACTCGGAGGATCGACGTCTGAGTGAAGTCCTGCAAGACCTGCGGCGCAAGACCGGACAGCGAGAACGAGACGCCGGTCAGGTAACTGATCAGACCGCTCACGATGCCGAACGTGGCCAGGGTGACGATCAGCGAGTTCAGCCCGAGAGCGGAGATCAGGATGCCGTTGACGACACTGATGGCGATGGCCGTCAGGATCGCCGCGAAAATGACGAGCGTGACGTTCGCTCCTTCACCACCGAAATGGACCACGATGCCGGCGACTGCCGCGATGATCGCGGGTACGGACAGGTCGATCGCGCCCAACATGATAATCAACATCTGGCCGAGAGCAGCTAGTGCCAACACCCCGGTGAGTGCTGTGACCACCCAGATGGAGTCGCCCGACAGTGCCCGCGGGGTGGCGAAGAGGGCGACGACGATAAGAAGCCCCAGCGCGCCCCATGCTGCGAGGTAGCGGCCCGGGTACCGGTACTTGAGATCGGTGAGCACGCGCTGCCTGCTACTGCGGGACGCCTCCGCAGGCCTACCACCCTGAATGATCGTTGACATCTGCCACACTTTCTTTACAGTCGGTCAAAAGTGTGACCGAGTGATCGAAGTCATACTATTACTCATGTCTGGCTCTTCGTCAACGATTGATCGAAGCTCGCCGAAATCTGGTCATGTCACGCCGAGGCGGATGCACGCCGAAGACCCGACCGCACGATCAGCGGTCGGGTCGATCAGTGTTCAGGTCAGGACATCAGCCGGCGGTCGAACGATCAGACAGTCCCGTACACCCGGGCAACGATTGCGCGGGCACGAGCAATGACTGGCGGGTCGATCATCTTACCGTCCAAGGCCACAGCTCCTCCGTCGTCATCAACGCCTTGCGCCTCGCTCATCTCGAGTACCTTTGTCGCCCATGCTGATTCGTCGGGTGACGGCCGAAGAGCGTCGTGTACGGCACCGATCTGGCGCGGATGTATGCACAGCTTCGCACCGAGGCCCAGAGCGAGAGCATGAGCGACATCGTCCGCGAGCTGCGCGGTGTCGTCGATACTCGCGGTGACGCCATCCACGGGTGACGCGAGTCCCGAAGCCGCGCTGGCAAGCACCAACTGCGAACGCGTGTGCCGGAAAGCGTCTCGGCAGTCCGGATCGACGCCGAGCGCCACAGCAAGATCCATATGGCCGAGAGCGAGACGAGATACTCCGTCCGCTGCGGCGATGGACTCGGAGTTCACCACACCCCTCGGCGTCTCGATTAGCGGTACCAAAGGTGCGGACAACTCACGGTGAAGCGACGCAAGCCTGGACGCAGAGTCCGCTTTGGGCACCATGATCGCTGCACCGCCACCGCGCATCGCGCGGACCTCGGTGCCGTGCCACCGTGTTCCGTGGGCGTTGATGCGAACCATCGTCAGCGCACCGTCGACACCTGCGTCGGCTCTGGTCAACCATTCTTCTACCGCACGTAGAGCCTCGCCCTTGTCGGAAGGTGCCACCGCGTCCTCGAGATCGAGAATCACTACATCAGCGCCGGCCGCGTGAGCTTTGCGGAACAGTTCCGGCCGAGAGGCGGGGACGAACAGGAACGTTCGCGCCGCACCGACTGCATCTGCGGCCCTCATCGCACGAGCACGATCGGACGCCACGCGAGAACTTCGTCGAGTTTGCCATCAGCATGCCTGCGGGAGGTGGTCACCTTCAGTCCGAGTGCATCGACTCCGGAAGCGTGCGAGGTCACGCTTTCGATGGCCACCGTCGACGCCAGAACGTCGCCCTCGTGAACCGCAGCGAGGTGGTCGCACCCGTGCCATCCCGCGACGGCGACGATCCCCGGTAGGGCCTGACACACATGATGGAATGCGAGCCCGATGGTGTGTCCGCCGTATACGAGTCGTGAACCACCGCCGGCCGCACTGTCGTGATGCACGCGCGCGACGTTTCCTGTCAGACGAGCGAGTTCGGGTGCGCTGGAGACGACGTCGCCACCGAGAACGCGCAGTTCTGTTCCGATCTTCGACGGCATACCGGTCGATCGGGGAATGCCGGCTATGTCCCAGTCGGTGATCGAGGCGAACATATCGGTCTCCACAGGGAGGTCGTTCACCGTCGCGATGTCGTCGGCCTTGTCCGTCGGCGGGGCTCCGGGCGACAGGAGCAACATGGCGCACCGTCGATAGTCCAGGACTGTGCGTCCGCGTTGGTCGACCGTCGTGATGCGCAGAACTGCCAGTCCGGTAGGGGTCCGCGGAGCCTTTCGTGCATTTTCTCTCAGGGCTTCCACCACAGCCTTGGTCCGCAGAGTGTCGCCGATGGCGGGAAGTCGGTAGAAGAACAATCCACGGTAGAACAAGTTCGCCCGCACGTGCTGGGTCGCCGGCGTGGACTGGCCGATCGAGACATCCCACACGAGTGCAGGGCTCGCCAGAGGGCCACCGGTCACAGTCCGCGCTCGTTGTCGATCGAGCGAAAGCGCGAATCGATTGCCGACGATGGACTGATGGACGGCTGCCATGCCCTCGGTGAGGGTGACGGCCGGCGCCGTGTCGAACACTTGCCCGACCGTCAATTCATCGAAAAATGGACTGCGCTCGGTCGTGAGACGCTCACCTACCACTGACATCGGTTACTCAACCTTCACATATCGACAACGTGAACAGCTAGAATACTGTCAGATATTTATCGCGTTGAACATCCTTGATCACTGGACCGAAAGTGCGCAGTCGCACAAGTGAGCGTCGAGCGCCCAGAAACTCATTCGGTCGACAGCGTGGGAGACTGTAAGACCATTGATGTGTCAGCCGACAACGCGAGCACTTATTCAACGCCGACTGGAGATCACATGCCTTCCACCCCAACCAGTTCTTTCAAAGCGCGTCAGGTAACTCGCCCCCGCGATCAGGTGGAAGAGCAGTTACGCGAGGCAATCCTCGACGGGCGCTTCAAACAGGGTGCCAAGCTCCCACCCGAGACAGAGCTCGCCCAGCTGTTCGGAGTCAGCCGCCCGACCGTCCGAGAAGCACTCGGCGCACTCGTCAGTTCAGGGCTCATCCGGAAGATCCCCGGAGTTGCCGGCGGCAGCTTCGTGAATACGGTGACACCACATTCGCTGAGTCAGATGCTCAGCGAATCCATGGACACCATTGTCCGCATCGGCGCGCTGGACATCGCCGAGATCACCGAGGTGCGGCGGCTCCTCGAGATCCCCGCCGCAGAGTGGGCCGCGCGCAACCGAACAGACGAAGACATAGTGAAGATTCGAAGTGTCATCGACCTGCAGAAGAACATCACGATCGACGATCCGGAGATCCCGGAGTACGACCTTCGCTTCCACACCGCGATCGGCTACGCATCGGGAAATCGGCTGCTCGCGGCCTTCATTTCGTCGGTGCACGACGCCACCCACCCCGCCCAGTTCCTGGACGTGACGCCCGAGGTCGCGAAAAAGACGGTTCGTCAGCACATCGCCATCGAGGCAGCGATCGAGGCTCGCGACCCGGAGAAGGCCGGAGCGGCCATGAGAGAACACCTGGACTTCGTGCTGCAGTACTCGCTCCCCTGCTGACGAACAAGCCGAGCCGCATGCCCATCCTTATTGTCAGACATTAAACTGACTGCTAGTTTTGGTGGACACTTCCTTTCTGGACTACATCCTGCGGCTGGAGATCACCCATGACGAACACTGCATTACAGCCGGACGGCGAGCCACTGAGAATTCTGGTCACCGGAGCAGCGGGCTTCGTCGGGTCTCATGTGGTGGAGCTTCTGGCTGCCGATTCGGACACAACCGTGATCGCTACCGACGCGGGCGGCGAGGCCATGCTGAAGGAATTGGACAGACTGGACGGTGTGACTGCGTATTCGGCAGATCTTCGAGATCCGTCCTCGATCACCTCGATGGTCCGCGACGTCGACGTGATCGTCCATCTCGCAGCTGTCCGGACGAAGGCATCGTCCTCGAACACCCGTGACGCGCACGAGGTCAACGTCGGATCCACCTACGACCTGCTGACCGCGGCGAGCGACTCCAGCGCGCGACGGTTCGTTTTCGGGTCTTCGCACACCGTCTACGGCTCGTTTCCCGATGCCCACCGTGCCCCGTTCGCAGAAGACGAGCCGTGGCCCTGCACGGGGGTCAACATGTACGCGGCCACCAAACTCGCGGGCGAGGCCTATTGCGAGGCGTTCGCATCGGCGGGTGGGCCCGATTATCTGGCGCTACGGCTGGGCACGATCTACGGCCCGCGCACCAGTCCGGGCTCGAACGGGTCGCTGATGACCGATCTCCTCGCGGCCGTTCGCGACGGCCGGACACCGACCATTCCGTGGGCCTCGACCGCTCAGCACGGGTTGATTCATGTTGCGGATGTCGCAGAAGCCGTCCGCCGCGCAATTCTTTCCGACGCGACGGGCATGGCGGTCAATGTCTCCGGCGTCCCGCGCACGTCCGCGGAGATCTACGGAGCCCTGGCCGAAATGGCTGGAAGTGATCCCACCGCAATCGTTTTCGACGAGAACCGGACTCGGCACCAGCTGGTGAGCCAACGTCGGATGAAGGATGTGCTGGGCTTCACGCCGGAGGTCGAACTGAAGGACGGCCTGCGCAGCGTGATCGAGTGGTTCGACACGACACTCGTGTGAAACGACTGGTGTGAAACGAGATGCGACGCCGACCGTGTGACGGTCGGCGTCGTACGTCGTTCGCTCGGCTGCCGTCAGAACAGGATTACGCCCTTGCCCGCGCGTTGCTTGTCGAACTCGGTATACGCCTCGGACACCTCGTCGAGCTTCCACCTATGAGTGAACAGCGCGTCGACCGGAAGGTTTTGCGCAACAATGAAGTCCGCGCACTCCTTCTGCCCCACCCAGGACATCGACCACGAGGTCATGACCGTCAACTGACGTCGCAGATACGGCAGCACGCCGATCCGGATCTCGGCGCCGACACCCACGAAACATGCACGGCCCCATCGCGCCAAGCTGTCGACGAGGTCGGCAGCGGCGATGGACGACCCGGACGTCTCGATCCCCAGTGGCACTCCGTCGGCACCTGCCACCTTCCGGACCGCCTCCGGTACCGGCCCGGCCGCCGGATCGATCGCAGCCACAGCGCCGAAGCTCAGTGCCTGCTCCCGCCTGGCGGCACTGAGGTCGACCGCGATGACGCGCGCACCCATGGCCGTCGCGAGCATCGTTGCGGACAACCCGACCGGCCCCTGCCCGAAGACGACCACCGTTCGTCCGCCGACGTCACCCACCCGGTCGAGAGCACCCCACGCGGTACCCGTTCCACACGAAATCGCCGCGCCTGCCTCGAAACTCAACGTGTCATCGAGTGGAACCAGGGTAGACGCAGGCACCTTGATGTACGGCGCGTGACCGCCATGGTCGTCGCTACCGAGCACGACGATCGGTGCGACGATACACATCTGAGACCACCCTGACCGGCAGTCCGAGCAGGCCCCACAGCCGATGTAGTGATGGATCATCACCCGGTCGCCGACCTTCGCGACGGTGTCCGAGACACCCTCGCCCACCGCGTGCACCACACCCGCGGGCTCGTGTCCGGCGATGCAGCGTCCTTCGCCATCGGTGGGCTCGGCCCGGTAGTAGTTGAGGTCGCTACCGCACAGTCCCGACGCCTTGGTGGCCACGACGACTTCGCCCTCACCCGGTGTGGGTTCCGGAAAGTCACGCAGTTCGACCTTCCTGTCGCCGAGGTATACCGCTCCTTGCATCACGTACTCCTGTCGTTCGCCATTGTCTCAACTTCGTTCATCGATCCGAGCGGGCTATCCGATGACACCGCGCTGGTGCAGGCCGGCCAACTCGGCACCCGACAGGCCAAGTGTGTCGGCAAGGACTTCGTCCGTGTTCGCCGACAAGCCTGGTGCTGCAGCAGATGTCGCATGCACGTCACCCCACCGCCACGGTGCCGCAGCGCTGAGCATGGTGCCGACGCCCGGTTGATCGATCTCGTGCACGATGCCGACCGAATCCGCGAGCGCGAGCTGCACTACCTCGCTCATATCGCGGTACGGACTCCACAGCGCTCTTGCCGCGTCGAGTGCCTGCTCTATTTCGGAGAAATCGCGCGCCATGAACCAGGGTCGGAGAACGGATTCGATCGTTTCTCGAAAGCGGAACCGCTCGCCTTCGTCGTCGAGGTCCGCACCGAACGTCTCCGCCAACGCCGAGAACACTGTCTCGGTGCCCGTGGCCCGCTGCACGGCATGCCACTGACCCGTCGTCAGCGCGACGACCATGACGCGACGACCGTCCGAGGTCTCGAAATCGACACCGAAGGTCCCGAACATGTGATTGCCCAGTCGCGCTCTGGCACTACCGGATTCGTGCGCCTCCGCCAACCACCCCATGTCCGCCACACCGGCGAGAGCCACGTCGGACAACGCCACGTCCACCTTGGACCCGTTCCCCGTCCGATCGCGATGGACCAGCGCCGCTGACACAGATGTCGCGGCGATCATCCCCGTCACGAGATCCCATGCGGGAAGCACGTGATTGACAGGTCCCACAGAGTGGCTCGGACCCGTCATCATCGGCACACCGATCTCGGCATTGATCGAATAATCGACCGCAGGCAATCCGCCCCTGCGTCCTTCGATGTGGACATGGATAGCGTCGGCACGGTGCTCGGCAAGCTGCTCGTAACGAATCCTGCTGCGGCCCACCATGTTGTCGACCAGAATTCCGCTTCCGGGACCGGGCGCGGTCACCAGTCCGACGAGGAGTTCGCGACCCTCGGGAGTCCGATGGTCGATGGTCACGGATCGCTTGCCACGGTTGAGGTTCGCCCAGAACAAGCTCGATCCGGTACGAGAGAGCGGCCACCGCCCGGCGTCACTACCGCCGGCCGGCGGATCCACTCTGATGACATCCGCCCCGAGCTGGGAGAGTGCAAGCCCGGCGGACGGACCGGCCACGAACGAGGACGCTTCGATGACGCGAACGCCTGCAAGCGGCCCCGTCACCTCACCGATCACGTTCTCGCCAGTGCCGGGTCAGCCGCGACGAGTGTGTCGGCAACCGCCGCCGACACACCTACAGCCTTGAGCTCGACATATGCTTCGAGTCCCTCCGGCCCGTTCTCCCGACCCAATCCACTGAGCTTGATCCCGCCCATCGGTGCGGAGAAACCGGCCGGACTGCCGTTCACCTCGACCGTGCCGGTATGCATGCGCCCGGCGACACGCAGGCCGCGCTGAACGTCCCCGGTGAACACCGCACCGTTGAGTCCGTAGTCCGAGTCGTTGGCCAACTCGATGGCGTGCGCCTCGTCGCGGTACGACAGCACCGACACCACGGGCCCGAAGATCTCTTCCCGCACGATCTTCATGTCGGGAGTGGCATCGACGAAGATGGTCGGCTCGACGAACCACCCGCGATCGAGGTCCTTCGGCCGACCACCGCCGAGCACGCAACGCGCACCCTCGGCCCGCCCGGCGGCGATGTAGCCCTCCACGACCGCGCGCTGACGCTCGGAGACCAGGGGTCCGATCTGGGTCTCGGGGTCCATCGGGTCACCGACGGGCATCGCCGACACCATCGCTACGAGACGGTCGGTGAACTCCTCCTGCTGCGACTCGTGCACGAGAATGCGAGTCTTGAGCGAGCACACCTGGCCGCTGTTGCGGAACGATCCCATGCGGAGCGCTTCGACAGCCTGGTCCAGGTCCGCGTCGGGAAGCACCACTGCGGCCGACTTGCCACCGAGTTCGAGAGTGACGCGGCGCAGGTCCTCGCCGCAGCGCGCAGCGATGCTTCGCCCCGCTGCCGGGGATCCGGTGAACGTCACCTTGTCCACCAGCGGATGCCCGACGAGATACGCACTCGCCTCTCGGCCTGCCGGCACGACGTTCAGCACTCCGGGTGGCAGACCGGCTTCGGTTGCCAACTCGGCCAACAGATACGCATCCAACGGCGTTTCCGGCGACGGCTTGAGCACCATCGTGCAGCCGGCGATGAGCGCGGGCACGAGTTTCTGCACGTTGATCGAGAGCGGCATGTTCCACGGAGACACGGCAGCAACGACGCCGACAGGGCTGCGAGTGACGAGAGCGTTCGCCAGCTCGGAACGTCGCAGCGAACGCCACGGGAACTCCGCTGCGATGTCGAGGGACGCGTCGATGACCTTGACCGGGTTGGCCGCCTGAATGGACCGAGATTGGGTGATGGGACAACCCATCTCGGTAGTGATCGTCGTGGCGAGGTCCTCTGCGTTGTCCAGGAACAGCTGCCTCAGCCGCTGCAGAATCTCGAGGCGGTCCTGCAGCGTGGTGCCGCGCCACTTACCGTCGTCGAAAGCACGGCGCGCAGCACGAACAGCGGTATCCATGTCCTCGACGGATCCTGCGGGTACTGTCCCGTAGACCTCGCCGGTTGTCGGCGAGATGAGTTCGGTCATTTCGGACGACGCAGGGGCGATCCACTCTCCGTCGACGAAAATCGTTTCGTACGTTGACTTCTGCATGTCCTTCAACTTCTGCATATCGAATGCCTCACGCGTCCGCGGTTGCACGTGTCGCGGTGAGACGGATGTCCCGCGCGACAAGCATGCTCTGAACCTGATTGGTGCCGTCGTAGATCTCGGCGATCTTCGCATCGCGCAGTAGCCGCTCGACACCGAGCGAGACCAGGTCGCCGTCCGGCCCCAGAAGCTCGACGCATCGCGCGGCGACCGTCGTTCCCAATGTCGTGCAGTGCATCTTGACCAACGACACTTCGGCGACGGGCTCGTCGACGCTCGAGTCCACCTGATCGCACACGGACAGCAGCATCGCCCGCGCCGCCGTGATGTCGCCGCGCAACCGGGCGAGCTCGAACTGCAGGTCCTGCGCATGCAACGTCTTCGACGACAGCAGATCTCGATCCGCAGCCCAGGACACCACTGCGTCGAACGCTCCCTGCGCGAACCCCACGCCCTGCGCCGCTGCGCTGATCCGCGATCGAACGACGGAGCGCAGCAACAGCGGATAGCCGTCGCCTTCCTCGCCCATTCGAGCCGAGACCGGGATTCGGCAGTCCTGGAACGACAACGTCACCGTCGACGCGCCCTTCTGACCGAGCTTCTTCATGGGCGGACCCGGCACGAAGCCGTCGAGAGTCGCCGTGTCGAGCAGAAACGCTGTGATACCCAACTTTCCGAGGGCTGTGTTCACCGTGGCGAACAGAACGATCACGTCGGCGCGGTCACCGTTGGAAATGAACGTCTTCTCGCCGTTGACTACGTAGCTGTCCCCGTCTCGACGCGCAACCGTACGCATCGAACTGACATCGGATCCCGCGCCGGGTTCTGTGAGTGCGATGGATCCAATCGCAGTCGCTGCGCACAGTGCCGGGACCCAGCGCTCACTCTGCTCCCGTGTGCCCTGCAGATGAATCGGGTGAGCGGCGTGCATCTGCGTCATGTAGACGGTTGATGTCGCTCCGCACGCTGCCGAAATACGCAGCAGCGCTTCGGCGTAGGTGGAGGTGCTCGCTCCCGCGCCACCAAGCGACTTCTGCATCTGCAGAATGCCCAGGCCCGCTTCTGCCAACTCGGAGATCGCGGCGGCGGGGAATGTCCCCGTCGCGTCGATCGTCTGTGCTTCGGGAGCGATGGTGCGCGCGATGACCGAATCGACGATGTCGATGATGTCGTAGTCGATGCTGGCCCACGGTGTACTCATGTGTTCTCCTGGTGGAAGACGGGTGCGCGACGCTCTGCGAAGGATGTGATCCCTTCCTGCCCGTCGCGCGCAGCAATGGAGATGGCAGCGAGGGCCGCCTCATGATCGAGCGCTGCAGCACTGAACGCCGACCGCGCCGCATCGAGAATGTTCGCGACCCCGGTTCTGCTTCCCGACGCGATCAGCTCGGCCAGGCGTCGGGCCTCAGCGGTCGAATGCTCCGGCGGCGACGGAGGTACCGAGAGCAGACCGATCTGCCAGGCACGATCCGCGTCGACACGCTCCCCCCCGAGCATCATGAGAAGCGCCGCCGGTTTGCTCACGGACATGGCGAGCCGCTGGGTGCCGCCGAAACCCGGGATGCACCCGATGCGCGCCTCGGGGAGGCCGAATCGACTCCGATCGGACGCCACTACCAGGTGGCAGGACAACATCAACTCGAAACCGCCACCGAGCGCGAATCCGTCGACGTCGGCTATGACCGGGATCACCGAGTCGGCAATGGCTTTCATGGTTCGTTGACCGGCTCGAATGAACGCGTGCGCAGCTTCGACATCGAGCCCGCGGATCTCGTCGAGATCGGCACCGGCGCTGAAGGCTCTGTCCCCACTGCCACGAATGATGATGGCACCGAGGGAATTATCGTGTTGTGCGTCGGTGACTACGCCGAGAATCTCCCCTAGGACGGTGGAGTTGAGTGCGTTCAGTTGGCCCGGACGGGTGATCTCGATGGTCAGCACGCGTCCGGAACGCATGGTGTCGATCACGGAACCCATACGACCTCCTCGTTCGCCAACTGTGCGATCGCCGCATCGTCGAGTCCGATCTCGCTCAGCACAGCCCGGCCGTGTTCCCCGCGCAGAGGTGCCGGAATACGAGACTGCCGATCCTCCGGGTCGGACGCAAGCCGCCATGGCGTACCCACGCCGCGAAACGTACCGGCCACCGGGTGCTCGTAGGAGACGATGGCCCTGCGCGCTTCGACCTGTGGGTCGGAGACCACCTCCGACAATGAGTTGATCTGCGAGCACGGAACACCGACGGCCTGCAGTGTCTTCAGCGCGGCCTCGGACGGCATGGTCTCGAGTCGAGCTTGAAAATGTCCTACCACCTCGTCCCTCTTGGCGCGTCGATCGGCGTTGGTACGCAGATCTTCTCGTCGTCCCAATTCGTCCAACCCGAGCGCCGCGCACGCACGACGCCAGTGACCGTCGTTGCCGATGGCGACCACGATGGGACGGTCGGCTGTCTTCATGGACTGGTAGATGGCCACGACCGAGTCGCGCCCAGAGCACGGTGACGGCTCCGGCTCGCCGGCGAGGTAGCTCGCGATACGCGGTGACATGAATGCCAAATCGGCTTCGAGCAAAGCGATGTCGACGATCTCGCCCTCCCCGGTGCGTTGCTGCTTTACCAGGGCCGACGACACAGCGAACGCAGCGACCGTTCCCGCCGCGACGTCGGACAGGGCTGTGCTGACGCGTTGCGGTACGCCGTCCGCGCCCGTCACGCTCATGATTCCCGATCGGGCCTGTGCTATCAGGTCGTAGCCCGGCAATGCGGAATCGGGTCCGGTGAGACCGAAACCGGAGAATGCACAGATAATCAACTGCGGGAAAGCCTTTCGCAGAGTGTCTGGACTCAAGCCGTGCTTCTCGAGTTTGACAGGATTGATATTCTCGATGAAGACGTCGGCGGTCTCGAGCAGCTTGAACAGGACGTCGCGGCCGGCCTGTCCACGGATGTCGAGGCACATGCTTCGCTTGTTTCGGTTCACCGACAGGAACCAGGCGGCCTCACCGTTGAGGAAGGGAGGGCCCCATCCACGCGCGTCGTCTCCGCGTGTCGGTTCGATCTTGATGACGTCCGCACCCATGTCGGCGAGGTACATCGAGGTCGTCGGTGCAGCGTAGGACGACGAGATGTCGACTACCCGAACACCGGCCAACGGTCCACTCGCTGCGTTCATGTTCTTCTCCGGTTCTGTGTCT
Source organism: Rhodococcus sp. 15-649-2-2 (assembly GCF_002258645.1). Classification (NCBI taxonomy): domain Bacteria; kingdom Bacillati; phylum Actinomycetota; class Actinomycetes; order Mycobacteriales; family Nocardiaceae; genus Rhodococcus; species Rhodococcus sp. 15-649-2-2. Next base: position 98,149 of record NZ_NPFM01000002.1, read on the forward strand.
GTGTCGCTGTCACAGGAGGCAGCAGTCATGGCAGCACGGCTGCTCGAGGGCCCAAGCCGAGTTGGGCGACTCGTGCGATGTGGAAGCGTCGCCCACCTGCCCTCGACGCGATACCGATGGCATCGCGCAACAATCCGGCGATGGGGTACTCGTCGATGTACCCGTACCCACCGTGCGCCTGAACGGCATCGATGCATACTGCGACAGCGGCGCGGCCGGCGACGGCCGACACAGGTGACGAAGCGGCGCCGTCGAGGGCCAGCACCAGCAGTGCTTCGGTCTCCCTGACTCGAAGATCCATGTCGGCGACCAGGGCACGCAGGCCGACGAAAGACCCGATGGGGACGCCGAACTGGTGACGACCCATGACATAGGCCTGCGACTCGAGCACGGCTCGGCGTGCCGTTCCGACCAGCGCGGCCCCGGTGAACAGGTCCCACCGCGAGACGAGCTCGGAGGCGTCGGCGTCGGCGACGACAGAGCCGGAGGGAAAGGTCACCGAGACCAAATCTGCCTGCGCCAGACCGGATCGCTCGCTGCCAATTGTTCCGACCGAATCGAAAGGCGCTGCGAACACCGATCCGGACTCTGCGTCCCACACCACTGCTCGCTGCGGTTCGAGTGCTGCCGACACGACGGTCGCTGAGCCGGCAAAGGCCAGTCCGAACGACGAGCCGTCCGGTCCTGCGTCGCGGCCGACGTGGTCGGCAGCGTATCGGCCGGCGAGCACGAAGGCGAGTGACGGAGATGTCTGCGCGACCACGCGGACGGTATGAGCAAGCCAGTGCACGCCGTCCGCCTCGTCCGCGACATCGCGCGCGAGATCGAGGAGTCCGGTGCTGTCCAACGCTCCGCGTGAGGCGCTCACCGAGTCGGACGAGTCAGCCACGGACGACGCAACCTTCGTCGCGGTCGTCAGGAACGCCTCCAACTCGGGGCTCAGGGCGGTCATCGGTTGAACTTCGATCGGTCGGGCTCACGGCGCTCTTCGAAGGACTCCGACATCTCGGTGGCCTCCTGAGTGCTGCGATATGCAGTGAGCAGGAGGTCGTGAGCCATGCGTGCCTGCCCGACCACACCGGTGTGCCGTCCGGAGAATGCAGCCTTGAGTGCGCTCAACGCGAAGGGGCCACGACGGCGAAGCGTCTGCGCCAGCTCGTGTGCATGTGCGACCGGATCGTCGGCGATGTCGTTGATCAAACCCATGTCCAGCGCCTGCTCAGCGGAGTACTTGCGGTTCAGGTACCACATTTCCTTTGCGCGCCGACGCCCGATCGTTTGTTCCAGGTACCACGTGCCGTATCCGGCGTCGAAGCTTCCGACCATCGGCCCGACCTGACGAAAGATCGAATGCGGCGCAGCGACGGTCAGATCGCAGACGACCTGAAGGACGTTGCCGCCACCGACGGCGAAGCCGTTGACAGCCGCTATCACGGGCTTGGGCATCGTGTCGATGAACTCGTACAGGTCGATCACCGGCATCACGCTCGAGTAGTCGAGTGAGCTGAGCTCTTCGTGCTCACCGCCGATGCAGAAGAACTTGTCGCCGGTCCCGGTCAGCACTGCCGCATCGATGGTGGGCGTCTCTCGCACCATGCGGAACGCGTCGAGCAACTCGCGTGCGGTGGTGAAACGCAGCTTGTTCGCGTTCTCGGGGCGGTTGATCGCAATGGTTGCCACCCCCTCGTCGACGGAGACGACAATGTCTTCGTAGGTCATAGCGGTACCACTTTCTGTTCCGGTCCAGAATATCGCTTTGTAAGACATTTAGTCTGATACTTTCTTTACAGCAACGTACATTGTCATACAGATAGAAGCAACAAGATTTGTCCGGCGCGCGGCCCCGCCAACAACTTCCGGGAGACACACATGACCACAGCATCCACCCCGATCTGCGTTGTGGGCGCAGGAACGATGGGGCGTGGGATCGCGCAGACCGCGCTCTCCGCGGGCCACTCGGTAACACTTGTGGATCCGCAGGAAGCACAGCTGAAGGCCGCGACCGACGACATCGGGACCCGGTTGGCGAAGCGGCAGCCTGCCATCGCGGCTTCCCTGGACAGTCTGCTGACCACCTGCACGTCGATGGACCTCGCTCCCCAGCATCCGAACACGGTGGTCATCGAGGCCGTCCTCGAGTCGCTCGACGTCAAGGCCGCGGTCTTCACCGCGGCTGCCGACCACTTCGGCCCTCAGTGCATCCTCGCGACGAACACCTCGTCGCTGTCCGTCTCCGAAATCGCCGCCCGCTCCCCACTCCCCAGCCGAGTCGTCGGCATGCACTTCTTCAATCCGGTGCCGGTGATGAAGCTGGTCGAGGTCGTCACCGGGCTGCAGACCGACCAGCAGGTTGCGGACGACATCGACACGCTGGCGGTTGCGTGGGGCAAGACGGTCGCGCGGGTCACCAACGCACCTGGCTTCATCGTCAACCGGGTCGCGCGCGGCTTCTACGGCGAACCTCTTCGGCTTCTGCAGGAATCCGTGGCCTCTCCCGCCACACTCGACGCGATCATCCGCGGCGCTGGCCAATTCAGGATGGGCCCGTTCGAGCTCATGGATCTCATCGGCAACGACGTCAATGCCGCCGTGACGAGGACCGTGTGGACGGCCTTCAATTTCGACCCCCGCTTCGAACCGTCGCGCATCCAGGACGAGCTCGTTGCGGCGGGCCGCTACGGACGCAAGCGTGGCCACGGCTTCTACTCCTATGCCGACGGTGCCACCGCGGACGCCCCCGCGCAGGTGGTGGCCGGGGCACTGCCCGGTGAGTCGATTCGACGAGGCGACAGCCCCGAACTCGACACTCTGGTGGAGCGAGCGCGCGTCGCGGTCACACGCGAGGAAACGGCACTGAGCGCGCGGGGCGAACTGGTACTCGACGGAACCGTAGTCGTGATCACGCGTGGCCGAACCGCGCGTTCCGAGTCGGCCGAGCGAGGCGGCGTACCCGTCGTCGTGCTCGACCGCTGCATCTCGGTGGCGTCCGCCACCGGTATCGCGATCGCATCCTCGCACCCCGAGGTGCTCTCGACCGTTGCGGCGATGCTCGAACGTGCAGGCATCGCCGCCCACCCCGTGTCCGATGTGCCGGGACTCGTGCTGGCTCGAACTTTGGCAGTCGTGGCGAACGAAGCGTGGGAGACCACCATGCACGGAGTGGCTACCCCCGACGACATCGATGTCGCCATGATGCTCGGCACGAACTACCCTGCCGGCCCGTTCGAATGGACGCGCGACTGGTCGCGGGCCGCAGTTCTGGAACTGCTCGACGCGCTGTGGTCGAGCTACCACGACACCCGGTACCGAGCCAACCGCCTACTACGCGATTGACGGGAACCCGACATTCGGCGGTCTCGATTGCGAGGTTTGCGTCGCCCCGGCGGTTCACGGGAGGCGATTTCCTGACGATACTATGATCCATGACACAGTCGAGCGGAGCGTCGCGGCTTCCCCGACCCGAGATCGACGCCGAACTCCGGGCTGGGCTCGCCATCGTGGGTGGAGTCTTCCCGCCGACGATCACTCCTGACCTCATCGCCTTCATGCGGCGGTCGTACGCGTCGCCGCCCCTCCCCGACATCCTGCAGGGGCACCTCGTGGACCACCTCGAGCACGTGGTCCGCGGCCACCTCGGCGACGAGATCGTCATATCGGTATTTCGCTCCCCCCGCCACGGCGGCCCGCGGCCGGTGACCCTATACGCCCATTCGGGAGGGCTCATGTTCGGCGACAGATTCAACGCGCTGGCACTGAACCTCGACTGGGTCGAACGCCTCGGTGCAGTCCGCGTGTCGCCGGAATACCGGTTGGCACCGGAGTTTCCGGACCCGTACGCACGCGAAGACCTGTTCTCGACACTGCGGTGGATCGTAGACAACGCATCGCCCCTTGGGGTGGACACCTCGCGCATCATGGTTGCCGGAGCCAGCGCCGGCGGCGGCCTCGCGGCTGGACTCGCTCTTGCTGCGCGCGACCGCGGCGGACCACGCCTGTGCGGTCAGTTGCTGATCTACCCCATGCTCGACGACCGCGGAACTGCCGTATCGACAAAGCAATTCGATGCCGTGGGCGTCTGGGACCGAGTGAGCAACGAGACCGGATGGCGCGCGGTGCTCGGCGAGCAGTACCGGACAGACGACGTCTCGCCCTACATCGCCCCGGCCCGCGCAACGGACCTCGCCGGCCTTCCACCTGCGTACATCGACGTCGGATCGGCCGAGATCTTCCGGGACGAGGCCGTCGACTATGCGACCTCCCTTTGGCACGCAGGAACCGACGCAGAGCTGCATGTGTGGAACGGCGGGTTCCACGCCTTCGACATCTTCGCTCCGCACACGACTCTCGCCCAGGGCATGATCCGCACCCGCAACGCGTGGGTCGAGAACCGCCTCGCCGATTGATTTTTCGCTCATCCCCGAGAAAAGGAGAATCAGCATGACCGCATCACAGGTCGACCGCTCGACCTTCGAATCCGCAATCGACCCTGTTCTGAACAACGCTCCCGCATCGGTACCGGGCGTCGTCGCCGGCGTCACCGACAGGAACGAGACGTTGTATCTGAAGGCTTCCGGGTACCGAGACGTCGGTGCGAAGAGCGAGATGACCACCGACAGTGTCTTCGCGATCTTCTCGACCACGAAGGCGTTGACCGGAGTTGCCGCGTTGCAGCTGCGAGAGCAGGGACTGCTCGACTTCGACGCGCCCGCAAAGGAATATGCGCCGGCACTGGGCGAGGTGCAAGTGTTGGACGGGTTCGACGACGAGGGCCGACCCGTACTCCGTGCACCCAAGCGTGACATCACGACGAAGCATCTGCTCCTGCACACCGCCGGGTTCGGGTACGACTTCTTCAACGAGAAATACAACCGCCTCGCGGTCGAGCACGGCCAGCCCAGCATCGTCACCTCGAGCCGTAAGGCCCTGCAGACTCCGTTGCTGTTCGATCCCGGCGAGCAGTGGGAGTACGGCAGCAACATCGACTGGGCGGGGCAAGTGATCGAGGGGATCACCGGCAAGAGGCTCGGCCAGGTGATGCAGGAACGCATCCTGGCGCCGCTCGGCATGAACGACACCGCGTTCACCCTGTCGGACCGCACCCGCGATCGCGTGGCGACCATGCACCAGCGGGAAGCCGACGGTGCACTGACCCCCACGGACTTTGCGCTCCCCGACCCCGAGGTGGATATGGGTGGACATGGCCTGTATTCGACTGTCGGTGACTATCTTTCGTTCATCAGGATGTGGCTGAACGACGGGGCGTCCGCCTCGGGCGAGCAGATCCTGCGGCCCGAGACGGTTGATTTCGCACTGCAGAATCACCTCGGTGATCTGAAAGTCAAGATGCTTCCCGGGGTTATCCCGTCGCTCAGCAACAATGCCGAATTCTTCCCCGGCATGCCCAAGTCCTGGAGCTACACGTTCATGATCAACGACGAAGACGCACCCACGGGCCGACCAGCCGGAAGCAACGCCTGGGCGGGACTTGCGAACCTGTACTACTGGATCGATCGGCGCAACGGAATCGGCGGGTACTGGGCCACCCAAATCTTCCCGTTCGCCGATGCGGGATCCGTCGGCGGGTATCTCGATTTCGAGAAGGCCACCTACAGCGCTCTCCATGGCTGACAATGGGTAGGACACGATAGAGAGCGGCGGAAGGGGCCGAATGCAGGAGCTACTCGGCAAGATCTCGGCACTCGACCCCGACGCCAGCCTCGGAATTCGTGTGATCGCCTGTTTCGACGAGCTCATCAGAGGAAACGTCAACAGTCGTGCGCTGCTCAGCACCGCAGCGTCGCTCGCAGGATGCCCCGCAGGGCTGCAGGTGGACGACCCTGCACGAACGATGCGCATGACACCCAGCGGTGAAGAGCTCGACGGTCCGGGACCCGGCACGGTGTTTTCCTACGAGCTTCCCGGTAACGCCGAGGTGTGGCTGGAACGGCAGGGCGCGCCCCACCCGAACGACGCCATCATCGTCGAGCGTTTGGCTCTGTCCATCGGTGTCAGGCTGGGCATGGAGCGCCGCGACCTCGAACCCCGTCGAGACCTGGGGACCGCCCTGGACGCGCTGCGAGACCCAATGGAGCGTCGAGCAGCAGCAGAACGACTTGGCCTGAGAACAGGACAGTCCTACCGCATCGTGGCTGCGCCGCTGTTCGCGGTGTGGCAATCCCATCCGTCCGGGGCCGGCGACGTGGTCAACACCGCGTACGGCGCGATCCACATCGTGGTCGTCGACGCGCACGCCGACCGCCTCGACGTTCGCCCTTCGGGTGCTGGAATCGCGGTGGGGATCGACGATCTGGACTTCTCGCTACGCACGGCGATGGTCGCTCTCCAACTGTGTGACGGGGACAAAGAACCGTTCGTCGACGCGGATCGATACACCGGGATCGTGGAGTTGCTCGCCGATTCCTCCGAACGCCGAGCGGGACCCGACGTGCGCGCGATCGCGGACGTGATGAACCACCCGTGGGCGCGGTCGACGCTCGACGCTCTCCTCGACGCGCCGTCGATCCGTCAGGCTGCCCGCCTTGCCGGGGTCCATCACAGCACCATGCAGTCTCGGGTCGATTGCGTGCAGGACATCATGTCCTTCGATCCGATGTCCGGTTACGGCGGAATTCGTCTTGGACTTGGGTATTTGCAGTACCGACTGGCCACATCACATGTCCTCGAGCTGCCGCCACCGATACATCACTCGGGCGGATGATCAGGCCGTGTAACGCTCCATGACCGCCAGAATTCCGGCCCGGACATCGGGGCGGGCGATCAGCGAGATATTTGCCGCCAGGCTTGCGCGAAGGGCCGTGTCGAGCTCGACCGTGGACCTCGTACGAACGATCTTCTTGACACTCGCGTACGTAGCCGACGGCCCTTTCGTCATCTCTCGGGCCACCTCGATGGCTCGGTCGGACAGAGCGTCGGGTTCGCATACCTCACTGACCATGCCCAGTGCAAGAGCCCGGTCGGCAGTGATGAACTCGCCCGTCGCAAGCATGCGCAGCGCGGCGGCCGGACCGATGAGAGACGGTAGGAGGTACGCACCGCCCGCTACCGGAACCATACCGAGATTGACGTAGCTCTCGGCAAATCGCGCCCTCGACGACGCAAGCCGCACGTCACAGGCGAGCCCGAAGTCCAGACCTCCTGCAGTTGCGGCCCCGTTGTATGCAGCGACTACCGGAACCGCTGCACCCCAAAGCAATCGAACGGTGTGCTGCACGGCAGGCATCCAGGTTGCGGCGAGGTACTCCATCAACCCATCCGGACCGTCGGCGTTGTAGACGTCGTACATCTCTCGAACGTCAGCGCCAGCGCAGAAGACCTTGCCGGTACCAGTGAGCACCACCGCAGATACCGAGTCGGACTCCGCGAGTTCTGCCACCGCTTCGCCCATGCGTCGCACGACGTCCGGGGTCACCGAATTTCCTCTGTCCGGCCGGTTCAGTCGGACAGTTCCGATTTCTTCTGCCACCGATACGACGATGTCCGTCACGTCATTTCTCCACTCTGGTCACGTTGGCCGGCACACCGCTCGGGTCCGCAACCCACGACTGCACGATCTTCTTGATGTCGCCTCGCGCGATCTTCGACTCTCCCGAGGCGCGTGGAATGGGATCCGGTGACACGAATATGTGACCAGGCCGCTTGAATCCGGCGAGGTTGTTCTTCAGCCACGCGTCGAGGTCGGCGCCGACGGACTCCCAGGGCTCGGACAGGTGCACGTATGCCGCCGGAGTCTCCCCCCACTTCGCGTCGGGAACACCGACCACCACGGCTTCGCGGACGGCTGCGTGCTTCTCGAAAGCCCGCTCGATCTCCACCGGTTGAATGTTCGTACCACCGGTGATGATCGTTTCGCTCGCGCGACCGACGATGTAGATGCGCCCCGACTCGTCGAGGTGACCGAGATCGGAAGTGCGCCACCACCCGTCGGGAAGCAACCGTTCGGCGTGCTCGTCCTCGGAGCCGAGCAGTGTGCTCGCGACGCTCGGTGTCCTGATCACCAGTTCGCCGTCGACACCCGGTTCAGGACTGTCGAGGACCACGCCGTCGGTGTAGACGGAGAACTCCACACCGGGAACCGGCCGCCCGATCGACGCCCAGAGTTCGCGCTGCTTCATGTCGGTCCGCGACAGCAGCGTCGTCGATGCGGGCGCTTCCGTCTGGCCCCAGCACTGAATCAACGCGTCGGTGTGTTCCCCCACCACCTCGAGCGCGGGCAGAGCCGCCGGCTCACCAGCGAGCATGAGGCAACTGAGCGACGACCCTCGCAGTGCGGCCAGTCCTGCGAGCGTGCTCATGCGTCGCAGCATCGTCGGGACCGCGAACATCCAGGTGATCCCTCGCCCGACGATCACATCGAGCATCTGCTCCGCATCGAAGCGGTCCATGAACACGTTGGTGCCGCCGCAGAGCAGGGTGGGCAGAACGCTCCAGCCACCGGCGTACACCAGCGGCGCAACTTGCAGCGTTCGCGGCCTGTCGACCGGTCCACTGCTGCTCATCACCCAGGTGTTCCCGAGGATCGCCGCACGAGCACCTCGATGAGAGATGGCTATCCCCTTGGGTTTTCCGGTGGAGCCGGAGCTGAAGCGAATGTGATAAAGGTCGTCGGGACCGGTCGCGGCCTGTACGGATGTCGGTGCGCCGCCTGCGACGATCCCGGCGAACATCAGCCATCCGTCCCGTGGCCCGATGTGCACTCGCAGGATGTCGGCGCCGTCGAGAACCTCGTCGAGTACGGCAGACGATGCGTCGTCGGCCACGACAAGACGAACGTCCGCCAATTCGATGCACCGACGGAGCTCGTTCGGAGCGAACCGATGATTGAGGGGAACTTTGACGAGTCCTGCTTTGAGCAAAGCGAATTCGAGCACCACGTACTCGACGTGGTTCTGCGCCACGTATGCGACGCGACTGCCCGGCGTCAGGCCGAGGCCTATAAAGGCGTTGGCCAAGCGGTTCGACGAGAGCACTAGTTCGGCGATGGTCAACCGATGCTGTCCGGCAATGTCTTCCGCAGCCACCTCGTGCCCGGGGCGACGTTGGATCTGACTCATCAACTGGACGACGGTCTGGGCGACCGCCGGTGACTGCGCACTCATCATCAACCTTGGCCGAAGCCGATTGGCATGGTCGCCAGTGACAGCCCGCCGTCGACCACGATGGTCTGGCCGTTGATGACAGCGCTCTGGGGAGAGCACAGGAACGCCATGACCTCGGCGACCTCGGCCGGTGTCGGGTACGCACCCGACGGGGTCTGCGCGAGCCACTGCTTCGCGTAATCGTCCCACGCGTCGCCTGCGTAGTAACGGAAGGAGTCGGTGTCGATCGGTCCTGGGCAGACTCCGATCGTGCTCACCCCGTTGGCGGCCAACTCGATCGCAAGGTACTTCACGATCGTCTCCATCGCAGCCTTGGCCGCGCCGAGGAGGCCGTGTCCCGGGAGGACGCGGAAGCTGTCCCAACCGCTGACAGCCATGACGCGACCGCCACGGTTCATGTGTGGCAGAGCCAGTCGAACCAGGTCGAGGAAGCCCTGCACCGTGATGCCCATGGTCTTCTCGATGTGACGTCCGTGAATGTCCATCAGCGGCTTGAACGCGCTGGCTGCGGCGTTGGCCACGACGACGTCGAGGGAGCCGAAGCGGTCGACCGCGTGTCCGATCATGGCCTCGACGGCGGCAGTGTCGGACACGTCCGCCTGCACAGCGAGTGCCTTTCCTCCCGCCGCTTCGATGGCATCGACGGTCTGGCTCGCGGCCTCGGTGTCGCGGCGGTAGTTGACGACGATGTTTGCGCCTTCACCGGCGAGACGCAACGCGAGTTGCTGCCCCATTCCGCGGGAACCGCCGGTGATCAGGACCGTTTTGTCACGCATGGGGTGAACGACCTCTCGGTGTCGGATTGGAGAAACTCGTGATCGGAATGGCAAGGCGGCGCGTCATGAGCCCATCGTCAATCCTCCGCCGACGCACAGGGTCTGCCCGGTGACGTAGCTGGCACCGTCGCCCGCGAGATATGCGATCGCAGCGGCGATTTCGGACGGCTCACCCGCTCGACGCATCGGCACGCCCCTCAGAATGCTGCCCAGCACCCCACCGTCCGCGCCGTCACCGGATACCAGACCTTGCTCCTCGAGCAGGGGGGTGGCGGTGATACCCGGTGCCACTGCGTTGACGCGGATCCCGAAGCGGGCCCACTCACGAGCGAGCGACTTGACCAACGCGATGATGCCGGCTTTGGCCGCCGAGTAGACGGCTTCGCCGGAGGTGCCGACCGTGCCTGCTTCGGACGAGGTCAGCACGATGCTTCCGCCGCTGTCCTTCATCACGCGACCCGCGGCCGCCGACAGGTAGATCGCCGACATCAGGTTCACGTCGATGATGCGACGCCAGTAGTCCGGAGACTCGTCGAGGAACTTCGTGATCGCCGTCCACCCGACGGTGGAGACGACAGTATCCAGATGCCCGACGGCCTCGACGGCGGCCGCGACCAGTGCGTCGCAGGCCTCCGGGTCGGTCGCGTTCCACGACTGTCCCAGGTCGATGATCCCGTCCACTTCGGCGGCGAGTGCTGCCACCGACTGCGCATTGAGATCCGCCGCGACGACGCGAACTCCCGCGCCCGCCAATTCGATGGCGCTCGCGCGTCCGATTCCGGATCCCGCTCCCATCACCAGCGCGGTGCGGGTGCCATTACGTTCTGTCATCGACGATTCTCCTGTAGAACTCGAATACGCTGGTCGGTCGTGGTCGCGGTCACACGCAAAAATATCATGATGCGTATTGTCTGACAATACTATTGCTGTTAATCAGCGAGTTCGTCGTGCGCCCACGACAGGGCCTCCACCACAGGTACGAGGCCGAGGCTCGTGCCGAGTTGGAGGATGACGATCTGTTCTATCTCCTCCAGCGTCGCGCCTGCATCCTTCGCGCGCGTGCAATGCACGCGGAAGCCTCCCTCGTTCCGCGTGACAGCAAAGCCCACCAGCAGACTGAACTCCCGCTGTTTCGGTTCGAGAGTGCCGTACGCGTCGGCGGCCACGCGCAGACCACGGAAGGCATCGGCAACGTCCGGCGCGGTTTCGCGAAGACGGTCCAGATTGGAGACGAACACATCCTGCTTGCTCAACGGGTAACGCACGTCCATCGAATTCACTCCTCTGTTCGTTGTGTGGCGGGGTCGGAACGGTCGATCGATCGCTTCAGGGCAGGCACGTTGTAGCCATCGGCGTATTCGGCGGCAGATTCCTGGATCGACGCTTGGGGTGCCCGCGCGTACAGCCTGCGGCGACTGACGAAAGTGCCTGCCTGCCGGTGTATTCGGACAGCCGACTCGACTGCGGTCACGAGCGAGACGGTTCCGTCGAGGAGCGGTGCACCGTCGACGTCGCGGATCCCCACTGCATTGAGGAACGCGGTCAGGCGACCACCCGCGGGGATGACCACCTCTGCCCCTTTGTCGAGGGACGCTCGCGCCGCCGCGACGAAGGAGTCGATCGCTTTCTGGCGCTTGCTGTCATCGGAGAAGCACGCATCGAGTTCGTGCGGAGTCAGGCCCATGCATTCGATGCTCGCGAGCCGGTCGCGCAATCCGTATCTGGCGACGTTCTCCTCGAAGCGACCGCCGAAGTAGGGATTGACTCCTACGAGCGAGAACTGACTGCCCATCATGCAGGCCGTCAACATCGAGGTCTCCCCGAGACCCAGCACCGGGATATCGACCATCGACCGTGCCTCGCGAAGCGCCGGATCGAGGATGTTGCCGATCGCCACCGCGTCGAAGCCGTCCTGTTCCGCAGCCACGACGGAGTCGAGGATCGACACCCAGTCGAGTACTTCGAAGAACCGAAAGCTGTCGATGCGACCGACCCGCGTGCCTCGGAGCTCGAACTCGACGTCCGGTGACTTCACCCCGTCGATATAGGTCCGCAGATACGGAAAGTAGTTGGGTGAGTATTTCTCCCGAGACATGCTCAGATACAGGATCTTTGCCACGTCAGACCACCCGCTCGAAGATCGCAGCCAGTCCTTGGCCGCCGCCCATGCACATGGTCTCCATCCCGTATCGCGACTCACGTCGATCCATCTCCCGCAACAGGTTCGCGAGAATACGACCTCCCGTCGCTCCGATTGGGTGGCCGAGCGAGATGCCGGAGCCGTTGACATTGACGCGGTCCAAATCGGCGTTGCTCAATTCCCATCCGCGGAAGCAACCGATCACTTGAGCAGCAAAAGCCTCGTTCAATTCGATTAGATCGATGTCTTTCCAGGACAACGACGCCCGCTCGAGGGCCCGACGTGCCGCCGGAACAGGGCCGATACCCATCAGCTCGGGCTCAACGCCGGCCAGGGACCAGCTCACGAGCCGCGCCAACGGACGCAACCCGAGCTGCTCGGCCTTCCCTGGCGTCGTCACGATCGCTATTGCGGCCGCGTCGTTCTGACCGCTGGAGTTGCCGGCCGTGACCGACGCGCCGGGCAGGGTCGCTCCCATTATCGGTTTCAGCCGCGAGAGTGACTCGATTGTGGTGTCCGGGCGCGGATGCTCGTCTTGGGAGACGATGAGTGGCTCACCTTTCCGACCCGGAACGACTACAGGGATCATCTCGTCCTCGAACAGCCCGGCGTCGATGGCCGCAGCAGCGCGCTGCTGCGACCGCAACGCCCACTCGTCCTGCTGTTCGCGCGTGACAAAGTACTTCGCTGCAACGTTCTCGGCGGTCTCGATCATTCCGCCCCGAACTGGGTACCGCCGCCCTCCAGAATTGCTACGCGGGCTCGCGAGCCGATCACGGAGATCGGGCAGACCGCCTGAGTTCCATCGGGCATTCGGCATGTAGTACTCCGCTTGACTCATACTCTCGGCACCGCCGGCCAGCACCAGATCAGAGCCCCCGGTAGCGACCTGCATGCATGCGTACAGCACAGCCTGGAGACCGGACCCGCAGCGCCGGTCTATCTGTAGACCTGGAACTGACACATCGAGACCGGCGTCGAGTGCTGCAATCCTGCCGATGGCGGCTGCCTCGCCGTTCGGGTAGCCCTGGCCGAAGATGACATCGTCGATATCCTTGGCAGTCAGACCAGTGCGATCGACCAGACCTTTCATCACCGTCGATGCGAGGGACGTCACCGGGACGTCCTTGAAGATGCCTCCGTAGCGGCCCACCGGCGTACGGATCGGCTCGCAGATCACTGCATCGGTCATGCTTGTTCCTTTCACTGTTCAGACGCTCGCTTCTCCGCCGTCAACCGCGATGGTCTGCCCGGTCAGAAAATTCGGTGCCGTGAGCGCCAGGTACGCCACGACGTTGGCGAGTTCGTCCGGCGTGCCCATGCGGTAGGCCGGAATGCGGCGCATGACCTTGGCCATGGCTGCGTCGTCGGCGCGGAGTTCGGCATTGATATCGGTTGCGAAGTAGCCAGGCGCAACGGCATTCATCTGCGCACCGAACCGCGCCCATTCCGCAGCGACGGACCGGGTGAAGTTGATGACGGCACCTTTGGACGCGCAGTACGCGGAATATCCAGGCCGGCCAAGCAACCCGAACACCGAAGCTACGTTCACCGCGCGACCGGAGCCAGCCAGAGCGAAACGTCGTCCGGCCTCACGACTGCACAGGAACATGCCGCGGACGTTGGTGTCGAAGATGCGGTCCCATTCGGCCTCGTCGAGATCGACAAGATTGACGCGGTTGGCGATACCCGCGTTGTTCACCAGCACGTCGATCCGGCCGAAGACTCTCTCTGCGTCCTCGAACAGTCCCGCCACGGAGTCGGAATCGGTCACATCCGTCACGCGCACCAGGGCGCGACCGCCCTGCGCTTCGATGGTGGACTTCACGCTTTCCAGCGGCTCGATCGATCTTCCGGCGAGGACAACCGGGGAGCCCTGACGCGCAACCTCCAGCGCTATCGCCTCACCGAGCCCTCGCCCAGCACCAGTAACGACTACTACCGAATTAGACATGCATGTAATATGTCTGACATCTAGTACCTTAGTCAAATGGATTCACAGAGGAGATACAGATCATGAGCCGACTCGCGCGAACAACGGGACTGACTGCAGAGCAGGACGAGATACTCGATGTCGTTCGACGCTTCGTCGAGAAGAAGATCATTCCCGTCGCAACCGAGTTGGAACATGCAGACGAGTATCCGACGGAAATCGTCGAGGGACTCAAGGACTTGGGAATTTTCGGACTCATGATCCCGGAGGAGTACGGCGGCCTCGGCGAGTCACTGCTGACCTATGCACTGGTGGTCGAAGAGATTGCCCGTGGCTGGATGAGCGTGTCAGGTGTCATCAACACCCACTTCATCGTGGCGTACATGTTGACTCAGCACGGCACCGAGGAACAGAAGCAGCGCTACCTGCCGCGGATGGCCACCGGCGAGGTTCGCGGCGCGTTCTCGATGTCCGAGCCCGGGCTCGGTTCGGACGTGGCGGCCATCTCCACCAAGGCCAAGCGGACGGCCGAGGGATACGAGATCACCGGGCAGAAGATGTGGCTGACCAACGGCGGCTCTTCGAATCTCGTTGCCGTGCTGTGCAAGACGGAAGACGGCTCCGACTCGGTCTACAGGAACATGACGACGTTCCTGGTGGAGAAGGAACCCGGATTCGGCGAGACCGCACAGGGCGTGACCATCCCCGGCAAGATCGACAAGATGGGCTACAAGGGCATCGACACCACCGAGATGATCCTCGATCACCATCGGGTGGACGAAACTCAGGTGCTGGGCGGCGACACCGGGAAGGGCTTCTATCAGATGATGGACGGCGTCGAGGTGGGACGCGTCAATGTGGGCGCGCGCGCAGTGGGAATCGCCAATCGCGCGTTCGAGTTGGGCGTCAAATACGCCCAGCAGCGCGAGACCTTCGGCAAACCGATCGCCCAACACCAGGCGATCTTGTTCCGCATCGCCGAGATGGCCACCAAGGTCGAGACCGCACACTCGATGGTGGTGCGTGCGGCTCGACTGAAAGATGCCGGAGAGCGGATGGACGTCGAAGCAGGAATGGCGAAGATGGTGGCCAGCGAATACTGCAATGAGGTCGTTCAGGCCTCGTTCCGCATTCACGGTGGCTACGGATACTCGAAGGAGTACGAGATCGAAAGGCTCTACCGCGAAGCGGCTTTCATGTTAATCGGTGAGGGCACGACGGACATCCAGAAGATCATCATCGGGCGCGCGATGCTCGCCGAGTACAAGATCTGACGCCGGTCGCGGCGGAACGATTGTGATCGTTCCGCCGTGCGGCTGGGTGAGCACATGCAGAACTGGACGTGGCCCTCGCGGGTCACGTCCAGTTCTGCTCGAATGCGGTGCCGCGTCAGACGGTCTTCGCGATGTACACGTCACAGGGGGCATGCGCGGCAACGGCACTGGCGACACTGCCGAGGACCCGTGCCAGACCCTGAGTTCGTCGATTTCCCACGACGATCAATTCGGCGTCGAGCCGGGTGGCCTCGTCGACCAGTGCAACCGCGGGACGGCCCTGCACCACGGACGTCGTCACACGCGGGGCAATGACTCGAAGCGCGACGGCTGCGTCACCGACGATCGCCTCCGCGAATTCACCCGACGTCACGAGCGACGATCCGGGCCTGTCGGGGAATTCCTTCACAGCGCCGCTGTCGACGGCGTTCACGAGATGAAGTCTCGCTCCTAGGCTGTGTGCGATCTCGGCCGCCCGGCGGGCCGCTCGCATCGAGGCGTCGCCACCGTCCACTCCGACAACGATGATGCTTACCACGGTCGCTCCTGATTCTGACCAGCTAAAGGTCGATTGATGAAAGGTGTTGCAGCGGTTACATTCCGCCGTCGACCGCGATGTCCTGGCCGGTGATCATGTCGGCCTGCGGTGTGGACAGGAAGACGGCGAGGTTGGCGATGTCGACCGCAGCGATCCGACGTTTCATGCTCTGGTTCTCGATCACCCAGTCGTGGTATTCCTGCTGCTTGTCGCCACGGTCGCGGTATTCGGCATCCGAGAGGACGGCACCCGGCGAGATGCCGTTCACGTTGATGAGGTAATCACCCAGTTCGCGGGCCATGCCCTTGATGAGTCCGTACATTGCACCCTTGGACGCGATATACGGCACGTAGCCGGTCCACCGACCCGTGAGGGTGAGGGACGTGATGTTGACGATCTTGCCGTAATTCTTGGCCTTCATGTGCTCAGAGCACACGCGCGACAACACGAATACAGCCGAGGAGTTGACCCTCACCTGATCCTCGTACTCCTTGATGGTGAACTCGGCGTGCGGCTTGAAGATCACCAGCGCGGCGTTGTTGACCAGTACGTCGACCCCGCCGATCTCGTCGGCCAGGGCCTTGACCGAGGTCTCGATGCCGGCCAGGTCAGCGAGATCGCACCCGAAGTAGCGGATGCCCTCGCCGATACCGTCGAGCGTCTTCTGCGCATCGGGTGCGTCGGGACGATCCAACGCGATGACGGTGGCCCCCTCCTCGACATACCGGCCCACAAGAGCCTGGCCGATGGTGCCCAGAGCGCCCGTGATCAAGACGTTCTTGCCTGTCAGTGAACCCACGATTCTTCCTTACGTCGTTCTGTGCCTGAAGCCGCCGATCAGTGAGTTCGGCGTCCGGGTGGTCATGCTGTATAATGTCAGACAGTTATACCTACGTCAATAAGCGCGCCGCCGCCCGCCGATCTTGGCGTTCAAATACAGGATAGGTTACGGTCTTACATTTGACGTCCAGTTTCGATTTTGGCACACGCACGGAGGCTTGAAGTGGAACATTTCGGACAGCTCTACGTCGGTGGTCAATGGATCGCACCCAGCGGTGACGGCACCCGCACTCTGGTCGATCCGACGTCCGAGGAACCGTGGGCCACCGTGGCCTCCGGAGGTGGGGTTGCCGATGTCGATCACGCCGTGGCAGAAGCGAAACGCGCGTTCGCGAGCTTCTCCAAGACCACCGTCGACGAACGCATCGCATTGATCGATCGAATCATCGCCGCGTACGAGCGCCGCGAGCCACAACTCGCTCAGCTGATCGCCCAGGAGGTGGGTGTTCCGGTCTCCTTCAAGGCGCAGGTGACCGGGCCCGCGGGGCACATGAAGGTTGCTCGCGACCTCATCCGCGGCTACTCGTTCCAGCACGAGTTGGCCGACACCCTCGTCAGGCGCGAGGCCATCGGTGTCTGCGCTCTGATCTCACCGTGGAACTGGCCTATCCAGACGTCGGTCATCAAAGTGATCTACGGAATCGCCGCCGGCTGCACGATGGTGCTGAAGCCGTCGGACGCCTCTCCCGCGTCCGGTGTCGCGCTGGCCGAGATCATGCACGAGGCCGAAACGCCTCCCGGTGTTTTCAACCTGATCGTCGGTCGAGGAAGCGTCGTGGGCGATGCCCTTTCGCGCCACCCCGATGTCGACATGGTCTCGTTCACCGGTTCGACCGGCGCCGGCGTCAAGGTCGGCGAGTCGGCGGCTCGCACCATCAAGCGCGTCTGCCTCGAACTCGGCGGCAAATCGGCGAACATCGTCCTAACCGACGGTGACCTGGAGAAGGCTGCGCGGTGGAACGTACAGCGGGGCTTCTCCAACAGCGGCCAGTCATGCCACGCACCGAGCCGGCTTCTCGTGCACGAGTCGCAGGTGAAGGACATCATCCCGTTCATCACGGACGAGATCGGTCGGATGCGCCTCGGCGACCCCCGAGACCCTGCCACGACCCACGGTCCGCTCGTGCACGCCCAGCAATACAACAGCGTGCAGAACCACATCGAGACAGGCCTGAACGAGGGCGGAAGTCTGGTCGCCGGCGGCTTGGGCAGAGCAGACGGCTTCGATCGTGGATTTTTCTGCAAGCCAACCGTTCTCGCGGACGTGGATCGCGAGATGACCCTTGCCAAGGAAGAAATCTTCGGCCCGGTGCTCGTCGTCATGCCGTACCGAACCGAAGCGGAGGCACTCGACATCGCGAACGATTCGATCTTCGGCCTCGGCGGCTACGTCTTCAGCGAGAACCGCGACCGCGGTTACGAATTCGCCTGTGGAATCCGTGCGGGACGGGTGTCGTTCAACGGCGCGAACACCAATTCGGTGACGCCCATGGGCGGCTACAAGCAGTCCGGTATCG
The DNA here is from genome assembly GCF_002258645.1 of Rhodococcus sp. 15-649-2-2. Taxonomy (NCBI): domain Bacteria; kingdom Bacillati; phylum Actinomycetota; class Actinomycetes; order Mycobacteriales; family Nocardiaceae; genus Rhodococcus; species Rhodococcus sp. 15-649-2-2. Next base: position 116,283 of record NZ_NPFM01000002.1, read on the forward strand.
GTAGGTCGATGGGCGAGTACGGTCTCGAGGAGTACCTCGAGGTCAAGTCCATCTACGGCTTCGACGGAGAATGACACCTCACTCGCGGGGAATGCGTTCCCCGCGAGTGAGGCTCCTGGTGACCGCAACACCGAAGAGAAGTACGAGCGAGATCGCGACGACCACCCAACCGGTGTGACGAATGCCGTCGTCCCCCACGCTGGGGCCCGCGGTGAACTGCAGAACCACGGCGGCCAGGTTCGCTCCCAGGAATTGCACCGTGCGATACATCCCCATGGCGGTTCCGACTTCCTCGAGGGAAGTCGCGGAGTTGACCATGTTCTGGTTGCTCAGGTTGTTGAACCCGCTCGGAACGCCGAGGACTGCGGCGACCAGCAGCACCACGACGATGGGTGCCGTCGTCCGTTCCACGATCGCCAGGAGCAGTCCCCCTGCGGTCAACGCGACTGACCCGACCGTGAGCGTGATTCGAGGACCGCACCGCCGTAACACTTTCGAGGCGACGTACGTCGACAAGATTCCCACCGCGGCGACCGGCAACATCGTGAGGCCGGTCTGAGTCGCGCTCATGCCACGTTGGTATTGCAACCACTGGGGAACCGAGAAGAACACCGAATAGAACGCGACGTAGGTGAGCAATGTTCGGACCAACGTGGCGCTCAACGAACGATTGTGGGCCAGCGCCCGCACATCGATGAAGGGCTCATCGGTATGCCATTCTCGGACGACGAAAAGGACCAGGGCGATCGCCGGAACAGCGAGCAGGAACCACGGCGGCGATCCCCCGGCCGAAAGCAGGAACATCATGGTGGTGGATGTGAGCACGACGAACAGGCCGACTCCGAGCAGATCCAGCGAACGAAGCAGGCTGCGTCGCGAATCACTTTGTCGTGCTGTCGAATCCGGAGCGACGTAGCGAAGTACTGCAGCTCCGCTGAGGGCTATGACCGGCAGGTTGATCCATAGGATCGATTGCCAGCCGAACGTTCCGACCAGCAGTCCGCCCACAGTGGGACCGAGGGCCGCAACGGATTGACTGCACAGGACGAGCGTCAACAACGCCGATTTCGGATCGCTCCGGTGACGATCGGCGTAGTCGCGAATGATCGTCATCGCGTTCGGAAAGTGGGTGGCCATCCCGATTCCGAGCAGTACATACGCGGCGATGAGCCAGTTGATATCGGGCGCGAAGGACCCTACGACCGTCGCGACGCCGACGATCCCCAGACCCATCAAATAGATCCTCCGCGCTCCGAAGATCGTGCCGAGCTTTCCGCCGATCGGAGCGGAAACCGCTGTGGCGATATACATCCCGGAGATCAACCAGGATGCTCCCGCCGGCGAACCGAAGTGCGTGACGATAGCGACCATCGCCACCGCGATCATCGACGAGTTCAGCGGCTGTAGCACGCTCGCCGAGGACGCGGAGATACTGACCTTCGCCGGTACCGCCGCCCCGAGGGCTCTCTCTGTAGAACTCATCGAGCGAAGCAACTCACGCTCGATGTACGACCTTCGCCGAATCGGATGCGTCGGTCTCGTCGGTACGCCCCGGCACCGCGGAACTGGGCAGACCGTAGACGGACGACCGCAGATCGGTGTTCTTCGTTTCCGGCACAAGCCACACGCCAACCAGTCCGATGAGGCCGATTCCCGCCATCGCGTAGAAGGCAGGAGCGACCGGATTTCCGGTAGCGCTGATCAGTGCTGCTGCGATGAGCGGCGTGGTGCCACCGAAGAGAGCCACGGAGAGGTTGTACGAGATTCCATGGCCACGGCACCGAAGCGCCGTCGGAAAGATCTCGACCATTCCGGTGAACATCGCCGCTCCGTACATCGACAGGCCTATCGAGAGAAGTGCCTGTCCGACGAATGCGCCGGCTACCGTTCCTGACCCGGCAAGTGCGAACGCGGGATACGCGGCGACGAAGAGCCAGATCGCTCCGGCGTAGTACATCGGTTTGCGTCCGAGCCGATCGCACAGCTTTCCCATGACGGGAAGTAGTGCCGCGAGAACCATGATGGCCGCCATGTTCGAGAGCAACGCACTCGTGGCCGGTATACCTCCATGGCTGACCACGAAGGTGTACATGTAGCCGCTGAGCAGATAAGCGCCGATCGCGTACGGCGGCTGCAACAAGATGACCAGAAGCATGGACTTGCGCGTGCCGAAGGCTCCCCGCATCGCGCCGGACACCGTCCCCGCGTTCTCCGGAGTGTTCATCTTCTCGTACTCCGCTGCGGCCTCGACGAACTCGTCGGGATCCTCCAACGTCCGGCGCAGCACGTAACCTACGACGGCCACGACTCCACCGAGGATGAAGGGGATTCGCCATCCCCACGCTTCGAATGCTTCTTCTCCCAACGCCGACCGAAGGCCGAAGATGATCGCAGCCACCGCGGCCACAGGCCAATACGAGAACGACTTCACCGTCCCCATCCAGGACGCTCGTTTCGTCGCGGGAGCCGACTCCACGATGTAGCTCTCGACGCCTGTCGTCTCGCCTCCGATCGACAGTCCCTGCAGCAATCGACACAAGATCAGAATGAGTGTCGCGGCCAGGCCGATGGACTCGTAGGTGGGAATCATTCCGATGAGCATCGTTCCGACACCCATCAGCACGACGGTCCAGGACAAGACGGCAAGGCGGCCGAACTTGTCACCTACGTACCCGAAGAGTGCGCCGCCGAACGGCCTCGCAACGAATGAAAGTGCATACACGGCAAAGGTTCCCAGGATCGCAGCCGCTGGGTTTCCTGCCGGGAAGAAGTGAATCGCGATGGTCGGTGCCATCAGCGCGTACACCGAGTAATCGAACTGCGTACCGATCTCACCTATCGCCCCGCCGAGCTTCTTTCGACGGTCACTGTCTTTGTGCGACTCGGTCATTCGCTCTCCTTTTGTTCTGCGACGAGAACCCCTGCCGGCTCAGGGCCTCTTTGATTGCGGCACAGATGGGTTCGCGTGATGCAACGGACGGCACATCCAGATACATGCTGTATCACAAGGATCTGTATGTCAATAAGGACGTTAGGTAATTGTCATACGTTTTGCCATCAAGGGTATGAGGCACAGCAGGCGGGGTACAGAAAAGCCCGTGGTCACCCGATATTTGATCGAATACTGGGCGAGCAGGTGGGGTGAAACCGGTCGGACACGGACCGCAATTCGACGCGGCTGCGATTCGACGATCGGCACTGGGCTTCCGTCCACTGAACTGCCGGCATCGCAGTCGTGAGAACACCCTTTACGGGGATGCCGCTACATCGAAGGTCGGTGCCGAATCCATCGGCCCTGCAGAGGGTGTGCGTGCCCGGCGCCGTACGAGTCCCACGCCGTACGTGATGGACATCAGGCCGACACCGGCAGCGATGAAATACGGCGCGACGTTCGGATTGGCACCGACGGTGCTACCCACCACCAGCAAAATGGTCACCCACAACGCCGCGGCGGCAAAATTGCACAGCGCGAAAGTTCGGAACGACATCGGGGAGGCCGCCGCCAACCGCGGACCGAAGGTTCTGGTGCCACCGAACAGATGACTCGCAATGGAGGCGACAGTGGCATGGCGATCGAAACCACTCTGTGCCCGCCTGACAAACTTCGATGAAGACATACTGTTCGGGGGAAGGGGCATCGAACTCGCGCCACCACGACGGCGGCGTAGCAAGAAGGCTGTCTGCGCACCCCCGGACGACGCCACTACCATCACTACTGCCGCAACGATCGGATCCACGCGGCCGAGCCCGACGACCGACCCGACGATGAGCACGGTGCTGGTTCCGGGAAGGACGAGACCCACCAGCAGCGCAGACTCCGCTAACAGGACAACCCCGGCTGCACCGAGAAGATACGGCGCACAGACTCCGGCCAGGCAGGCGAGAACAAGTCCGATATCGGGCACGGGCCCCAACCTTCCAGTTGCGTACGAGTAGCGGAGTACGAGGCATCGAGCGCTACCTCGCAGTGCTGCCGGTTATAGACGTCACCGCACTGGCCAGTCGGAGCGCTCAGCATGGACGGCGGATTTCGAAGACCAATCAATCCACGATGCGCGGGCTGAACCGGTCGGATTTCGTGACGGGAACAGCATTGCACGCGAACCCGAAACATGCGACGTTGCGACGGTGCCCCCGCGAAAGGTGTACAGATAGGGCATCGTTCATTGCCGCAATTGACTCTACGCTCAACCCATGGACAACAAAGCGGAGGTACGGGAGTTTCTGATGACCCGCCGAGCCAAGGTCTCGCCTGAAGATGCGGGCTTGACAGGCGGCGGAAACAGGCGTGTGGCCGGATTGCGACGTAGCGAAGTTGCTGCTCTCGCCGGTCTGTCAGTCGAGTACTACGCCCGCATCGAGCGCGGCGCGATCGGCGGTGCGTCGTCATCCGTACTCGACGCGCTATCGCGCGCACTGCGACTCGACGATACCGAGCACGCACACCTTCTCGATCTTGCGCGTGCTGCGGATGGCGTCCCCACCTCCGGACGCCCGCGCCGAAAGACCGTGCGGGCCGCTGCTCCTCGGATAAGCCTCCAGTGGGCACTGGATTCGATTACCGACGGCGTCGCTTTCGTACGCAATCAGCGACAGGATCTTCTCGCCACGAACAATCTCGGCAAAGCGTTCTACGCGCCGATCATCGGAGACGGTGGGCGGGTTCCAAATCTTGCACGTTTCCAATTTTTGGACCCGGTATCCCGCGAGTTCTATCCCGATTGGGATGCATTTGCTCAAATGTGTGTGTCCATCATGCGAGCCGAAGCCGGACGCGATCCACACGACAAGGGCCTGCAAGACCTGGTGGGTGAGCTCTCCACCCGCGACGAAACTTTCCGAACTCTGTGGGGCGCACATAACGTTCGCTCTCACGGCGCTGGTAAGAAGCGCTTCAACCATCCCATCGTCGGTGAGGTCCACCTCGCCTACGAGGAACTCGTCATCACCGCAGATCCAGGTTCCATCCTGATGGTCTACACAGCGGAGCCAGGTTCTCCGAGCGCGGAACGTCTGCACCTCCTCGGCTCTTGGGCCGCCGAACACAGCCCGAGCAGTAGTCGTTCCTGAGGTAGCTCGTCTCGAAACTGCCCCAATTCGTATCCAGCTCTGCCGCAACGACATCGGATCGGCATAGTCGCCGCCTTGGGCAGTCGTCGAGATGATCGTAGAGAACCGCGTCGTGCACCCGCCCTCCGACTGTAGGACGGGTGCACCGACAGACCTCGTGATGTCAGTGGACGTTTCAGTCCGATCGAGTAACGGTCACCGTCACGCTGCCATCGATCGCGCCGACAATGTCGGGTCCGGTCTCGTCCATGCTCCCCAGGATGACAATCCCTGGGAAGTAGCTCTGGTCACCGTAGTAGAGCACGAAATCGTTTCCCGGGGCGTAGTACCCGATGTCACCCGGATTCGGGTCCGCTCCCGAAGGTGAACCCTCGGTTGTCAATTCGACAGGTAGCGGTCCGGTCTTTTCCACCGAACCGTGATCGGCCATAGTGATTGTCAAAGGAAGCTGAGCCAGCAGGTCGCGGCTCGACGCGCTGTCGTTCAGCGTTCCACTCACCGTTCTGTCGCCTACCTGAATTTCGACGCGCATGGATTCTCCATTCTCTGTCGTGACGCTCTCCTCGCTGGTCGTCGCGGTATCCGCGGTCCGTGGCGGGGCAGAAGCTTCCGATGGTGCAACGTCAGGGGCATCGGCTCCCCCGGAGCAGGACGCAAGTGCAAGGACGCACATCAGTCCGACCGCGGACGACGCCCCGCGCATTCTCGACCGGACCCTGGTTGTCGTGCCCGTCTCGCTCACGCGCTGGAGTGACGTTCGTAGGTCACACGAAACCCGTCGGCCGGATCACTCGGCGTCAGGACCAACGTGTCGCCATCGACCTCGTAGTTTCGATCGAGGGTCTGCCCGATCAAATCGCGTGCCAACGCCGATTCGACTGTGATGGTGAATGTTCCGGCATCCGGATCGGTGGTCAGGTCGCCGTAGAACGCCTCGTATCCCTGCACCGTCAGAGCCGTGTCGGGTGCCTCGGTGTCCGGATTCATGGCCTGAACGGACACGGTGTCGCCGGTGAAGGTGATCTGTCCCGAGTACGGAACCGGCTGCAGGTCACCTTCGGTGCCGACCTCGAGCGAGGTCATGCGCCACTCTCCGGTCAGAGGGTCGCTACCCGCACCGTCCGCGCTCTGTGAACACGCGACGATCGAACCCAGCAACCCCAATGTGACGGCCCCGGTGAGTATTTGCTTCTTCATTGTTCCTACCTCAAGTGTGAGAAAAATTGTCCCTACAAACGGTAGGTGCACAAATCGGACAATGGGAGTCCCTGCCAGGGCACCTATCGCGATCCTCGGGCCGTCCGCGTACCGACCGATCAGTCTGTGGAGGCAACCGAACGGGACATTCGAGCGTCGGCCTCACCGGTCCGGTGCGGGCAATGGATTGACATCTGGCGGCATCGGACCACGATCGCCGGCACCGGCGACCGCCCGGTCCGGCAACCAGATGACGAACGTGCTTCCCACACCCAACCTACTGAACAGGGCCAGCCGGCCTTCGTGACTCTCCACGATCTGCCGGGCAATGGTCAATCCGAGGCCACTGCCCCGGCGTCGGCCCTCGTTGCTCTCGACGCCGCCGACGCCCTCGCCCACTCCGCCTTGTCGGAACCGCTCGAACACCACTTCTCGGTCGGAATCGGCTATGCCTGGTCCGGCATCGCGCACTGCGATCCACGCCCAACCACTGTGGCTCCCAACGCCAACCGTCACAGAAGATTCATCGGGGGCGAACCTGATCGCGTTGGACAGTAGGTTGCCCAGTGCGCGCCCGAGCGACTCCGGTTCCGCGTAGACGACCGGTCCGGTGGTCGCTCGAACCACCAATTCCAACGCGCGCTCCTCGGCGGGAAATCGGTACTCCTCGGCAGCATCCGCGGCAATACTTGCAAGGTCCAACTCGCGTTCGACGAAGGCACCGGAACGGCGGCGCGCCGTGGCCAGCAAATCCTCGAGTAATCGAGACATCCGCGCCGTTGCCCGTGACACGATCACCATCGCGTCCGCCCTTTCGGCAGGCGTCGAGTCCTCGTTCGCGAGAACAGCTTCGACATTTGCCTGCAGAACAGCTACCGGATTGCGCAGTTCGTGGCTGACGTCCTCCACGAGAGTCCTCTCCGTCCGAAACGCTGTTTCGAGACGCTCGAGCATTCCATCCATTGTGTCGGCCAGAGCACGTAGCTCGTCGCGCGGGCCGGTCGCGTTGATTCGCCTCGACAGATCGCTACCACTGATTTCGCGAGCCGTCGCGGTGATACGTTCGATCGGGCGCAGCACTCGCCCGGCTACGTACCAGCCGATGACAAGAGACAGCACGAAGATCGACACCAAAGCGATCAGCGAAGCGCTGTGCAAGGTGTCGAGGGTGTTCTGGTTGACCGCTCGTTGCACGCTTGCCAGATCGGCCGCCTGAAATTGCTCCCCCTGCCGGTATTCGATCGTCCCATCGGCGCTTTGAACGAACTTCTTGACGGTGACCGGATCCAGCGGGGCTGCCTCTACCGTGCTGGACAACGTGACATAGACCGCGGTCAGTAGAGCTGCTGTGACAAAAAACAGCAACGCGGAAGTGTTCAGCGCCAATCGCACTCGGATGGTCCGGAACCGCTCCGGAATCGAGATCATGCTGTGTTCCGAAGTCGATACCCTCTTCCGATCATCGTCTCGAGCACAGGCGGCTCGGACCCGACGGTCAATTTGCGCCGTAGAGTTCCCACCGTGACACGCACGGTCTGGGTGAACGGATCGGCATTCTCGTCCCAGACATGAGTCAGCAACTCTTCGGCGGACACCAGGTGATCGGGCTTGCTCATGAGATACCGGAGCACCGCGAACTCCTTGAGCGTCAACGACACTTCACGGTCACCGCGCCGAACGATGTGTCGAGCCGAATCGAGAGTGATCTCACCGACCCGAGCGACGACGGACGGGCTGATCACTTCCCGCCGCAGCAATGCCCGTATGCGTGCCGAAAGCTCCATCAGAGCAAATGGTTTGACCACGTAGTCGTCGGCACCTACGTCGAGACCGCGCACCCGATCAGGTAGCCCGCCCCTGGCCGTGAGCATGAGTACTCGAAGATCGGTACCCGATTCGCAGACGAGTGAACCATCTCGCACCTGCTGGGCGAGAGCAAAACCGTCACCATCGGGCAAGTTGACGTCGAGCAGCATCAAGTCATAGGCGTTCGTGACCAATTTCAGGCCGGCATCCGCGCACGTGTACGAGACGTCGACCGCATACCCCTCCCGCCGAAGTCCGATTTCGAGCGCGCTCACCAAACCTTCTTCGTCCTCGACGATCAATAAGCGCATATCCAGAAGATACCGCCGGCCCAGGCCGAAATCGAATGGTCTTTCGCTCGATTTTCGTCTGCGTTGCCGATGATTTTCGTATCGCGGTGGTGAACTGTCACCACTCTCGACGCTGCACCACGAACAATTCGAGGAGATAGCAATGACCCCGGAATACACAGAGACCCCGCGCCGGACCGTGAGGTACGGAGTCCTCGCAGCGGCCATTGTCGCCTGCTTCGCCTCCGCCGGTACTGCCTTCGCCGACACCACCGACGAACCCGAGGTTACGTACGGAGTCGTCGTCGACTCGGCGGGAAACGACATCACCGAATCGAACACGCCCATCGAACAATGCAACGGAACGGACGAACGACGGTGAACAACATTCATGCAGCTCCCGGAGCCAGGCTCGAACAGGCGCTATTCGAAGTCAAACGCGTTGTCGTCGGACAAGATCCGATGGTCGAGCGAATGCTCGTGGGGCTGTTGGCCCGCGGACACATTCTCGTCGAAGGAGTTCCCGGTGTTGCCAAGACCCTCGCCGTGCGGACAATCGCGGACGTGTTCGGCGGTACATTCCGACGCCTCCAATTCACTCCAGACCTGATGCCCGGCGATATCGTGGGTACCCGGGTGTGGCGGCCGTCGACCGAAACTTTCGACACGGAGCTCGGACCTATCTTCGGCAACCTCGTGCTCGCGGACGAAATCAACAGAGCGCCCGCGAAGGTCCAATCAGCGTTGCTCGAAGCGATGGCGGAAAAGCAGGTCAGTATCGGTGGACGGACCTTCGAGCTCCCCGATCCGTTCTTGGTACTCGCCACTCAGAATCCCATCGAGACCGACGGCGTGTATCGGCTTCCCGAGGCGCAGCGTGATCGATTTCTCTTGAAAATCGATGTGTCGCATCCGACGGAGGTCGAGGAGATGGCCATCGTCCGACAGATGGGGACTTCACAGCCGAGGGCGAAGAACCTGTTCACCCCCGAAGAGGTGGTAGCGCTGCAGGACGCGGCAACCGATGTGTTCGTCCATCACGCGATCGAGCACTACGCAGTGCGTCTCGTGATGGCTACACGGTCGCCGAGCCACTACCGTGTCCCCGAGATCGCCGGCGCTCTCGAGTACGGAGTGAGTTCCCGCGGAACGCTAGGACTGGTCGCAGCGTCTCGAGCGCTGGCGCTGCTGCGAGGCCGTGACTACGTCCTGCCTGTCGATGTGGCGGATCTGGCACCCGATGTCCTGGCCCACCGACTGGTTCTGACCTTCGACGCCGCTGCGGAGAATGTGGATGCGCGGTCCTTGATCGAGACTGTCGTTCGGACGATCGTCCCGCCGCGACTTGCACCGCACGAGAGCGATGCCGAGCGGGTGTCTGCATGAGGACCAGCAACTTTCAGTCTCTGGAATTACAGATTCGTCGGCGTGTGTCCGGTCTTCTGCACGGTGATCACGACGGTTTTCGGCTCGGTCCCGGCAGCGAAGCAGAGGAGATCACTCGCTACCACCCAGGGGACGACGTTCGCAGAATCGATTGGAACGTCACAGCGCGTAGCCAGGAACCGTACGTGTGGCGCACACGAGCCGAGCACGAACTCGAGTCGTGGGTGCTCGTCGACGAGACCCCCAGCATGGCATTCGGATCTGCGAAGACGGAGAAAGTCGATCTCGCACGGCTTGTCGCTGCGGCTTTCGGACTTCTTACCGATGCTCCGGGAAATCGAGTGGGAATCGCACGGGTCACAGTCGACGGCGTGGCCTACTCACGCCCGAGGGCTTCCCGCAAGGCGGCCCATCACACGATGGATACATCGGTGACTGCCTCACGTGACGGTATCGCAGCGCTCGATCTCGCGTCTGCGCTCGGTGAGCTGAACCGACGGGCACGCCGACCCGGCTTACGAATCATCTTGTCGGACATGATGGCTCCCGACGGACGCGTGGAACGCCCATTCGTCTGGGAGCCGAATTTGCGGCGGATGGCGGCCTGTCACCAAGTGATCGTCGTCGAGGTCATCGACCCTCGCGATCTCACGCTGCCCGACGTCGGTTCCGTCGTGTTCGTCGACCCCGAATCCGGCCGTCGACGCGAAATCTGGACCTCGGACCGCAAGACACGCGAGCTGTACAAGCAGCAAGCCATTGCGTTTCGCGCGGACGTCGCGGCTGCGGTGAAAGCTGCTGGGTCCGGACATCTGGTCCTGCACACCGATCGTGACTGGTTGCTCGACCTGTCGCGTTTCGTCCACGAGTGGAATCGATCATGAATTTTCTCACCCCGTGGGGCTTGTTGCTGTTGATCCCGGTGGCCATCATCGCGATCACGTATCTGCTGACCCTTCGCCGCCGCAGCAAATACGCCGTGCGGTTCGCAGCCCTTCCGATGCTCGACCGCATAGTCCCCGAACGACCCGCGTGGCGACGCCACGTTCCGGCCGCGGCTCTCTTGCTCGCATTCGTCACTCTCGGCCTGGCGGCGGCGAGACCCGAAGTGGCGGTTCAGGTTCCGCGAGAGCGCGCCACGGTGATCATCGCGATCGACACGTCGGCGTCGATGCAGGCCACGGACGTCGCGCCCAGCCGCATGGCGGCTGCGGTCGCTGCTGCATCCGATTTCATCGACGATCTCCCCAACAGTTTCGATGTCGGAGTAGTCGCGTTCTCCGGTTCCGCCGCCGTCATCGCGCCACCCAACACCGACCATGCGGCCGCCATAGCGAGCCTCCAGAATCTGCTGGTGTCGAGTTCGACAGCTCTGGGCGAGGCTGTCTTCACCTCCCTCGACGCCATCGCCTCGGTCGACGACGTTCCGGTCGACCCGAGGGCCGAGCAACCAGCCGAGTCGGTTCCCGCACGAATCGTGCTGCTCTCCGATGGGTCCAATACAGCGGGAAGACCTCCGGCCGAGGCCGCGCAGGCCAGCTCCGACAACGCGGTTCCTGTCTCGACTATCGCGTACGGAACACCGAACGGCATGTTGGACAACGCTTTCGGTGGAATGCCGGTACCAGTCGACACGGAGACCCTGAGCGGGTTGGCAGAGCAAACCGGTGGACTCGCGTACACCGCCCAGAGCAGCGACGAACTTGAGGACGTCTACCGCGACATCGGAGCGTCCATCGGTTATCGAACCGAGTACCGAGAGATAACCATGTGGCTCATGGTCCTGGGACTGTCGTCAGCGCTCGCCGCCGCAGCCATGTCGATGCGATGGTTCGCCCGGATGCTCTGACGCTCGACCGACAACAGCCATTCGACGAACCGACAGGGACATTGTGATCGATCGACCAGTCCACCGCTTCCGCCCGGAGTTCATCGCTCCTGATGTTCGGCCGACGCCTGCAACGGCACCGCATCCGTCGGTGCCCCAATTCACCGAACCCGACTTTCCTCCGCCGCGAGCCTTCGAACGCCCGCGTAACGGCACCTGGCGCTTGGTTGTCGGGTGCCTGCTGATCAGCGCTGCGACAGGCGTGGCAACGGCCTACACAATCGACACGACCACTGTGTTCCAGGCCAGGACCGGGCTGACCCAGTCAGCGGCTACGCCGGGGACAACGACCGCCGAAACCGCTGCTGCCCAAGTACTCCCGAGTGTGGTGCAGGTGGTGGCGGGTCGATCGACCGGCTCGGGCTTCGCAATCGACGGTGCCGGCCATATCGTCACCAACCATCACGTCATCGACGGCCAGTCCGCGATCAGCATTCGGCTCGCCAGCGGTGATCGTGTGCGCGCCACTGTCGTGGGAAGCGATCCGGCCAATGACATCGCGGTGCTGCGGGTGGATGGTCCGCCGCCGCCGATCGTGCAACTCGGCACCAGTGCGCCCCTGCAGATCGGGCAACCCGTCCTCGCTGTAGGTTCGCCACTCGGGTTGAGCGGCACCGTGACTGCGGGAATCATCAGTGCACTCGATCGGCAGTCACGTGGAAGCGCCGGAGGTGGTCCGATGATTCAGACCGACGCTTCGATCAATCCCGGTAACTCCGGTGGACCGCTCGTCAACTTGGACGGGCAGGTCATCGGCGTGAACACGCTCATCGCGACGCTGGGCGGGGAAGGGTCCGGCAATATCGGCATCGGTTTCTCGGTGCCGATCGACCGGGTGGTGCAGGTGGCCGAGCGATTGATTGCCTCCGAGTAGCTCAGCGGCCCTCGTACTGGTCGTCGGTGATGTGTTCGGCCCAGGTCGTCGTCGTGGCGGGATCTTCGCCGTTCTGAAGCATGGCGATATGCTCCATGAACACGCCCGGGGCTGCAGCGTGCCAGTGCTCTTCACCGGGAGGGGTGTACAGAGTCTGCCCGGGGTGCACCTCGATGATGGTGCCGTCTCGGCTTCCGAATCGGGCAATTCCTTGCGTAACGCGCAGGTATTGGCCGTTCTCGTGGGAGTGCCATGCCGTGCGGGCTCCTGGGGCGAAACGAACCGTCGCGACGACCATGGTCTGACTCGACTCGTGCGGGAGCGCGATCGGATCCAGCCAGACATCACCGGCGAACTGGGCTGCGGGGTTCTTCGTGGTGGAAACGGGGGGTTCGATATTCACAATTCTACCTTCTATCGATCGGTTCAGCCCAATGCATTTGCAGCTCAGCCTTTTTCGGTACCTGCCTGGTCGTCGAACAACTTCTTCGCAACACCCATCGCCGCCATCCCCTTGGGCCAGCCCGCGTACAGCATGACGTGCGTGATCGCCTCGATGAGCTCGTCCTGCGTCACGCCGTTCTCGATGGCGCGGCCGAGGTGGAACCCGAGCTGCTCGGTGTCACCGCCGGCCGTGAGCACCGCTACCGTGAGGAGGCTTCGGTCACGTGCGGCGAGTTCGGTCCTGTTCCAGACGTCGGCAAAGAGCACGTCGTCGGTGAGTTCGGCGAGCTTCGGGGCGAATTCTCCGAATATCGCCCGCCCACCTCCTACTTGCTTGGGTTGGTCTGTCACGGCGTTCCTTCCTGGTCGATGTCACCAGCATGGCGCGAAAGGCCCGAGGAGGGAAGGCACTGCCGAGGAGCGCACCGACAGGGCACCGTTCATTGCCGCGCCTAACGATACGGACCCGTCAGGCTTCCGCGAATTTTGGCCGGCGCTCTCGAACGACCCCTGCTGCCGATCGACCGAGCTACGTCAATCGAAGACGAAGACACCCTTCCCGATCTCACGTCGATCGAACAGGTCGTACGCGCGTTCGGCATCCGAGATGCGGAACTCGTCGGTGAACAGTGCCTCGATGTCGAGGCCACGCTCTGCAACGAACGATGCGCATTCCTCTTGGAGATTCTTGCTGAACGTGAGCGAGCCCACGATCGTCTTGTGAAGGTGAATCAGTTCGTCACTGCTGATCTCCAACGGTCCGAATACACCTACCATGCACGCAGTCCCCCACTGCCGAATCGACCGAACAGCGTCTTGGCGCACGAGTGCGTTGGCGCTGCACTCGATCGACTTGTCGGCACCTTCGCCGGTGCTGCTCAGCGCTCGAACGGCGTCGACAGCATCCACCTCGGCGGGGTCGACGACGAAATCGGCACCGAAAGACTTTGCCATTTCGAGCCGTGCAGGATCGATGTCGACCGCGATGACGCGAGCTCCGAACGCTTTGGCCAGCAGGGTCGCACTCAATCCGACCGGCCCTTGCCCGAAGATCGCGACCGTGTCCGTAGCGGTCAGACCGATCCTTTTGATCGCCGCGAACGCGGTACCCGTTCCGCACGAGATTGCAGCTCCGGTCTTGAAAGACAGAGAATCGGGCAGTTTGATCAGCGTGTGCGCAGGGACCTTCATGAAGTCAGCATGTCCGCCGTCACCGTTGAGACCCCCGTACACGACGCGGCCGTTCGGGCAGTACTGCGTCCAGCCCGAGCGGCAGTACCGACATGCGCGGCAACCGTCGTAGTGATGAACCATGACCCGATCCCCCACCTGTGCCTCGGCGGGTCGAACCGTAGTTCCGACCGACTCGACAACGCCGCTCGGCTCATGACCTTCGATCACCTGTGCGTCGTCGGCCCGCAGCGGACTGTGCAGGTGATGCAGGTCGCTCCCACACATCCCGGAAGCTTTGACGCGAATCACGACCTCATCCGGTCCCGGCACCGGATCCGGGACCCGCCGAACCTCGATCTTGTTCTCGCCGAGAAAAATTACAGCATCCATTTCGTGGCTTTCCTGTGTGGTCGAGGGTTCAGCGACCGGTCCGAGTGGGTCCGACCGGTGCGTCGGCATCCTTCATGGGTCGAGAGTCGGCTTCTCGACCATCTCCGGACTGAGCCTCCTCGGAAATCTGGCTGAGAGCCTCTCGAGAAGTATCGACACGGGCGACGGCATACATCAGGGTCGCGATCACATACAAGCCAGAGAGAGCCAGAATTACTCCGACAATTCCGAAGTGGGAGTACAACCACAGAACGATGAACGGGGAGAAAATCAAGCCCACCCGACCGACGGTCTGAGTCAGTCCCCCTCCGCGGAATCTGAAGGCAGTGGGGAAGAATTCGGGCACGGTACCCAGACACATCGTCAAGAACGATGCGGCCATGGCCACCAGGATGAACCCGATGACGACAATCAGGGCAGGCTCCTGCATAAAGGGATAGATTGCCGCGAATATCGCCGCAAGCGTTCCGAACATCACGATGCTGGTTCGACGACCGATGCGGTCTGCGATCAGAACGCACAGCAACGGCCCGACCACATACCCGGACATGATCGCGGCGTTGAAGCCCAGGGATCGAGACACGGTCAACCCCTGCTCGACGAAGAACGTGGGCATCCAACCAGTAATCACGTTGGAACCGAACAGACAAATGACAGTGAGGAACAACGCCATTGCCGTCCGAGCGATCACCGGACGGGAGAACAACACCGTGATCGGCACCCACTCTGTCTTCTCGCTGGCCGAGGTCGACGCGGTGTCGGAGCTCGACGGTGAGTAGGTCAGGGTGTTCGGGGTGCCGTTCTGCCTCTCGATCTCCTGCATTACCGCTTCGGCTTCCTCGTACCGTCCGCGTGACTCCAACCAACGCGGCGACTCCGGCATCGAACGGCGCAGCCACCACGCAACGAGCGCACCGACGCCCCCGATCACGAACATCGCGCGCCACGAGAATGTAGGAATCACCAACCAACCCAAGACAGCGGACACCGTCACCCCCAGTCCGCCGAAGAAGCCGAGGATGCCCAAATACCGACCACGGCGAGCACGCGGAATGAATTCGGTGATCATGCCGTAGCAGATGACGTATTCGGCGCCCATTCCGATACTCATGAGAAAGCGCAGAGCAATGAGAATTTCCATGTTGGGTGCCAACGCGGCGCACAACGCCAACACCGCGAACAACCCCAGGTTGAACTGAAATGCGAAGCCTCGGCCGACGCGGTCACTGAGCCAACCCGCAAACGCTGCCCCGATTGCCAGTCCCGCGAAGGTGAACGACAGAAACAGCGAATTCAGTTCCAGCGTCGAAAAGCCGGTAGGCAGCATCGAGGCAAGAACCGCAGCAGAAAGCTTGTTGTCGAACGCATCCCAGAACATTCCGAGCCCAACCAGAATGATCAGGCGCCGATGGAACTTTCCCATCGGCAAGTTGTCGAGTCGCCTGCCCGCATCGATGTGTGTGCTCACTGCCCCGCTCCCCTCGACACCGGGTCGGTATCGAGACCGAGGAGGCGTACACCTCGCATGCATTGATCGACCGGACACCTTCGAAGTCGAGATTTCACAGCAACATACCTTTGGTTGGTTTTCGTATGACGTCGGGCGCAACCGCCGATCACCAGGTGGCCTCTGCCGACTCGTTCAGGAATCCCATCCCGCAGCCCGAATCCTGTCGGGGAGAGTGAAGTCGATCGAACACCTTCGATCTTCGTCGCCTCGTTCCCAATCGAACCCCGCCGAGAACAGGTCGGCCGCGAAGCGCTCCCAACGGTTACCACCTTTGTGCCGATACCGTTGACGGAGACCGGCGCGATGCGGCGCATGGTCGACTGCACTATTACTGGTCCTCCATGTCGCGTAGATCACGTTGGGCTCGTTGACCATTAAGTCGTCACAGCCCGCTCACGTCCAATACCGAAAGCCGATTCGGCTTATAGATCCGAGCGATACGTGCCGACGGACTGCTGGTCGATGGCGGTGCCGAACGCAGCGGATGCGTTTCGCATCCTCGAATTTCGGTCGGCCACAGCGCCAGTCGCCATGCTCGAGCTGAGCCTTCTCGACGATGCGAACGCCCACCGACCGAACGCGGATGTACTCCCATGACATACATGTCACCAAGCAGGAGGGTGTCCACGACAGATGTTCAGCTGCAGTGCTATTCGAGGGCCGACTGCCGTTCTTCGAGAGACTGCTCGGTGCCGACGCCTCTGCGGGATTCAGCGGGTCAGAGTGTCCAGGGTCGCGACGGCGAATGCCTGGGCGGCGTGATCCCACTGCCCCAGCAAACCGAGCAGGTTCTCCCCGTCCGCACGATACGACGGCAACTCACGTTCCAGAACCTCCAGAACGCCAGTTCGCAGCTCCGTGTTGAAGTTGATTTTGCCAACGTTCATCGTTGTCGCCCTGACCAGATCGTCTGCGGGGATTCCCGACGCCCCGTGCAAGACGAGTGGTATCGAGGTGCGAGAAGCGACGTTGCGTAGAACGTCCCATCTCAACTGTGGATCGCCGCTGTATCGGCCGTGAACGTTGCCCACTGCAACGGCGAGTAGCTGAGCACCGGTCCGATCCACGAAGTCCGCGACCAACTCCGGATCAGTGAGGCGGGCATCGGACGCCTCGGTGCCGGACGCGACGTGAGCACGGTCCTCGTCGCCGGCGAGGCCACCCAACTCTGCCTCCATCACGATGTTGGGGCCGATGAGCTCGCGTGCCGCTCGAACCAACGCAATGTTGTCCTCGTACGACAGCGAAGAACCGTCTACAAGAACGGAATCGGCTCCCGCCGCCACGGCGGAGGCGATCATCTCCAAGTCTCCTGCGTGGTCCAATTGTATTGCGACGGGAACGCCTGCTCCGTCTGCGAGACCTCGAAGCGCCGTTATCAGCCGGCGACCGTGCTCGGTCGCTGCCGATTTGGGGGCGACCAACAACGTCGTTCCGCAGCCGGAGGCCTCCGCGGCGGCAACAACGGCGAGCGCCGTCGTGAAGTCGTAACAGGTGAAGGCCGGCACAGCCGACCCATGCGTCAGGCTTGTGCAAACCAGATCATCGAGTCGAGTACGCATCAGAGGACGCCTTCCCAAGTCCCGGCAATCGAACCCAGTTGTAGACCTACCCGTAGTTTCGTTCCGCGATACGTGCTCACGCTCGCCCCCCGACTTCTTGGTGGAACTTGCTACTCAGCTTTCGAGTGACATCGACCAATGACAGATCGTCGCCGACGTTGCCAGGGAAGACGACGTACGGGATACCCCGGCCGGGCCCCTCGGCTGGCTCCCACAACGAGACAATGCCGGGCAGCATCGGCCCACGAACGATCGCGTGGCGGATCTCCATCCCGTGTGCAGCAACGTCGGAGGATGTAATGCCTCCTTTGGCGATGACAAATCGAGGTGGAAAGGCTTCGAGGGTCCGCTTCACCACAGCAACCACCGCCGCCGAGACGGTACGAGCTATTTCCAAACTCGACGACGCGTCGTCGGTCTTGACGAGCGATCGACAGGTGTGGACGATGACATCGCTGCCCTGCAGGCCATCGACAACATCGGCGACGATAGCGTCCACATAAGGATTGTCGAGCGCTTGGCGACCGGCAAGCAGTAGTTGCTCGACATCGATTTCGATGACACGAGCCGAGCCATGAGCCGCTGTGAGGGCGTTGAGCTGACGTGTGGTGATCGCGACATGCGAGCCCACCACGATCAATCCGCCAGCGTCGGCGGAAGTGCTGCCCGCGTAGACATCGTCCGAAACCAGTGCGGCACGAATCTCTTGGCCGATGCGTGCACGGACGAACGGCGGGCCGACTCGGTAGAGCAACTTCTTCCCGCGGCGTTCGGATTCCAGCAGTCCCAACGCCAGCGCTCGAAGGTCGTTCTCGGTGACGACGTCTGCGACGATCGGAGTCGAGTTCGTTGCAGGCTCGATTGCATCGGCGATAGCTTTGGCCGAGATGAGCGGGTCCTGCGCTGCCGCACCCGCTCGAATCACATTCAGATCCAGAACGATCACGGACTGTGAGGGAAGTCGACCGTCCGACTTCTCTTCGATGTACTCGGGCAACGACGAGTGGACGAAGCCGAAGCTGGCATCGTTGGCGAACTCCGTTTCCCCTACGGGGATCAGTTTTCCGGTCTCGGTGCCCGAAGCGCGCATGTAATGAACTCCACCGATGGTTACCCGCCCTGCGTCGGGAAACGCGGGTACCACCACAACGCCATCGGTGCCATCACCGGTCACTGCGGCTACGGTTGCGGCAATGACGTCGGGCTCGAGCGGAAAATGTCCACGCAGGGTCGAATCACCCCGACTGACGAACGACAGAGTCAAATCTCCACCGACGGTGGCCGCTGCTGTCAGCGCGTTTCGTACCGCCTCCTCGTTCCGAGCAGCGGCCTCAGCCGGGCTCAGGCTGCGAGTGTTGGTCAGTACATAGACGGCGGGCTTGGTTCCCTCGTCTCGAATGCGATTGAAGGCCCAGTCGAAATCACTCGGTTCCCAGCTAGTGAGTACCGGTACGTCCCACACGGACTGAGTACCTGTGGGGTCATCGTCAAGAACGACCAACACGCGAGGACTATCGCCGTCGTGCGCAATGTTCTCCGACACTGTCGAGGCCGAAATAGCTACCTCGTCGGGAAAAGCTGACAACACTTCATGTTCGAGCAACACTGCGCACCCCATTGTGACGGTTAGTTCGGTTTCGAGACAGACCAACTGGAATCTGTCAGACGGCCAATTGAGAGACACGTTGAGCCAGGTAGCCAACACCCATCCGCGGACTGGACAACACCGTAACGCCGGTCTTCTCCTGCAATACCTCGGCGAGGCGGTTCATGGAAGCTTGCGCCAGGACGATCAAGTCGACCTTTTCGGCGAGGTTCGTCGCCTGCTCGATGATGAGCGCGTCGTGCTTTTCGCGGTCTCCCGCCATCAGAACCGCGAAAGCGCCTTCGCACAACCGCTGTTCGATCTCCACATCGCGGCCGATCTCGACTGCCTTCTTTTCGATCAGATCGGACGTAGGGCCCAGAGTGGTCGGCACCGTTGCCAGCACGCCGATCCGTCGACCGTCGCTGGCTGCTTGCAAAGCCATTGCCTCGTCGATCTTGACCACGGGCGTCCCGACGTTCTGCGCAGCAACGTCCAAAGCCGGGCCGAGCGAAGAGCACGCGGAAAAGATGATGTCGGCACCAGCGGCCTCTGCAGCCTGAGCAAGACGCGTCATTCGCACTTCACTGTTCGGCGAGATTCCCTGTTCACGAACAACTGTGGCCAAAACATCGGAGTCCACGAAATGCATCACCTCTGCACCGGGGATCAACTCGGCGATCAAGTCGTTGATCACAGGCTCGACGGAGACGAAAACGAAACTCGTGTGAAGAATTGCAATCTTTTTGGTCACGATATCCTCTTTCTTGGTGGCACCTGATTCTGAATCGGCGCGAAGTGGGCGAAGTGGGCGAACACTTCGTGGGACAACCTGCCATATCCACAGGTCGCGAGGCCAACACCGTGTCGCCCCCGAGCAGCGGGCCGGCCGTGACCTCACCAGAAGCGAGACCGGACCGACGGTCAACGCGCTTGCGAAGCGACAGGTCCGCGGATACGGGCGACTGCATGGGCGCAGTCCGATCGATGTTCGAGCGCGATGCCACGATTCCCTTCGCCTTGGACGTCCGGTAGGTCCACCACCATTAACAGGCATCGACTATTCGATGTCCAATATCGGTTTGTGATCAGCCATATAGCCTGCCACTATCGACTCGTGCTCTGTATCACCACACGGGTTCAGTAGGACGGCCGCGCGCGATTGCTCAATTCCTTCGCGTACAACATGTTTGACGATCGACGTAGAGTGTAGTCGACCGCCGGGGCACGGCGCGGTCCCCGATTAGCCTCACCGACGAGTATTCGACGCCCAGAGCAAGGATCGAAATTGGCATCGGCATTACGAGAACGAAATTGGACCATCCGTCTGCTTATCCTCGCCCTATCGGCTTCCATTGCAGTAAGCATCATCTATCTTCCACAAGCGCTCCTGACCGCCATGGCGGAGTCGTTCGGTGTCTCACCGTTGGTCACCGGTGCAGTGGCAACCGCGGTCCAACTCGGATATGCGATCGGAATATTCCTGTTCGTTCCACTTGCCGACCGAGCACATCCGCGTCGACACATTACGATTCAGTCGGCTGCGCTGGGAGTGGCACTGGCAGTTTGCGCCCTGATGCCCAACGTCATTGCGCTCGCGGTCAGCTTCTTCGCGGTTGGGCTGGTGGCAAATATTGCGCAGGTCCTCATTCCGGTGGTCGGTAAATTGGCTCCGGGTGACAGACGATCCAGGGCGACCGGGACCATGGTCGGCGCTCTTCTGGTCGGGGTCTTCGGAGGCCGAATCATCGCCGGCCTGCTGGTCGAATGGATCGGATGGAGGCTCGTCGTCGCCTGTTTCGCTGCGACAATCCTCTGCACCATTCCGCTGACTCGGCGAATTCTGCAGGTGCAGTGGGTAACTCCAGCGCCGGGCAAAAAGTATCGCACGCTTCTGGCAGACACTTTGAGGCTCACCACGCGCAGCCCCGAACTCATCGGGTCCTCGTGCATACAGTTTTTCGCGTTCGCGACGTTCAACATGTTCTGGACTGTCAGCGTGATACACCTGACCTCGGAGACCCACGGCTGGTCTATTGCATCCGCGGGACTATTCGGACTGGTCGGGCTCTCAGCGGTTGTCTTCACCCCACTGTTCGGTCCAATCATCGACCGATTCGGATCTCTTGCAGTGATCGGAGTGAGCCTACCGATCCTGTTGTGCGCGTGCATATCTGTCGCATTCGACTCCAATCACATCGCACTGTTTGCGGTGTCACTGTTCGTCGTGACAGCCTGCAACCAATCGCTGCAAGCGGCGAACCAGACGAGGGTGCTCTCTGCAAACGAACAGTACGAAGCGCGCGCCAACACCATGTTCATGGTCGCCGTCTTCGCGGGCGGTTCGACGGGCGCTGTCCTCGCACCTCTTGCGTACGGGCTCGGCCGCATGCCTGCCGTCGCGGTGATCGCAGCAATACTCATCGTGCTCGATATCGCAGTGTGGTCCGCGGTCCGCGCGCGTCACAAGCGACGCACCGCGGGCCCATCGAGCGATCTGGAGCTGGTCGACGAGTCGACCAGCTCCAGATAGTCCAATACAATTGGCAGGCAGCTTATTTCAGTGGAAGGACCGGCCACCATCGGTCGCTAGCGCTGAGCCTGTGACGTATGACGACTCCGAGCTGGTCAAAAAGAGAATCGACCGAGCAATTTCGATCGGCTCAGCCAATCGGCCCAGCGCATAGTTCCCAACGTTGTTTCGGTGTCCATCCGCCATCGCGGTGTCCACCATCCCGGGGCACACACTGTTGACTCGCACTGTCGGTGCAAGCTCGGCGGCAAGAACGCGGGTCAGGTTCAACACTCCGCCCTTGGAGGCGGCGTATGCGGTGTATCCGGGAGCATTGGGTAGCAAACCTTGCGCTGACGCGATGTTCACAATCGTCGCGGTCTCCTCCTTCTGCAGCCAGGGGATACAACTACGCAGAACTATGTACGCACCGGTCAAATTGACCTCCAGCACGTGCCGCCAGTCACCCGCTGTGACATCGGATGCCAAGCCGCGAAACATAATTCCAGCGGCATTGACTACACCGTCGATGCCGCCCAGCGCAGTGGCCGCCCGATCGACTACGTCCGTGACCGCCTCCTCGTCCGTGATGTCGACTGCGTAACCGGTTCCGCCGGTGAGTTCGGCAGACCGCAGTACGCCATGTTCGTCACGATCCAGTAGCGCGAGCGAAGCGCCCTCACTAGCGAAGAGCTGGGCAGTCGATTTTCCGATCCCCGACGCCGCGCCGGTCACAACAATTCTGCGCCCGAGCAGTCGTTGCCCAGGCGTCGTCAGATGAGCTTCCATGGTTTCCGAAGGCGTCATGATGCCGCGTCTCTCTCTTTCGTATTCCGATCTCAACGATCAACGATCCGACTCAGCGCATCACGAAAGCATTGGATGGTGCACCGTCGTCGGTGGCGATAACAATGCTTTTGGTATCGAGATATCCGTCCACGGCTTCGATTCCGTGTTCGCGACCCAAACCGGACTGTTTGGTACCGCCGAATGGAACCATGTAGCTGTACGTACGGTAGGTGTTCACCCACACGGTGCCGACGTCGAGGGCCTTCGACATTCGTAGCGCGCGCCCGACGTTTTCGGTCCACACGCCAGCCACGAGGCCATACGCCACGTCGTTACCGAGGGCGATCGCGTGCTTCTCGTCCTCGAATTCGATGATCGAAAGGATGGGGCCGAACACCTCCTCCTGCGCGATCCGCATGTCGTTGGTGACGTCTGTGTAGATTGTCGGCTCGATGAACTGACCACCGGTCAGATCCGAGCCACTGGCCGGCTTTCCGCCGAGAAGGCAACGAGCTCCTTCGGCGTTTGCAATGTCGATGTAGTCCAGTACTTTTCGATATTGCGGTGGTGTAGCGATGGGGCCCACATTGGTCAGTGGATCGTTCGGATCGCCGAGTCGGATGCTGCGGGCAATCTCCACCAACTTTTCAGTGAACGCGTCCTTGATGGAACTGTGGACGAGCAACCTCGACCCGGCGGAACACATCTGGCCCGAAGCACCGAAAATCCCCGAGACCACTCCTGTCGCAGCCTTGTCCAGATCCGCATCCTCGAACACGATGTTCGGTGATTTTCCGCCCAGTTCGAGCGACACGCGCTTCATCGTGCGGGCGGCGCTCTCGTACACCTGTGCCCCGGTCGTATCGGACCCGGTAAAGGTAATCTTCGCGACATCGGGATGTTCCACGAGCGCCGAGCCGACGTCCGGGCCGAGTCCTGTCACGACATTGAACACACCGGCTGGGAACCCGGCCTGCCTGGTCAGCTCGGCGAATTCCAATGTACTGGCAGAAGCGAATTCCGACGGTTTCACGATCACGGTGCACCCGGCGGCCAGAGCCGGTGCACACTTGACCGCCGCGAACCACAGCGGCGAATTCCACGCAGTGAGAGCTGCGACAACCCCGATCGGCTCTCGGTACGTGAAAGCAACCGAATCGGACTTCTCTATGGGAATTGTCGATCCCTGAATTTTGTCAGCAAACCCGGCGTAGTAGTACCAAACCTCAGCAAGCGACGCCAACTGTCCGTTGACTTCAGCGAGAAGCTTTCCGTTGTCACGAACCTCGACGGCTGCCAAGTGATCGGCGTTCGCGAGGACGAGATCACCCAACCGGCGCATGATCTTCCCGCGCGCCGATGCCGACATCGACGACCACGGTCCATCGGTCATTGCGCGGCGCGCTGCCGATACCGTCCGTGTGACATCGTTCTGGTTACCGAGAGGGATCTGTGCCCACGCTTCACCTCGATAAGGATCGACGGTGTCGGTCCATTTCCCTCCGTCGGGGTCGACCCAATCTCCGTCGACGAACAGCTGATACTTCTTCATAGTCGGTTCCCTTCGTGCGATTTGTCATGCGAGAAATGCCCTTGCGAGTTCGATCACGGCGCAGGTCGAGCTCCGGCTGCACCGTGCACTGTGGCGGCAACTCCGTCGGTCGTGTATTCGGCCAGCTCGATGTGACGGCCCTCGTCGAGATTGGACACCGCGTATACGGATCCGACAATCACTGCCAAGGTGAACACCATCACCAAGCTTGTGCCACCTACGGCGGCGAGAGCTGCTGCAACGAATGGTGCCGGGGCCGAGAAGATCAGGTTGGCGAACGTATGCGACAGGGCAGCGCCTGAGAAGCGCACCTCGGTCGGAAACTGCTCCGCGAACAGTGCAGGCTGAGCGCCGCTGAGGAATTGAATGGAGCACAAGACCAAGGTCACTATCAAGCCTGTGACGAGTGCGTTCGCGCTGGCAAGGGTGAAGAAGAGCAAGATTCCGGCGAAGCAGCTTGCAAGTCCGATGTAGAAGACTCTTCTACGTCCGATGCGGTCACACACCCATCCACCGGCGATCGAGAAGAGGATGGATACGCCGTTGGCAATCATCAGGATCACGAACGCCGTCTGCGAGGACATCCCCGTCTCACTCGGAAGGTAGCTCAGCCCGTACACCGCGATCAAGTAGAAACTGAGTGACGAGCCGCCCCAGGCAAGAGTCAGCATGAAAACCTTGCGGGGGTGCGTCTTCAAGACCGACAGTCCGGCACTGCGGGACTTCTCGATCTTTTGCTCGACAGCACTGTTGACGACGAACGCCGGGGTTTCCTCGAGCTTCATTCGAATGAAGACGGCTACGACGACGATAAGGATGCTGCCGAGGAACGGTACCCGCCAACCCCACGACTCGAATTGCTCCTGGCTGAGTGTTGCACTGAGAACGACCAAAGCGAGGTTCGCGAGTACCTGACTGACCGGCGAGCCAACGATGATGAACGAGCCCAGTAGTCCTCGCCGGCTCTTGTCGCCGTGCTCCATCGTCATGAGTTGGTTTCCGATGGCTTCGCCGCCCAACGAAAATCCTTGAACGAACCTGAGACCCACGAGCACAGCGGCAATAACGAACCCCTGTCCCGTCGGCAAAAAACCGATCAGGATCGACGAGCCGCCCATGAGAATCAGCGTGGCGAACAAAACGGGCTTACGCCCATGTCGATCACCGAGATGGCCGAATACCACCGCACCTACCGGTCGTGCGACGAACCCGACGCCGAACGTCGCGAACGACGCCAGGAGCGCACCAGTCGACCCCAGACTGTGGAAGAACAGGACCGGGAACAGTGTGGCGGCGAGAGCGCCGTACACGGCAAAATCGAAATACTCCAGAGCAGACCCCAGCGTGCCACTCACGACGGCGCGAGTCTCCATCGTTCTGGGATGCGTACGCGCGGCCGGGATAGGAACCGCCGACTTGGGTTGACTACCTGTGGTCACTTCATTCTCCGAATCTCTCCATTGAGTCGCCAGGCGGTCGCTGCGGTGGACCGGGGCCTGAACGTCCCGATACGGAATAGCTGATCGATTTTTGGTATCGATGTTGCTTCGATCACAACTCCCCTGATCCCATTAACCCCTGTCCGTAGACCCACGTCCAATACCGACATCCGAACACCCGGATAGCCGCTTCCTATTGCCCGCGTATCTTCGCGATGCTTCTTGACCCGACGTTTCATATATGAAACTATTCGGAAATCACGACGACTACCGCGAAAGTTGGGCTAGGAATTGAGCGCAGAAGCACAGGATCAGAAGTACCGAGCGCCCGCCCTGGCGAAGGGTCTCGACATTCTCGAGCTTCTCGCTTCAACCGAAGACGGTCTTGCTCAGGCCGAAATCGGTAAGCAACTGGGAAGAACGACATCTGAGATCTTCCGAGTTCTGATGGTGCTGCGCGAGCGAGACTACGTCCAGGTCGATGAAGCCGACCGTTACCGACTGACGACAAAGTTGTTCGAGATGGCGCACCGCACCCCTACGATTCAGCGTCTCACTGCAATTGCAGGGAGCGAGATGCAAAAGCTTGCCAATCGTATCGGCCAGAGCATTCACCTCTGCATCCTTCATTCTGGTCAATTACTCGTCGTCGCTCAGGTCGATTGCCCCGATACCAACGTGCACACCGTTCGGCTGGGTGCGCTTATTCCGATCGATAATTCCGCATCCGGCCGGGTACTTGCCTCGCAAATGGATCCCGGCGACCTCGACATTTTACTTACCCTTGCCGGGCCCGGTGACAATGACCAACGCACCAGGTTTTTAGCAGATCTCGCCCAGGTACGGGCAGCAGGCTACTGTCAAGGCAGATCCCTTACGATCGAAGGTGTCACGAACATTTCTGCACCTGTCTTCGACTTCACCGGCAATGCCGTGGCTGCGATGACTACCCCGTTCATACACCGACTGACGGGAACCGGAAATGTAGATCCAGACCATGCTCGGTCGTTGTTGGTACAGACTTGCGAAAGCCTTTCCCGCAGAATGGGAGCTGGAGCAAGTTGGAAACACTGATCTTGAATCGGATACCGTTTCAACTCAATCGGCTCAGCTCCGCTGCGCCTTTTCGATCCGGTTACTGCGCGAGGGGTCTCGCTGCGGAACCTTGACGAAAAGCAATAGAATGAAGGCCAGAGATAGTGCGACCAACGGGACGCTCATTCCGACGATGATGTCGCCGGGGGTCGCTATCTTACCGATGAGGAACGGTCCGAAAAACCCGCCTGCGGAGGCGAGCGAGTTGATCACTGCAATACCGACAACGGCCTGGCGCTTGGTCAGAACCTCGCTGATCAAGGCCCAATATGTCGGAATGTTCCCGATGACGCCGCATGCAAGCAGTATCAATCCGATCATCCCCAGCAGCGGCGAGTCTCGGAAGACACCCGTTGTGACAAGACCTACTATCGCAGTGGCAAAGCAGAGCAGAACAATCGGCTTTCGTCGACCACTGATATCGGCGTACCGAACCAAGAGCAACATCACGATGGCACCGCAGACGTACGGAATAGCTCCGTAAATTCCGATGCTGGTGGGTGAATATTGCGGATTCAGCTGGGACACAACCTGCGGGAGGAAGAACGTCATGCCGTACGTGGCAACTCCGGCAAGGGCATTGATGAGTCCGAGGTAGAGAACCTTGCGATTCTTCAGTGTCTTGAGCTCACTCGAGTGCTCCTGATCGTCGTCCGGCATTGCCGCGTACTCGTCCGCAATCGAAGTCTCCAGCCAATTTTTCTCATCGTCGTTGAGCCACTTCGCTTTGTTCGGACGGTCCGCCAACGTCAGCAAGATCCACACTCCGAGCAGGACTGGGGGCAAGCCTTGCAGGATGAAGATCCAGCGCCATGAACTGAGCCCGAACCATTCGACGTGATCGAGAATTAGCCCACCGCTGAGGCTACCGACGATGAGGGCGAACGGCATTGCAAGTGCCATCACACCTATCGCGCGGCCGCGATCGTTGTTGAGGAACCAAAACGTCAAAAACAGAATTAGCCCCGGGAACAACCCCGCTTCAGCGATGCCGAGCAAAATTCGTGCGACGTACAGTTGGGTAACGGAGTGTACGAATCCGGTTGCAACAGTGACCAAGCCCCAGGTAATCGCGATCCGCGCCAGCCATACCCTCGCACCGACCCGAGCAAGGATGATATTGCTCGGAACTTCCAAGAGCACGTAAGCGAGAAAGAAAATTGCCGCAATTGCACCGTAGGTTGCCACATCGATGCCGAGCTCACTACCCATCGTGAGTTGGGCATAGCTGATCGATGAACGATCCATATAGTTGAACGCATACAGCAGAAAGACAATCGGCAGGATCGTCTTGCGTACTTTTCTGACAACGGCCTTGCCGTCGACCGGCGAACTTACCGGCTGAGGATTTGTAGTCACCGCGCTACCTCCATCTTGATTGGACCAGAATGGTTTGAACAGGAATTTAGGAAATCAATACTTCTACGACAACGACCGCTCAGCGAACGAGCTCGATGATTTCGGTCAGGTTGTTGCACTCCTCCAACCCCCAGAGCAGGGTCGTCACGCGGTCGATGTCATCCGTCGGTAATGGCCGAATAGACACACGTGCACAGTCATCGAACTTCTTGGCCAGCTCTTCTACAGTCATCGGTCGCTCCGGCGTGCCTGGAACATCGGAACCCCGGCGGGTAAAGATTTGTCCGTTACGAAGTTGCACCTCAACTTTGCCATCCGGCAATTTCAGATCCCAGTTGAGTTCGGCATCCTGTACCGGAACCACCTTGCTCGCCACCGAAAGGACTTCAGCATCTTTCAAAGTGTCAATAGAGAAGTCGGACAGAAGCATCGATCCCTTCACCAGTGCTACTGCGACTGTGAACGGTAGCGAGAACTTAGCGTCCATCATGGTTTGAGGTGCTTGTCGAGCGTGGAGTGGGAGAGCCATCCGTTCTGCGAAGTTGCCCACGTACACTCTGACCTCGGCGATGTCGGCAGCGTCGAAGGGGTTTTCGCGTACCAGCTCGATTGCGGCATGAATATATGTGTGCGCGTTTCCGACCGCTGGCCAGTACTTGTACGTCATGCCTTCGCTCAGGTAGTCGACTCCCAGGCCCGCAAGCATTTTCGCACGGTCGAAATTGCCACCGAAGTAGACATTGAAAATTCCGGCCTCCCCCTCGAAGAGGTTCTGCATTCCATGCATACCCTTCCCTGCCAGGAGAGTTGCATTCACACAGCTTTGAGCAATGAATCCCGCGTACAGACCACGGACATCGCTACCGACACCGAATATCTGCTCCATGGTGCCGCCCGCGGTGAGGCTCGAGATGCCCAACGAGTGGGCTATTTGCTCTGCGGTCAGCCCCATCAAGGAGCCACAGGCGGCAGTGCCCGAGTACGTCCCGACGACACTCGACAGATTCCAGTCCATGTTCCATCCGACATTGCAACGGAGCCGGATGAACAACTCTTGCCCGATCGCCACCGCAGTGATGAGGTCCTTGCCGGTCACGGAGCCCTTGCGTTCGGCCAGAGCGAGGAGAGCCGGCACAAGTGAGCTGTCCGGGTGCGCACCCCACGGAGTCTGACTGTCGTAGTCGAGACCGTGTGCGAGAGTGCCGTTCGCGAAGGCCGCGGCCGCGGCGGGGACGCGGCCACCGAAGCCGAGGATGCTTGCTTCTTCCTTACCACCCGCATCGGTGACAAGCTCGACGATCGGTCTGACAGCGGGCTCCATTCCACTTGCGCCCAGAATTACTCCAATTGTGTCGAGAATGCTCTTCTTGGCGGCCTCGACCGCGCCAAGCGGCAAGTCCACATATCGGGTGTTTGCAGCGAACTCTGCAAGGTCCTGAGAGAGGTCACGATTCGTCATCGTCAGTTTTCTCCAATTAAGTGATTGGTGTTTTCGGGTTATCGGGGTGGCCGTTTCGACGGCAATGCAGATCTCGAAACAGCAGGCCGCCGATACAAAGTGTCGGTGGTGACCAAGCACCACCACTTCTGTGCCCCTAGAGGCAAGCGGTCTGTCCGCCGTCCACCGAAACGACTGAGCCCGTCATGAAGCTGGCGTCATCGCTGAGCAGAAAAGCGATCGCCGCCGCAATTTCTTCGGGATAACCGATTCGACCAATTGGATGTTTTGCGTTGATCGATGCAGCCTTCACCGGGTCGTTCATCATGTAGTCGGTGAGCGGTGTTCTGGTCATTCCGGGGGCCACCGCATTGACGCGTATCCCTAACGGTCCCAACTCAGGGCACATCGATTTCGTGATTCCGGAGATCGCGAACTTAGACGCGACGTACGAGAGCCGGTTCGGCACACCGAGAATGCCTGCCCCTGAGGAGATATTCACGATCGCCCGCGGTCCCTGGGCGTCCTTCACGGCCAGCACGAAGGCCTGGCACATGTTTATTGTGCCGTCAAGATTGACAGACATGATCTTGCGATGCGCCTCAGGGTCAAGGTCGACGATTGTTCCTGCACCGGTGATTCCGGCGCAATTGACGAGCCCATTGATACCGCCGAGCTTCTGTCGCGTCGTGTCGAGAAGATTCACGGCTGCGGCGTGGTCGCAGACATCCAGCACCGCTCCGTGCACGCGGTCTGCGTTGGACACGTTGGCGATTGCCGCGTCTACCGCCTCCTGCGTCACGTCCACGACGACAACGGTCGCACCCTCGTCGATCAACCGAGCCGAGGTCGCGGCACCAATTCCGCTACCCGCGCCTGTCACAACGACAGTCCGTCCTTCAAATCGCAACATCACTCAATCTCCTACTGATCGGCAGAGGCGCTCAAGCTCACACCTGACGTTGGATGTGATGAGACGCACTTTCGTACATGAAAGAGCGTTTCATATATAGAGGATGCCGTCAAGGCCCGTGAACCCACCGGCTGGGGCGGTCGCTTCAGATCGAGAACCACGACCAGCGCCAGCAGGTCGACTGGGCAGAGGTCCCGCGCTTGCCGGCACTGGCGTTGTAGGGCAGCTCGTTTCGGCAAATCCGTCGGGGTCGACAACAATCGGCGAGTTCTCCTGGGGTTGGCATAAGCCGACTTCGGTCAGGCAACGATGACGATGCAGTTATGCGCCTGAACCACATCGAGGACCATCGGTGACGTCCGGTATTCACCCCAGCCCGGGTTACACGGCCTCGCTGACATTTCAAGCTGTCTCTCAACAACGCGAAGAATCCACAGCGACGGCCGCGAAGCCTCGGTCCGGGGTACGCATCCGGGCGAACCGGATCCGTTCTGCCCCGCCTCCCCCGGGAACACAGCGCAGCTGCGGGCGGACTCGAGCGGCGGTCGCAACGTGCCTGATACCTGCGAATATGCGTGTTGATTCACCCGGGTTTCTCACGTCAGGTTCGGATGCCGCTCTGGTCACTGCGTAGCACTGGTGTGCGGCCGCGGTCGACGCCTCGGTCGAGAGGCCGATTCTTGTCGTTCGAGGAACTGGAGTTCATCGCCAACGGCGTCCGGGACGAGTGGACAATGCCCGCCATCGCGCCGCGCCTGGACCCAGCAGCGCCGATCCTGATTCGAGAATTCGAACAGCACAGCTATTCAGTGGTCCTCGCAAGGATCACCGGGCCCAGCGTGCTGCCCGTAAGTCAGTCACAACCCAAAATCTCGTAGCTGGCATCGACCAGCTGCTTCGGGAACGGGTGCAGGTGCTTCTCGAATGGAGAACTCGCCGAGCAGATCTCGGCGACATTGAGGAAGGAAGTTCCCCACTCGGCGAAGGTGCGTGCATCGCACGAAACGATCTACCGAACCCGCTATGGTCAAAGTGAAGCCGGAAGCCCAAGGAGCTGCGCAGGCAATCCCCTGACGGGCGAACCTGTGAAACTTACGCACGTGCGTACCACCGAGCGCGAATCCCGCGGATGCTCAACATCTCCGACCAGCCCGCCGATGTCGCCGATCGAAGCGTTCCCGGCCACTAGGAGGATGATCTGATCATCGAGACCAAGGGCGGGTCGACGATCTGGACGCAAGTGGTGATGTTTGTGTATTGCCCATCGCTTATTCGGCGTCGTGGGTCAATGATGCGATGAGGGCAAAGATCGCGGAACTGCCTGCGAACCTGGACCCTTCGCTTGGCAGGGATCAGGGTCGGGGAGATGGCCAGATATGCCGAGATCAAAATCGCCACGGGAGCGCAGATCCAGTTCTGCGATCCGCACTCCCCGTGGCAGAGGGGCACCCACGAGAACACCAACGGTCTGCTCCGTCAGTACGTCAAAAAGGTACCGACCTGTCAGCGCACGACCCCGAGCGATCCGACGTGGTCGCGGTCCTACTGAACCCCCGCACCCGCGCAGCCCTGGGATGGGCTACTCCGTTCGAGGAGCAGGAGAGACGAGGGGCTCGTTGCGACCACCACATGAACGCGTCGCGCTTCCCGCACCAGATCGACGCGCCGGTCGTCAGTGGATTATCGGACAAAGCTTTCGCTGAAGAATTGTGAAATCTTGTCGAACGGGATGAGGTCTGTGCGATCGTAAAAGTCGATGTGTCGAGCGCCAGGGACCACGACAAGCTCCTTCGGCTCGGCAGCCTGCTCGTAGACTGTGTCACTGAAGTATCGAGAGTGAGCATGCTCGCCTGTGATCAACAGGATCGGCCGCGGCGAGATGTCCGGCAAATGAGCCAACGCGCCAAAGTTGATGTGCGAGGGACTACTTGTGACAGTGAATCCGCCGATCGACCGAGGGTGGCGACCGCGGTCGGTCACGTAGTACTCGTGGAATTCCGCCGTGACCGGATCGACGGCGTCGGGATTGAACTCGGAGGGAAAGACCGGCGTCAGCGCCGGCTCACCTGAATCTACGTCCAACCAGCGCTGCGCGGCGATGGCTTGCAGTGCTGCCCGACGCTCCTGGTCGGTTTGGGAGTCGAGCCATCCGCCTCGCGCGATGCGGTTGATGTCGTATAACGCGGAAGTTGCAACAGCTTTGATTCGAGGGTCGACCTGGGCTGCGTTCAGCGCGAAGCCCCCACTTCCGCAAATGCCGACAGCACCGATTCGGTTGCGGTCGACGTAGCCGAGCGATCCCAGATAGTCGACTCCTGCACTGAAATCCTCAGCAAAGATTTCGGCCGACGACGCGTGCCGTGATTCACCGCCGCTTTCCCCATTGAAGGAGGGATCGAATGCAAGGGCGACGAACCCGCGTCTGGCGAGTTCGTTGGCGTACACACCGGGGCTCTGCTCTTTCACTCCACCATAAGGCGGTCCGATCACGATTGCCGATTGCGGAACCGACCTGTCGACGTCCTTCGGCGTGTACAGGTCGGCGGCGATGACGATCCCGTATCGGTTCTTGTACCGAACGGGAGTTCGCGTGACCTCGGTCGATGGAGAGAACGTGAGATCGCCTTCTTCTTGTGCCATGGCGACTAGAGCTCCTTCTTGATCGGGTTCCGATCAGCCAGACCCGACTGACCAGCGATAGTGAACGTGCAAGCGTGGTTTCGAGTGGGGAGGCAGGCCGGGACTACGGGGGGGTGCCCGACACACCCCGCTGATACGAAGCTCGCCGTGTTGTGGACAGGTGGACGAGGTAGAAAACAGATTTGCCGTGCAGAGCTTTCTGACGACACGGCGGGCTCGTTTAGGCTCCGAGGACGTTGACTCCGTGCTGGTGCGGGGCTACGCCGCGACGAGGTCGCAGTCTCGGCTGGGGTGAGGATCGAGTGGCATAGCCGGCTGGAAAGTGCACACATCAACCGTATGTCGGATGAAGCAGATGTCTACCGATCGATGAAGTTGACCCTAATATCCCGACAGAATTCCTCGCCGAGGCGGACCGTTATTAGGTCACGGCGTCCGCATCATTCCTGCGGACCGTTCCGGATTGCTTGACATCGATTGTCCACGTTCCAGACGCATACGAACCTACCCGCACATGATCATCGTCCAGGACCAGAATATCCCCGCCTTGCATTAGGCGAACGAGGCATGTCATCGGGTAGCAGTCTGCTGCCCCATCGCTGATCACGTGGATACAGCTGCGGTTCGGACCCGAGTCGTAACGCCCTGAGACCTGACAGTCTTCTGCGATCGTTCCTCTCGTGTTCGTGGTCATTCAGCTGCTTTCGAGATCGTGTGAGTATCGGCTGACGGTCGGAGATCGGACTTCCAAGAACGACCTCGGACCAATTTGACAGCTTTCCCAGAGCCAAGTCCAGTATCGAAAGGCAATACGACTTATAGGCAAAAAGAGTAACTTCTCCTTGACGTCGGTCTCCGTGCGGTGCTGCAGGATAGAGTCCGCTGTGCAACGGCAGCTTCACCTTGCGCCCGAAGGGGGTGGGACCATCGGACCGAGGTCTCCATCGGGAGCCACATCCAGGTCCATCAGCACTGGGGCGTGGTCGCTGGGTCGTGATCCTTTTCGGGCACCGCGATCTACCCAGGCCGCACACACGCGTTGTGCCACAGGAGCACCCGACAGGATGATGTCGTAACGCACCCCAAGATTCTTGTGAAACATTCCGGCTCGATAATCCCAATAGGTGAACACACGCTCGTCAGGCCACCGCTGACGTACCACATCGTGCAACCCCAAAGACGTCAGTCGCAGAGCGACAGCGGCTTCTTCTTCGGTAGCCGCCACGCCGACCTCGAAGGCCTCGGGTCCGTACACATCAAGCAGAGACGGCGAGACATTCAGGTTGCCTGCCAGCACCACCGTATCCGGACCAGTTGCAACCAGTTCGCACAAGGCAGCCAGCCATTCGAGCCTGTAACGATGTTTGGGAGACGCATCGCCAGGCCCGCTGGGAACGTACAGAGAATGAAAGCTCACCCCGGCACACGTAGCCATGACGGCCCTACCTTGCGAACCCGCCAATCCCGATGCAACGTCATCGAGTCCGACACGAGAGAGGAGGGCTACGCCGTTTCGCCCACCCTCCCCTGTATGCGAGTACTCGTATCCACGTTCAGACAAATCGACGTCGAGCAAATTTGCAAAATCAGTATCCGAGACCTTGGTTTCCTGCAAGCAAACTACATCGGGTCGCCGCAAATCGAGCCAATCGACGAACTGAGTTCGTCGTTGCCTGATGGAATTGACGTTCCATGTGCTCACACGAATTTCTGTTCACCTCACCAAAGTTGCATTGCCGTCTTCTCGTCGAGTTGATGGGTGAACCCTAGTGCACTTTCGCATCCGACAATCGATCCATCACCGAGCGGACTGCCCAGATTCATTCGACTCACGTCGTACCGCGACGAGAATCCTGTTCGGTACCGATCCGAGGGCCGAACCGTCCACGACTGCAACCCAGGCGGATAGCTACCCGATGCCGCCGAACACAGCCTTCGCAACGCTGCACGTCGTCGTCGACGGCACCTAACGACCACCGGCACTCGTTACACGTACGCCTAGACGCAACCATCTTCTGCTCCGTCATGGTCTTGACCCGAAACGGCATACCCGTATTAGTTGATTCCAGCTCGAGTCCCCAGGCCACGCTAAGCGATCCGTTTCGCTACGGCGTCTGGCCATTGGAACACGAAGTACAGGGCACCCCGCGCCGGGGCTGGTTGGACGCGTGGGACAGTCTCTGTCATCGAGTACCAGCTCGAGATCTCGAGGCACCGTGGTCGCGGGCAAGAGCTTCTGCATCAGTCTGAATTGCTGAGATCAATAAGCGGTATCGAGTTTCGATATTGGACTTGACTCGCCGGATGGTGGATAAAGAAGGCGTATCTGTGACAGCACCTACCACTGCAGCGGATGCGCACAGTAGTGACCCCGACGGTTTCCTGATTCGGCGAATGCTCGACAGCCGTATCCCCGTCCCGGATATGGAAGGACACCACGATTCTCGTATCTGACACGCCCGAGCTCACCCCTGCTCTCGCGCAGCGCATCCACAGACACCACGTCGTCATCATCGGCTCCGGGTTCGGTGGATTGTTCGCGGCGAAACAGTTGCGTAAGGCCAATGTGGACGTCACTCTCATCGCGAAGACCACCCACCACCTTTTTCAGCCCCTGCTTTATCAGGTGGCCACCGGCATCCTCTCGGAGGGCGAGATCGCTCCATCGACACGGCTGATCCTCAAGAACCAGCACAACGCGTCGGTCGTCCTCGGCGACGTCACCACCATCGACATCGATAACAAGGTCGTCACCTCACGCTTCCTCGAGCGGATCACCGTCACCGAGTACGACAGCATCATCGTCGCCGCGGGCGCGGGCCAGTCTTACTTCGGCAACGACCACTTCGCCGAGTACGCACCCGGAATGAAGACCATCGACGACGCCCTCGAACTACGCGGACGCATCCTCGGCGCATTCGATCAAGCCGAAGCCGCCACCGATCCAGCCGAGATCGAAAGGCTGCTCACCTTCGTCGTCGTCGGTGCCGGACCTACCGGAGTCGAAATGGCAGGCCAGATCGCCGAACTCGCACACAAGACCCTCGACGGCACCTACCGCCACATCGACAGCCGCAACGCGCGCATCATTCTGCTCGACGCGGCCCCGAAGGTGTTGCCGCCGTTCGCGGATTCCCTCGGTCAGGCCGCCGCGAAGCGGCTGTCCAAGATGGGCGTGGACATTCAGCTCGGGGCGATGGTCACCGATGTCGACGCCGACGGTCTGTCCGTCAAGCACGCCGACGGAACGATCCGACGCATCTCGGCGCGCACCAAGGTGTGGTCTGCCGGTGTTGCCGCCAGCCCCCTCGGCAAGCAACTCGCCGATCAGTCTGGAGCCGAGGTCGACCGTGCCGGGCGCGTGCTGGTGGGCAAGGACCTCACGCTTCCCGGTCATCCAGAGGTGTTCGTGGTCGGCGACATGATGAGTCTCGACAAGCTCCCCGGTGTCGCGCAGGTTGCTATTCAGGGCGGACGTTATGCTGCACGGGTCATCGAAGATGGCGTCGAAGCTGTACGGGCGGGCCGAAAAATGCCTGCGCGCAGTGACTTCAAGTACTTCGACAAGGGCTCGATGGCCACGGTGTCTCGTTTCAGCGCCGTCGCGCAAGTCGGTCCGATCAAGATCACCGGGTTCATCGCCTGGGTCATGTGGCTGCTCGTCCACCTGCTTTACATCGTCGGCTTCCGCAGCCGACTGACCACCGTGATCTCCTGGCTGACGGCGTTCTTCTCCAAGGGGCGAGGTCAGCTCGCAGTGACCGAACAGCAGGTCGAGGCGAGGGCAGCAATGGTCTACTTCAACGCGCCGGATACGAGCGATGCAGGCATCGAAGTCACCGCACCGGAACCGGCGCTCGCCGCGCACCCACTGCAAGCGACCCGCGCGTAACCAGTAGAAACACGCACGATTCCGCCGAATGCAGTACTGCAAGCTCTCGGAAGAGGTAAAGCATTTGCCGTTGATCGGTCGGACTTCGCACATTTCTGATCGATTTTATGAAACTATGACCCGAAAGAGTAAACATGCTCCTGAAATCAGACAGAGCTATTTTGGATTTCGCTTTAAAGTGGCTCCCGTGGGGAGGGGGGTCTGACGAAGACATTATGGTTGGATTCGGACTATCGGCTGTGCAATTCTACTCACGCTTGCAGGCGTTTCTTGATTCCGGAGCGCGTCCGCAAGATCTGAACGAGACAAAAGTGATCGAATTATATCGACTGTGCAATTCACATCTTGCACAGGTTCGACGCCTGCGAAAGTAAGTCAATTCAGCACACACCAGATCTCGCACAACATTTCACGCTGGACTCTCTGCCTCCTTGCACACACTACATGCGTTGCGTCGGAACATGCCCTCGTCGGTCTGTCTCGAACGGCAGCTTTGGACGACACAGCCAATAACATCTTAGTCAATTCCGTGGGTACCAGATATTTGGACCGTCCGCCCCTCGCGAACAGAGATCCGGCCAAGCTTGATGCTGCGGCTGCAATCCAGCCGCTAGGTCGATTGGCTCGATCAATGGAAAAGCATCCATGATCGTCTTCCTGTGCATTTCAGCGGTGGCCTTCGCAACCCGGGGCACATGTTCCCGTCGACGGTGGATACCTGGACCGCTGACTTCTTTGCGGACATATGCCGGCCTAAATGAGCTCGCTCAAACATTATTTCGTTCCTACATTTCTACAAACTCGCTCTGATCAGAAAGCAACCCTATGACCGCTGATCCAAGAATTACGAGACACACCAAAGTCGGCGTCCTCCGCGAGTCATCGGACGGTGAACGCCGTGTGGCTCTGGTTCCCAAGATTGTTGGCTCCTTGATCGGCAGGGGTGTGGCGGTTGTTGTCGAGTCGGGGGCCGGTCTGTCCGCCCTCATTCCGGATCAGTTGTACGTCGAAGCAGGAGCCGAGATCGGCGACCCGTGGTCTGCCGACGTGGTGGTGAAAGTTGCCCCTCCCACCGACGCCGAAATAGCGAAATTGTCGCCGGGTACGACGTTGATCGGCTTCCTCGCACCTCGTAACGCCGACAACAAGATCGAGGCGCTCGCCGCAGCAGGAGTGCAGGCATTCGCCGTCGAGGCAATTCCGCGTATCTCTCGTGCCCAGGTGATGGACGCATTGTCCTCGCAAGCGAACGTCGCGGGTTACAAGGCAGTGATTCTGGCGGCGTCGGAGTCCACTCGGTTCTTCCCGATGCTCACCACTGCCGCGGGCACGGTGAAGCCGGCGACAGTACTTGTGCTCGGCGTCGGTGTCGCCGGTCTGCAGGCACTGGCCACGGCGAAGCGTCTCGGCGGTCGACCGACCGGGTACGACGTGCGTCCCGAGGTTGCCGATCAGGTGCGTTCGGTGGGTGCTCAGTGGCTCGATCTCGGCATCGATGCCGCTGGCGAAGGTGGGTATGCGCGTGAACTGACCGAAGACGAGCGCGCCCAGCAGCAGCAGGCTCTCGAAGAGGCCATCAAGGGCTTCGATGTCGTCATCACCACCGCATTGGTGCCGGGTCGTCCCGCGCCTCGTCTGGTCACTGCCGCAGCGGTCGAGGGCATGAAGCCCGGAAGTGTGGTCGTCGACCTCGCAGGTGAGACCGGCGGCAACTGCGAGCTGACCGAACCGGGCCAGACCGTCGTCAAGCACGACGTCACGATCGCCTCGCCGCTGAACCTGCCCTCAACGATGCCCGAGCACGCAAGCGAGCTGTACTCAAAGAACGTATCTGCACTGCTCGAGTTGCTGCTCGACGAGAACGGTGCCCTCGCACCCGACTTCTCCGACGAGGTCATAGCACA
This sequence comes from Rhodococcus sp. 15-649-2-2, assembly GCF_002258645.1. Classification (NCBI taxonomy): domain Bacteria; kingdom Bacillati; phylum Actinomycetota; class Actinomycetes; order Mycobacteriales; family Nocardiaceae; genus Rhodococcus; species Rhodococcus sp. 15-649-2-2. The sequence goes on from NZ_NPFM01000002.1 coordinate 154,991, forward strand.
GTCCTGTGTGACCAGAGCGGAACCGGACGAGCAAAGCGAGACCGCAAATGCTGGCTGAAGTGACTTCTCTCGGACGTCCCGCGAAAGCAATGGCCGACCGGTTGACGTCACTTGTCGGCCACCTGGTTTCTGCCCTCAGCAAGCCCCTCGAAGCTCGGCATCTCAGCCTTGAATTGGACGCGGCATCGCGTTCCCTGATTCCGGACAGTGAGTATTGATGTACACCCCACTTCTCGCGAACATCGCGATTCTTGTGCTGGCCGGCTTCGTCGGCTTCGCGGTCATCTCCAAAGTTCCCAACACTCTGCACACGCCGTTGATGTCGGGCACCAACGCCATTCACGGCATCGTCGTGCTCGGCGCGCTCATCGTCCTCGGTCGCTTGCCGGAGGACGCGTCGTGGGGCGTGCGCATCATTGCGTTCGTCGCGCTGATCTTCGGCACGCTCAACGTCGTCGGCGGGTTCCTGGTCACCGACCGCATGCTCAGCATGTTCAAGTCCAAGCCGGTGCCCGCCAAGACCGAGAAGGGTGCCGACTCCTGATGAACAACCTTGTCAACATTCTCTACATCGTCGCTTTCGGCATGTTCATCTACGGCCTGATGGGTCTGACCGGTCCGAAGACCGCCGTGCGCGGCAACTGGATCGCCGCCGTCGGTATGGGAATCGCTGTGATCGCAACGCTGATCGAGGTGCGCGACGCCGCCGCGATCAACTGGATCCTCATCGCCGCGGGCCTGGCGATCGGTGTGCTCCTCGGAGTTCCACCGGCCAAGCGCACCAAGATGACGGCAATGCCGCAGCTAGTGGCACTGTTCAACGGTGTCGGCGGCGGCACAGTGGCGTTGATCGCGTGGGCCGAGTTCATCGAGACCGACGGATTCTCGGCATTCCAGCACGGTGAAGAACCGACGGTCCACATCGTCGTCGGATCCTTGTTCGCTGCCGTGATCGGTTCGGTGTCGTTCTGGGGCTCGCTGGTGGCGTTCCTCAAGTTGCAGGAACTGCTCAACAAGAACGTGGAAAAGGCGTTCGTCAAGAACGCACGAACCTTCCAGCTGACCAACATCGTCCTGCTGATACTCGCCGTGGCGGTCGCGATCTACATAGGAATCGAATCCACCCCGGGTCATGGCACCTCGGTCCTGTTCATCGTGCTGCTGCTCGTCGCTGCCGGTCTGATGGGCCTGTTAGTGGTCTTCCCGATCGGCGGCGCCGATATGCCCGTGGTGATCTCGCTGCTCAACGCTCTGACAGGTCTCTCCGCTGCGGCTGCCGGTCTCGCACTCGACAACACAGCGATGATCGTGGCAGGCACGATCGTCGGTGCCTCGGGCTCGATCCTGACCAACCTGATGGCAACAGCAATGAACCGGTCCATTCCGGCGATCGTGTTCGGATCGTTCGGAGGCGGCGGTGCCGACGCCGCTATCGGAGCAGACACATCCGGCGGCGTCGTCAAAGCAACGTCAGCAGCGGATGCAGCGATCCAGATGGCCTACGCCTCGCAGGTCATCGTCGTCCCCGGTTACGGCCTTGCCGTCGCGCAGGCCCAGCACGCAGTAAAGGACATGGCGGCAATCCTCGAAAGCAAGGGCGTTGAGGTGAAATACGCCATCCACCCCGTAGCGGGCCGTATGCCAGGGCACATGAACGTGCTTTTGGCCGAAGCCGACGTCGACTACGACGCGATGAAAGAAATGGACGACATCAACGGCGAGTTCTCACGCACCGACGTCACCATCGTGATCGGTGCCAACGACGTCACCAACCCGGCCGCGCGCAACGACCCGTCCAGCCCGATCCATGGCATGCCAATCCTGAACGTCGACGAGTCGCGCTCGGTGATCGTGCTCAAGCGCTCGATGAGCTCCGGCTACGCAGGCATCGACAACCCGCTGTTCACAGCCGACCGCACCTCCATGTTGTTCGGCGACGCCAAGAAGTCGGTCAACTCTGTGATCGAGGAGCTTAAAGCGCTCTAAACACCATTGTTGTAAGTGAAATGTAGGCCGGCTATCTCTTCGAGGTGCTAAACCACTCCGCAGAGATACCCGAAAGGTGATGACGCGACTTTGAGCACGAAGGGTAAGTGGTTATGGCGAACGGCACCGTGAAGTGGTTCAACGGGGAGAGGGGCTTCGGCGTCATCGAGCAGGAGGGTGGCGGATCCGACGTGTTCGTCCATTACTCCGAGATCGAGGGGCAAGGTTTTCGCAACCTGGATGAAGGTCAGCGCGTGGAATTCGAGATCGGTCAGGGCATCAAGCGCCCGCAAGCAACCGGCGTTCGCAGCCTCTGATAACGCGGAACACGCACCAGGGCAACCGCATCGACACCTGTTCGAGCAGGGAGGGGCGGTTCGCATCCCCCTCCGCTGCAGCACGATTCGCCGTCAGCCATGCCGCCGGCCTCGACTGGCCCGACATCACCGTCACCATCACCATCACTCCAGTCTCCGACGGCGCCGACGACGTCTGTGTGTCCGGTACCGCGGGCGAGATCGACTGCACGCTCGCCGCCATCCCGGCCTACAGCGCCGGCATCCGCACAGCGCGGATACCGGCACCGGGCTACCTGCGTGCCGCCGTCGACGAGGTCGCCCTGCCGATCCAGTGGCAGGGCGGCGTCGGCCCCGATGGCCGCGTGAGTGCTGAAGCCGGCGTCGATGTGCGTGTGCTCTCGACTCGGCCCGACCCGCTGCCGAACTCGACGCTCCCGCTCGGACAGTGGGCACCGGACCTCGCGCACGACCTCGCCCGCTCGATCACCGAGCGCAGTGGTCAACGCACCCCGGCCACCGCGACATACCTCCCCGACCAGGGGCTGTACGAGATAACCCATCCCGTCCCGATCTCCGATACCGACGCCGCCGCGGTGGCCCGGTACATCCGGATCACCCGACTACGAGCCAACCTCGCCGCCCTCGACCCGGTGGCCGACGCGGACTGCGCTGTCGGTCTCGCCGCCGAGCTGCATGTGCTCGAAAGCTATTCCCGCCGTGTCCCTTCCACCAACGACAGGACAGTTCGATGAGTGCGATGCAATCCCCTCCCCGTAGGCCCAGCGATCCGTTCGTTCCGTCCGAGGTCTGGGTCGGTGCCGCTCTGATCGTTGGGCTGGTGTTCGCTGTCGCCGGCGGCGGCATGGTCTCCTCGCTGGTCTCGGGCACGGTGATCGCGATGCCCACCAGCCTCGCTGAGCTGTTCTCGATCTTCCGCGGACTGGTCACGAACCCGTCGGACCCCGCGGCCGCGTGGCCGGCGACCGCGCAGCCGGGCCCGGCGTGGGTGACCTGGGTGTGCATTCTGGTGCTCGGTGCGCTGTATACCGCTGTGGCCCTGTGGATCAACTCCGAGATCGACGACTGGCAGCACCACCGCGATCAGGCGCAACGTGGATTCGCTGGCCGACGTGAACTCACCCGAGCAGGCATCGACGAGAAGAGTGTCCGCACCGCTGCCGTCGCCACCCGTTCGTCGTTGAAGGGCACGCGGGCCTCGAGACTTGATTCGAGCGAGGTCGCGATCGCGTTGGGCCGCAACATGGTCGACCCCGACAGGGTCGTCTACATCAAACAGAACGACTGCATGCTCGTCGAGGGCGTCACCGGCTCGGGTAAGACCTGGCGCGTAGCGTATCAGCGTTCCATGGACGCACCCGGTCCACTGCTGGTGACCTCGACGAAAGTAGACCTGATCTCGGCAACGTACGAGCACCGCGCCGCGCTCGGGCGGGTATCGATCTTCGATCCGGACAACATCACCGGATGGCCCGATCCGATCCGCTGGTCGATCCTCTCCGGTTGCCAGGATCCGGACGTGGCGATCCGCCGCGCACAGAGCTTGGTGTCGGCAATACCGATGGGAGACACCAAGAACGGCGGCTACTGGGAGGACAAGGCAGTAGTGCTGCTGCGCTGCTACCTGCACGCCGCCGCGATCAGCGGCGCGGACCTGGCCACGCTGCGCGTATGGGTGAACTCGCGTAAAGGCCGCGAACCACGCGAGATCTTGATGCGGACGACGCCCGGCTGGGAAGCCGAACTAGGCCAGATCCTCGACTCGGGATCGGATTCCTCCGACGACATGATCGGCGCGGCCAGCAGACTCCTCGCCCCGCTCGCCTCCCCCGCATTGCTCAAGGCGATCGATGTACCGATGCGCGAGTCGTTCGACATCAACGAGTTCATTCGATCCGGCGCGGACACGCTGTATCTGGTGTCGAAGGGCAAGGACAATTCTGCGGCACCGTTCATCGCGGCCCTGGCCAGCGAAGTGCACTACCTCGCCGATCGCCACTCGCAGTCCTTGCCCGGTGGCCGATTCGATCCCCCGATCCGGTTCGAGCTCGACGAAGTCAACAACGTCGCCCCGATCCCGGGCCTGCCGGATCTGATGTCGGACTCGGGCGGCCGAGGCATCACCATCCACGCCTACGCCCACAACGAAGAGCAGAACAAGCTCCGCTGGGGCGCCGTCGCCGGCAAGATGTTCGCCGACAACTCCCCCGCGCGCCTGATCCTGCCCGGCCTCAAAGGCGATGAGCTGCGGGCGATCTCGAAGATGCTCGGCGACCGATACGAGTGGCAGCCCTCCGGCAACGCCCAGTCCGGCCCGACGCTACGAGAGGTACCGGTGATGTCGCCGGCGCAGATCCGCCAGATGGACCCCGACCAAGGCCTGCTGATCTACCGGACCGCGCCGCCGATCCTGGTGCACCTGCCGACGGTGTGGGACGAGAAACCATCACGTGCCGCGGTGCTGCAATCCCAAAAGGTGTTCGACGAGATCGTGGCATCGGGCACCGCACCTCGTGCCGAGGCCGAGTCCGGCGCGGTGGTGCTCGACAAGGTCGGTGACGGGACGACGCTGTCGTGACCGCACCGCAGGCCGAGCAAGAAGAATTGGTGCCGTCACGGTTCACCTGGCGCTACCTCGACGCCGAACAGGCGCGGGCCCTGTGGTCGGAGCTGATCGACTGGACCACGTGGCTGCGTGAGCGCTACGAGCTCGGCACCAAGATCCCGCCGTGCTGGTACCGCCACGATCCCGTCGTCGAGGAACTGAGCGCCCTGATGGCGGCGTGGACCGATGCCTACTATCGCGGTGACGGGTACCGGGACGACCTCACCGCCTGGCACACCCAATGGTTTCGGCCGCTCTTGGCGCGTATCCGTGACATCTCGGACTTCGACAGTTGCACCCACAATCGGTGCGCACACCGCCCGTTGCCGTCGGCCACGCTCGCCGGCGTCGAGGAGTTCGTCGACGCCATCGTCGACGCCCGCCCCGAACCATCGCCGACCCCGCCGGCACCGGTCGTCGACGTCACCGCGGCCGAGGAAGTGCGCACCATCTCCGCCGACGACATGGACATGGCCATCGACTCCGGCCTCGCCGAACCGCTCGACCCCGCCGATCCCGCCAGCCCGATATTCTTCGAGAACCAACATTGGACCTTTAACGCTCGGATGAAGAGTTGGACACCTCGTTGGAATTGACCTTCAACCCTAGATGTGCGATCCATACCGTCGAGATGAACGCCCATCCCATCGGGCCCATGGACTTCACCACTAGACATCGATGAGACCCTCAGCCCGCGAATTCGCTTAGCTCGTACCAGTTTCCGATACATCGGCCCCGTCGTTGGGGTCGATTCCGTCGAACTCCATAGGCGGCCGAAAGTCTTGGTCTGCACCCGAAGCTGTTTTCGGCTCTCCGGTCGTCGTGCCAACTCCTCCTGCGCCGTCATCGTTGCCACCTTTAGGGTCGGCGGCGCTGGGTCGATGCGGGAGTGGACCTGGGGTTGATTCCTGTTGAGTGAGGTCTTCTGGTTCGTGTTTCGCGCGGTCACGAGCCTTTCGCGTTTCCTTGGTCTCTCTTCGTACAATCGTCCGAGCAGCGCTCCGATTGCTAATATTCTGCAGGTCTTCCCTGCATGTATGCGTTCGCTTCTTTCGTCCCGCCAGCTCGCGCGGCCTACTTAATACCTCATCGAAAGCTACTGCCTCTTCCGCGAGCAGCTGAGCACTTCGCAGCCTCTCGCCGTCAACAGAAGCGGGCAATTCGCCAAGCAACTCATCGCACCATTCCTCGTGCAATTCAGCCTCAATAAACACGTGTGCATTGCTGAGCATGAACGACTCATGCTCAGCAACATACTGCGTCTGCCGCCATGTACGCCTCTGCAACAGCGCCGCTATGCCTGACTCAGACAGACAGGCTTTCCTCGAAAAGACCTCCAACTTGGCGCTCGGAACACGACCTGCTAAGTCGAGCGCAGCGTAGAACTCATTTCCCTCCGTCAAACCCATACCTGCCAAACCCGGTAGCGGGAGCTTGGTTTTGTGCAAGTTCCAAGCACTTCCGGGAACCGGAGTACCTTGCAGAATCCTCACAACCTCGACTCGAGGCTTCAGAACCGGGCCGTCGCGCATGGCGCACGGATGCGATACAACCATCGCCAACTCGGACCCGTGGCTCTCAGTTTCGTCGACGCCAGGGATGGGTCCAAGGTGGAAGACGTCTCCCGTCAAGATGGGCCGGTTGGGGTTCAGCTCCTCTGGCCCTTTCGCAAGCCACAGGTCCTCGTCTCGGCGAGGTGCCCATAAATCAACCACGCTATGTCCTATGGATCGAGACGGACCCGTCGACTTCAACCACCAGGTCGTGTTCGACCCTAGCCGCAGTCGACCGAAGAGTCGGGTCCAGGAAGTCTAAAAGCATGTGGGGGTCCATCCCTGCCTGCGCTGCGTACTCCAAAAGCGCTACCGGAGCATCGTCGTAGCGGGCGTACAACCATCGAGGGGTGATGTAGAAGTCCCTGGGCAGAACAGGCGTATCCATCCACGCTGCAACGTCGTCGATTGCGTACTGCGACAATGTGTCAAAAAATGCGCTCAGCTGGTTTAATCGAGCTCTGTTCGGCCCAGATACGCCGCCTGATTTGCGCCATTTCCTGAGTGCGGGAACACTGATTTGCAGTAAGTCAGCAATTGATGCCCATCCAAACCCCCGGTCGTCGGACAACGACGAAAGCAACTCGATCGCAGACTTTCTCGACTTTGTATTAGAACGTGCCCGCAAAGACGTTGCGAAGGCCTCGCGGTGAGTCCCGGTGATGTCTTCACTGAGGTGACCGACCTGATCGCGAAGTGTCCCGGCCACGTCTACGGCATTCTGGGCGGTTCCCGCAAGATCCTGGTTCCAGTCGAAATCCGACGCACTAGGATCTGGCTCGGACGTCGAATCATCGGCGGATACCAGATCATCACGGTCCAACTTTGAATGGCGCGACATCAATTCTCCTCTCCGATATTTTCAAATGAACTAGCAACTGACTCTCCCGGAACACGTCGATGGTATCCTTCATACAAGTCAGTTACGCATGCCTTGAATATCCCATCGATAGGCGCCTGCAGCTCTTTGAGCACATGATCCACTGTCACCTGGTCGGCTGAAAGTGAGCGTTCGGAGTAGCTGTCAATATCAATCATGAAAACTCCACCGGGAGACTTTCGGGGCCGCGTCCGGAGTCTGGCCGGACTTATACGAAGAGCAGGACTGGGAAGCGCACCGTAATTCAGATTGATCTCATGCTCATCACTTAGAGAAAACTGTAAACGACCTGACAGTCGGCGAAAGTCAGGAGAATTACCAAAGAGCTCTAGGGGAGCGAGCAACGGCTCGGCAATCATACCTTTCCACTGTCGAGGATCTCTGCCTGACCAGGGCAGAGAAATTTCGTCCACAGTCCTGAAACCAACTCGACGCAGCGAAGCTACGGTTCCAACCTCCTCCAATGCGACTACAACCTGAGACACAAAATCCCGGAAGCGGTCGTGCCCGTCGTACAGACCCACCTCCAGTCGGATCAATTCAGGCCGAATGCTGACGGCTCTACTGCGATCTCGGTCGAGGAATTCAGCAGTCCTCGTCGTGTACCTCGCAGACGCGACTTGTGAACCAGCAGCAGAACCTGACCAGTTGGCATCGGGCAGGAAGTACTCCACCCCCGCAAACAGCGCCTCGGCCGTACGCTCGAACGCATCCGGACTTAAAACTTCGTCAAATCGCGCCTCGAAAGCCGCGAGGACCAGAGGAAGCGGCTTCCCGACCCTCACCACCTCACAACTCCACCCATCTAGTTCGAGCTAAACCGCTACACATACTGACACTGTAACCGAAGCCGCAACCTCCAGTGCCCGCAGACAGGTGCGCACTACCCATGCACCTCGGGTCGCAAACAGGACGCGTGCAAGGTGGTCCAGACAATGGCGTCGCAACGCATTTAGCTCGGTGGCGATGTTGGGGCGGAAGTACGGGTCGTGGGTCTCAGATGCGTAGCCCATGGGTCGGTCCGGGTCGTCGGGCTTGTTGTTGGCGAAGTTGTTCGCGGCGTTCGGCTTTACGTTGCTCGGCGAGGCAGCGTTGTTCGGCCGCCCGCTGCTCCGCGGCCTCTCGGCGTGCCCGGTCGGTGTCGACGATCGGATCGGGTGTCGCGGGTTGCGGGGTCGGTGCCGACTGCGGTCCGGGGCCTGCGTGTGCGGGCACCTGAGCGGGCGCGATGACTGTCTTGATGCGGGCGTTGACCTGATCCCACGCGCGAGCCGCTTCCCGTGTTCGGGTCGATCGCCGATGAGAGTGCGGTCGGTGTCGATGCCGAACTGTTCTCGGTAGGCCCCGACTTGGCCGGCGGTTATCTGCCAGTGCAGTCGGGCACCGCCGGAGTCGGGAACCTCGCCGAGGTGGCGGGTCCAGGCAGGTTGTTCGTCGACGGCGTTCTGCCCGAGCTCGCGGGTGCGTTCGGCGATCTCGGTGTATCGGCGGCGGCTCCAGGCGACGAGTTCGGGGGCGATTCCCTCGCGGTCCTGCATCGGCGGCAGCACCCAGCTCGGGGCACTGTGGTCGCGTGCCTCTCGGCCGAGGGGCCAACGCCGTTCGGCGTCGTCGAGCAGATCCGCTGCACTCGGGTCGGGGTCGGTGACACCGCGCCGCAGTTCCACGATCGCGGCTTGGGGGTCTTTGCCGGCGCGTTCGGCATTGCGTAGGTGCGCGGCGAGGTCTGGCCACGCCCCGTCGTCGCCGAGGATGGTCTCGGCGTGCTCACCGAATTGGGTGCGCAGCGTCGGTTCGATGCTCTGCGCCCACGCGTGCATCTCGTCCGCACCGTTCTCGATGTGCTTCTCGAGTCGCCAGTGCATCACGGCGGAGACGGAGTCGGCGCTGGCAAGTTCGCGCTCCGAGCGGGCGGAGGCGAGGGTCGGGGCGGCGTCGAGCCCGAGCTGCTCGGCGCGGCGGTACTGGTGGACGAAGGTGTCCCATTCGGCTTCGGCGATCATCGTGTTAGCCAACTCCGGACCCATGTTCTCGCGGACGATCGCTTCGATACGGTGCGCGTCGATGAGTTCGCCCGCGTACTCGTATCCGCCGACGTTGTAGTCGAGCTTGCGGTGCGCGACGGCGGCGTCGCGCTGCTCTTCGGTCGCCGAGACGTCAGAGCCGTCGCGGCCGATGATGGTCCGCACGACTTCGTCGGCGATCTTCTTGTCCGGATGCACGTGGATCAGGTGCGGGTCGACGATCCGGTCGATGGGCACGTACAGCTGGTTTCCGTCACGGCCGCGTGTGAGGGCGACGTAGAGAGCTTGCCGGTTCATGGTGTCGTCGACGAGGACGTGGACCTGGTCGACGGTCATCCCTTGCGACCGGTGGATGGTGGCGGCATAGCCGAGCTCGCAATACTCCTTGACGTAGTCGGCCGGCAGGCGGATGCTCCCGCCGTGTTCGAGGTGGCGCACGGTCAGCGACCCGTCGCGGTGCGCGGTCTTGACCGTCCACAGGTCGCCGTTGCGCACTCGTTCACCTCGTGTGCCGGTGACGCGCAGGCTGGTGCCGTTGCGGCGGGTGACGATGCGGTCCCCTGCGCTGGCGCGCAGTCCGTCGGAGAGGTCGTTGCCGCCTTTCTTGACCAGTCCCTTGGCGAGTCGTTCGGTGCGGGCCCGGTCGTTGAGATCGCGGACGGCGTGGTTGCTGCTGGCGATCATCAGCGACGTCGTGTCGGTGTCCGAGGTCTTCGCCCAGGCGGTGAAGACCTTTTCAGCGAGGTCATCGGCCATGCCGTGTTGGACGCGGTCTTTCGCGGCGTACCAGGCGGCGACGGAGGTATCACCGTCGCGCAGTCGCAGCGAGATCTCGGCTTCTTCCTTGTCGCGGAAGCGGTGGACGTCGACCAGTTCCGGTGCCGCGCTCGATCGGGCGACCAGGCGCAGTGCACCTCCGGTGTCGACGGCGGCGAGCTGCTGCGGGTCGCCGAGCAGTCGGACCACTGCGCCGTGCTCGGCGGCGATGTGGGTCAGCCGGTCCAGATCGTGTGTCGAGGCCATGCCTGCTTCGTCGACGAGGATCATCGCGCCCGGGGTGATGCCGGTGTCGAGTTCGTTCTCGTAGCGGGTGAGGACGTCGGCGATGGTGCGGCCGGTGACACCGAGTTCGTCGCCCAGGACGCCGGCGGCTTTCGCGGACGGTCCGAGGGCGATCACGTCGTATCCGGTACTGCGCCAGGCGTCGACGACGACGCGCATGGCGGTGGTCTTGCCGGTGCCGGCCGGGCCGACACCGGCGGCCAGGAGGGCACCGGAGAACAGGAAGTGCTCGACGAGTGCTTTCTTGTCCGCGCCGAGGTCCCAGCCTTTGCGTTGGGTGTGCGCGGCGAGGGCGGCGGTGTAGGCGTGGGCGGGTGCCATGACTGCGGTCGGGGTGTGGGCGGCACCGACGAGGCGGTGTTCGGCGGCGAGGATCGCTGCGCTGGTGTAGGTTTCGTTGCCGTGCACGGTCAGGATCGACGCACCGTCGCTGCGCTGCAACGCTGCCGGGGTCGCGTCCACCTGCCGGGTCAATCGAATCGACTCTTTGCCGAGCGCGGCTTCGGTGACCTTCTCGGCGGCCGCGTCCCGCTCGGCGGCGGTGGCGAACACCAGTGGCCGTAGTTGTCGTTGGACTTCGGCTTGGATGTGCCAGCGGTTCCAGCTCGAGCGTTGCTGTGCGATGCGTGCGACTGCGGTGCGGGCGATCTCGCGGTGGTCGGTCGAGGCGGCATCGGTGACGGTGATTGTGTTCCCCGTGCTCGTCTTCAGTGCGGAGTTCAGGGCGCGTCGGCCGACGACGTCGAGTGCACGTTCGCGCCATTCCGCGCGTTGGGCACCGAGCGCTTTCGGGGGTGCTTTCTCGTTGCGCGTCTCCAGGGTCGCTTGGTCGGCGAGGCGCATCTGCATCGAGGTCGAGGGGTCTTTGCCGTTGGTCTTGCGGTAGTCCGAGACGAGCTTTTCCAGGCGTGACTCGATGGCGTCGCGGCGGGAGAACTCGCTGAGCAGTGCGGTGGGGATGTCCTCGATTTCGCGGACGGCGCGTTTGTTGATTCCGGTGCCGGGTCGGTCGGCGAACACGGTGCCCAGCTCGCGGGTGACGTACTCCTCGATGAGGGTGTTGTAGCGCTCGGATGCGGCGACGGCGAGCTTGTGCAGCACGCGCCCGTCGAGGCTGCGCCATTTGCCGTCGACGCCTTGCACTTTGGTGGAGATCGCAACATGGGTGTGCAGGTTCGGGTCACCGTTGCGGTTGTCGCGGTGATCGAACCGGGTGTACATCAGGCCGGTCGATTCGATCTGTCCGACACCGGCTTTGCCGACGCGGGTGTAGGAGGCGTTGTCCTCGACCCAGCCGATGGCATCGCTGACCGCGGCGCTGTGTGCGTGCTCGATCGCGACACGGGTGTCGTCGTCGCCCAGCCCCCAGAGAACGGACACCGATTTCTGTGGAGTGAACACGCAGTCGTAGCCGGCGACGGGTTGGCGTTCGCGGCGTTGCTGCGAGGCGATGTAGCGGACGAGCTCTGCTTCGCTGGCCGGTGATCGGCCGACTTCGCGGTGGAACTCGTCGGCTCCGACGCGGTAGCGGATCTGCTGGCACCGCTCCGCGGTGAGCGGCTTTCCGCTTGCGGCGCGGTCGTTGTCGATCTCGGTGCGGATGCGTTTCATCAGCGGCACCTCGTTGCGGAAGCTCGCGAACTTGCGGCCGAGCCGCACGCTCTCGATCGCCGCATTCGCCTTCGTACCGTCGACGACGGCGGCCTCGATCAACGCCTGGGCTTCCGGGTGCAGGCCCTCACCGAACAGCGCCTTCATCTGGTCCTCGCGGACGTACCCGGACATGCCAAGTTCGGCCGAGGCCCGCCCTCCCCAGATGCCCGGTTCGGTGCCTTCGGCGGCGTAATAGTCGGTGAGGTCTTGGCCGCGTTCGAGGCGAATGTCGGCGCTGGCCACCTCGCGGGTGAGGTAGGTGTAGCCGTCGCCCGCGTGCAGCGCGTGGACAGTCATCATCGTGGGCACCGACGCCGGCGAGCGGGTATGCAACTAGATCTCACGGGTCGACCTCGCTCGAATTCTGCTCTCGAATCACGCGGCACAGTCGCGATGGTACCCAGATTCCGCCCATGGACACTAATAGTGCAAGAGGTGTGTGGCGTTTAGTTTGGCATTTCGCGAAGTAATACAGGAAGTTTGAATTCAATAGTATCTAGATTTCGGACGAATTAGAACGTGCATGGACGATGAGGGACGAAAGCTGTAGCAGGACCGATCAATCAGGGCGACTGTGGGCGCGTATGACCCTTTCGCCGGCCAGCATTTTGGCGGTAGCCTGTCCAGCATGACTCCCTCGAACGGTGGACCGGTCAGCGCTCGGGAACGGGCTCGGCGGGCGAATGCGAAGCGATTATCGGACGCACAGTTGCGTTTGAAGAATCAGGAGCAGGACTTGATTTCGTATTTCGATGCCACCCGCGACGAACAAAAGATCAACGACGATGTGACCACAAAGATCGAGCGGTTGCGGCGGGACGCAGAAGCCAAACTGGATGCGGCTCGTGAGCGGCGCGCCGAAGCACTGGCCGAACTCAAGAAGCGTGGCGAAACGTACGCGACTATTGCAGCGTTGGTGGATCTTTCGGTGCCGGAAGCGACGCGCTTGGTGAAGTCGACGATGGCGTCACGTGCGACCGGCAGGCCCGATGTTCGTTCGGCAGAAGAGGATGACTCGGGTGGCTCAAGCAGCACGGAGGGGAGTTTCGAGAGCCCTAGGGCTTCCACATCAACTGCGTCTGCAGAGCCTTCGGTAGATGGAGACGCGGGGGCGGACGGAGAGGGCGCGCGCAGTATCGCCTAACCAACGAGCAGAGCTAGCGCCGCAGGCTTCACTACCGCACACATCGAAGGTTCTAACTCACTGCAGCACAACGGTAGTTCGAAAACGCATTGGGAACGCACGCCCACTGCACATGGTTACGGCGAAATAACTATGTCGTTGGATTGGTGTTGAATCCGGCTCGAGGTAGGAGGTGAACGATTGTGATCGCACTTGTTGCCATCGGCTTGATTGTCGTAGGGGCGCTATGGCTCGCTGGGAACTCCGAGACTGGTTGGCGATTCGCTCCTCTGAGGGCAACGGGAGTCATCGCCGGCGGCGTGTTTCGCATCTGCGTGATTGGTGCGTCAATCGTGTTTGCATTCGTCGTCGCTGCCGTCGTCGGCGCGTTGCGCAGCATCTTCCGCCCTGGCCAGTGACACCCGCATCTTCATGCCCTCGGGCGCAGCAGCGGAAACCTTTTCAAACCCAGACGGTACGACCCGCCGGTTGATGCGTGTGTGCAACCAGTCGGCGCAGCTCAGCGCCCGATCGTCACCCGAATCAGAAACCCATTACCAATGATAGCGGGCCGAGGGGAAACGTCACACCCAAGCAGTCATTGGCCTGGCCCGCGCCGAGCGAATGTCCTGTGGGCAGTGCTTCGCGACGAAGACCATACGTGTCGGCCTCTGGTTTTGAGAAGGTGACTGCTGCGTAGAGAACTTCGAGTTCATCATTGCGGGTCGACGCTCGGCCGATTCGTTGTTGAATTTCGGGCCCCAACTACGTCGTTATTAGACGAAGCGGCCGAGGCTGGGGTGGATGGCAAAGATGCGCCGCCGATTAGAGCTCTCTTGACGTCGGTGCGCCGCTGTCGTCATCGGCTGGTTGGGACGCGCGCTCCCAATATTGCTGCTGCTCGGCGGACTTCGGCCACGACCTTGGTGCGGGTGCCCTCGCCGAACGACTCCGCCGGGCCTGTCACACCGAGAACGGCGGCCAGGGCGCCGTCCTGAGCGTGTACCGGTGCGGTGACCGATGCAATCCCGAACAGTCGTTCGCTGATGGAGAAGGCGTATCCATCTTGGTGGATCTGCTCGAGTTGACCCCGAAAGTCGGCTTTGGTCAGGACGCTCCCGTCGGCATGCGCGATCTCGCCGACCCCGGCCATGGCGTCGTCTATCTCCGAACCGCTCATTTCGGCGAGGATCGTCTTGCCCGCCCCACCGAGATGAAGCGGGAGTCGCTCGCCTACAGGGAGGACGTAGCTCAGCGGATGATCGCTCTCCACACGTGCGATGAGCACTCGGCTGTGCTCGACACGCACGTAGATCGACGCGGTGAACCCGGTGTTGGCGGCGAGCTGTTGCAGGATCGGCTGGGCGAGCACGCTCAGCGGGTTGGTCACCATGAATGCGTGTGCCACGGCGAGGGCAGCGGGACCAGCGGTGTACCCATCTGCCGATCGTGCTGCAAAGCCTCGCTCCATCAACACCCCGAGGATGCGTTGCACCGTGGCGACATGCAGATCGGCCAGACGGGCAAGTTCGCTCAGCCGAAGGGGTTGCTTGGCCGACTGAAGAACCGTAAGGACATCGAATGCGCGGTCGAGAGATCGCATGTTGCCTGCCGGCGCTGCCATAGTCGTCCTCTCGAAAAATCGCTCAAGAGAACTTATCACCGTGCGATAAACAAACGTCAGCGTAGGGCAGCCGCGTTGCACGGTGATCCGACACCGCCGACGATCGGTAACGGTTTAACAGTGACCATGGCCTCCCACGTTCCGGTGGCGCGGCTGTCTGCCACCAGATCGGTGAGGTTCCACAGCTCGCCCAGTGGAACACCGAGTTTCCCGATCAACTCCTGGTGCATCATTCCCTTGTCCTCAGGTGCCGAGTCCAGGAACGGGCTGCCCTCGAGCACCGGCAGTACTTCCACGGCGAACGTGTCGGTGGCGAACAGTGCGATCTTGTTGTCCCACAACCACTCAAGTAACGCCGGGTGTTGCGCGAAACCGGTCGCGCGCCGCCCCTCGCGGACCGAGTTCTGCTCTTCACTGGTCGCGTTCAAGTACCACCGAGCCCAACCGGTATGAACGAGGATCAGATCTCCCGGTAGGACGTCCACATGCTGTCGACGGGCGGCGTCGTCGAGTATGTGCGCGTCAAGTGCCGGTCCCTTGAGGTGGTCGAGGGGTGTGCCGTCCTCGATCATTATCCCTTCGATGTCGAGGACCAATCCGCGCCCGACGATCGGATTGTCTGCCCACGCCTGCACTCCCAAGCGTGGTGCGCCGACCACGATAGCTGCGTCGTCGACCCCGTCGTAAAAGCCGTGACCGGAGACCCTGCGGTGACGAAGACCGTCGAGGTGGCTGCTCGTCTGCAGAAAGAAGCGGTCCAGGACGTCGTCACGAGATTGTTCGTGGGCGCTGAGGATAGTGTGCGTCGGGGCGGACCGTAAACGCGCCATCGGCGGATCGAACGCTCCCACCGCATAGTCGAGACTGAAACAGTCTCCGCGAGTGACGATCCGGGCCGCCTCCACGATGTGCGCAGGGCCGGCGAAATTGGCGGTGCCCCGATCGGGATCATCGAACAAACCCCAGCTTGATCCGGCCGGTGCAGCGTCGGTGCGCGTCACCAGGTCTGCATACGGGGACCCCGTATGCAAACCCGGTGCCACATATCGATCGGTCATGCGTGTTCCGCAGTTGCCGTGCGAGCAGGATCCTCCGTCGACGACGATTCGTCGTCGGGTCGGTGAAAGTACGACAGTGCGAACGCGAGCAGCCCGGCAACGCCGGCGGACCCGTATGCCCATGGGGCGAGCAATTCCTCGATGTGCGTGACGAACTCGCCGTTACCGGCAATGAGTCCGCCGCCCTGAAGGACGACGATGGCCAGTCCCCCGAGCAGGAAGGCCACCACGCTGACCCTGAAGATCGTCGAGATGCATTTTTCGAGCATGGACTTTCCTTTCGTAGTGGTCATCAGCTGACTGGCAGGAGCCCGAGAGCAATGAGAACTCCAACGCCGAGAATCGGGATGCAGTAGTACTTCAACAACGGCACGAACATCTTTGCCGGGTCGACGCGTGCGATACCTGCGGCAACGTAGATCGGGGCTCCAGACGGGGGCGACGCGCCCTCGGTGGATGCGAAGACCAGGACGGCTGCGGCCGCAACCGGTGCGGGTATCCCGACACCGACCAGTGCAGCGACGGCGACGCCGCCGACGGCAGCCATCGTGGCCGATGCGGTGAGCGGGATGGCGATGACAACGATGATGACGCCGACCAGAATGGCCATCAGCCAAGCGGGTGCGCTGAGGTTAGCCAGCATGGTGGTCAGCTGCTCGGGAAGCCCGAGATCGCCGAGGACGTTCGAGGCGGAGAACGCTGCCACGATCGTGACACCGATGACGCCGAACTGAGGTGCTGTGTCGCCGAGAATCTTCCACCATCCTCGACCGGTCTTCGGCAGATGACGACGGCCGAGGAAGAACACCAGAAGAATCATCAGAACCGGGATCCAGGTGATGAGGCTGAGTGCGCTGGACATCACGAGATCGGTGTATTCGGCGATGGGAACCGCAATCGGACCGCGGGTGAGCAACAACGGAATAATGATCGGAACGAAGAGCAGCAGTGACGTCCATCCGGCGCGCAGACTCTTGCGAGCGGGAATGCGGTCTTCCTCGGCTATGGGCTGCAGACCGTTCTTGCGGACCAGATAGTAGTTCAGCGCCAATCGGTAACCCAGGCACCACAATCCGGCCAAAGCAAGGGGAAGGATGATCTCATCGGGTTCCATCAAACCGGTGACGGTGGTGGAGCCGACGAGGATGAACATGGTCGCACTGAAGGGGAAAGTCACACCCATTCCCGCGCAGCCTGCGACGACGGTGGCGGACAGTTCGCCGCTGACGCCGGATCGCTTCATCCACGGCACCGTGACGGATCCGACTGCGGCGGTGACGGATGCACCGACGTGTGCGATGGCACCGAACATGCCACCCGCCACCGTCGAGGTATAGATCGGTCCGCCGCGCAGGCGGCCGAAGAAGGTGTTCAGGATGTCGATGAGGCGGTCGAGTACCGGGGTCTTTGCCAGCACGAAGCTCATGAAGATGAAGGCGAGTCCGGCGAAGGTGACCTCTTCCTGCATCGAGTCGAGGAATCCGTGCCACATGTATTCGGGTGCGCTCCGGCCGGCGAACGCACCGACTACCAGGAACCCGACGATCATCGCCTCGCCGATGTTTCGTTTGAGCACCGCGTTCCAGAAGATGATGGCGACGATGAACGACACCAGCGCCCAGATGGCGATCATGACGCGGTCCTGGCTGCGATGATCGCGGCGCGGCGTTGCGCTTCGTCGGCCTCGACGGCGCGGCCACCGGCCAGGCTGCCGAAGGCTTCGGCGGCGGGGACGATGATGACGCCGTCGTCATCGGCGACGACGAGATCACCGGGGTTGCAGACGACTCCTCCGAC
The DNA here is from genome assembly GCF_002258645.1 of Rhodococcus sp. 15-649-2-2. NCBI lineage: Bacteria > Bacillati > Actinomycetota > Actinomycetes > Mycobacteriales > Nocardiaceae > Rhodococcus > Rhodococcus sp. 15-649-2-2. Next base: position 172,673 of record NZ_NPFM01000002.1, read on the forward strand.
CGCGACGGGGATGTCGTTGTAGCCGGGGCCGTCCTTGTACGGGCCCGCCGGATTGACCGCCCGGGCCCAGACTCCGAAGCCGATCTCCTTGAGTACATCGATGTCGCGCGCAGCGCCGTCGATGACCATGCCGACACATCCACGGGACCGGGCGCGCTCGGCGAGCAGTTCGCCCATCAGGGCACGGTTGAGGTCGCCATGTCCGTTGATGACGATCACCTCACCGGGGAGCACCTTCGCCACGGCCGCTTGCAGGGCCTTGTTGTCTCCCGCTCGCGTCCATACCGTACGCGCTCGCCCGACGGTACGGGCACCTTTCCACATCGCATGAATGCCCGAGTCGACCATTCCCATTCGTTGGCGTGCATCGCCGATGTTCGCAACCGGAAGCCCCGAGTAGGCGCCGGCGAGTTCGCCGGTGTCGCGTCCGTCGGCGTCGGCCAATGAAGCGTGCAGTTCCGCGGCGGCCGCGGCGAGAACCGGCCGAACACCGAGCTCGTCGAGCAATTCAACCGATGCTGCGGCTTCCACCGCGCGACGGGCGGCGTGCTTGCGGGTTCCGTCGTGCAGTCGATCGAGGGCATCGAAGCCATCCGACAGTTCGGCGGCGATCTGGCCGCGTACCCACTGTTCGGCACCGGCCGCAGCACCGGCTTCGGTGGATTCGACGATCAGCGCTCCGAGGCCCTTCATGAAGCTGCTACGCAACAACTTTCGCCGTGACGCATCGCCGGGCGCACCGCCGATGTCTTCGACCGGAGCATCCAGCGCGCGAAAGTGCTTTGCCGCGGTGCCAGAGCCCGAACCGCTGACGACCAGTGCAGTGCGGGCCCCGTGCGCCGGGACGGAACCGACGACGGCGACGTCGGCGAACGCGACGCCGACGGTGGCCGATACCGCTGCGGCCACGTCATTTTTCACGGCAGCGGATGCGGAGTTCATGTCCGCGTACGTCGTTCCCGCGCTCAGGTGCGGGGCCGCTGCCGTCGCGGCCTGCACGGCCACCTTTGAGCTGGTCAGGCTCAGAACCAGGTCTGCACCGGCCACCGCGTCCGATACGTCGTCGAAACGGACGACGTCCGACGGTGTGGCGGTATCGGCGGGGTCGAAACCTGTTACCTCCCAACCGATTGCCGCAAAGCCCGACGAGTAGAGGGTGCCGGCTTCGCCGAGTCCCAGGATGGCTACCTTCATGTCTTCCTCTCATAGAGTGATAATTACTATCACTTGATGCTGTAATGGTGGTCACAGCAGAGGGCTGATGTCAAGTAGGTCGCATAGACGGCTCCCGCGATGCAGGGCGCTACTCGTCCAGTTCATCGCGCTCCGAATAAGTCACCTGGCACGCGAGGGGTCCGTTGCGGATAGGTGGCTCATCGGCCGACGTTGCAAACTTCACCAAATGAAGTCCGGACCAAAATGCGTCGCCACCCGGCGACATGAAAGCACCGGTACGCGGCGGTTCGGCAACAATCATTCGACCGTAGGACTGAAACAAGAATTCGGCGACGCCACTGATTGCGCAGGCCAGTGCGTATTTCACACGAAGCCGGGCCTCGAATCCTTGGTGCGCGGCCCTCTTCGACGTGGGGTGACGGGATTCACCAACGCGCCTGTCGGCAGGTGGCCGCTCGCAGCGGCTGACGGCTGACACCCGGGGTGTCGGGATCGAACGCCGTGCAGTCGTAAAACGACAGTGCTGCCGGTTGCACCACCTACGGGTGTTGTCGTGCGCGATGCGTCCGAGTACACCTTCGGCTTCTTCGATGAGCATTGGAAGCTCTCCTGCGATGGCGAGCGCGAGACCTTGCGTGGCCTAACGCTTCGCGTGCGGATGTCCAGCGGCGGCATTCGCGGCCGCGCCTATGAGATTCTGATGGCCTGGTAATCGTCCACGACAGGGGTACCTTCCAAAGGATCGGACCAGACATCCCCGCTCGACATGACGAAGGTGGTCAGTCAACCCCGAAGAGGGAGCCTGCGACCGCGGGTGGATTGGTCGGGGTCCCCTGCATGTCAAACTCGGAGGACTCGTACGACCAACCTGGTGACCGTAGGGGCGGCTCAGAAGGGGACGTGCGAGCGTGGTCATACGGTCGAATACCGTTGCAAGGCAATGATTATAGTCTGCTCGACAACTTCGCGATGCGACGGAGGCGGCACTGCCGCGGCACGTGTCAGGTCGAGTGCGGAGCATCGAATCCGAACGTGCGGCGGCTCGATCGATTGTGTCGATGCCGAATGCAGGTCTTGGCGCTGGTTACGATCATCAGTACGGATGCGGTCGCGCATTGCAAATGTATCAACGAAAGGTTCTCCGACTGTGGCCAAAAAAGTGACAACCCAATTGGTGGACGATATCGACGGGACGGTCATCGGCGACGAATCCGGCGAGACGATCGAATTCGTAATCAACGGCGTCGAGTACTCGATCGACCTGAAGGCGAAGAACGCGAACGACTTTCACAAGAAGCTCGACTACTACGTCGGACACGCGACGCGAGTCGGTGGCCGCAAGCGCAAGCCCTCCCCCGCTGCCGCGTCGGCCACGACAGCGGCCGGCGGATCGGGCAAGCGTGATCCCGAGCAGACGCGGGCGATCCGGCAGTGGGCGTTCGACCAGGGCTACGAAATCAGCGAACGCGGCCGCATCCCGGCCGACATCGAAGAGGCGTACAACGCCGCACACTGACGGGCGGCGAGCCGCCTCGTCTACGTGAGGGGGCGGCTTCATGTTCCCTCTGCTGCCCGGGCTCTGGCAGGACGGAGCGCAGTGGAGTTCGATTCGCCTGCCGCCCGCATGGCGGCCAGTCGGTCTTCGTAGTCGATGGCGTCGATTCCCGATGTGCGCGACATGACGAAGGCCCGTCCCCAGGTTTGAGGGCAGGCCTTGTCAGGTAGATGGGGTTGTCAGTCAGTCGGCGGCTTGGTGTCTTTGCCTGCGGCGACGTCGCGTAGCCACTGTGGGACTGGATCGTTGTCGTACTCGCGGAGCTTGATCGAGGCTCCTGCGGCTGCGGCGCGGACCTTCCGGCGTTGCTCGGGGGTCCATGCCCGGCGTGGTTCGGTGGTGGTCATGGGCGCTCCTCGCGGGGTGTTGTAGGTCCATTGTCGCTGTTGTCGCCGGTTTCCGCTAGGTCGTCGCTGCTGGGCGCAATACCTCGGTCGGCAATTGCTCGGAGTGTGCGACGATCGGTCTTGGCAATGAAGGGCGTTGCGGCGACGGTACCGAACACGGTCCAGCCGAGCGCAACTTCGTCCGGGTTGTCGCTGACGGTGCGTTCGAGGCACCAGGTGATTCGTTGCCAGGATTGGGAGCGGTTGTCCGCTCGGGTGCGTTGGTTGACGGTTCCGGCGACGCCGACGACGGCGAACACGCCGACTATGAGGGTGATCCAGGCTTGTGCGGGCACGGCCGGGTTCCTTTCGTGTGGTGGGTTCGAATCGCTGCACGCTGCGCAGCACCCCCAACAACTCGTCGAAGTTTCGGCAAGCGGCCGATCTTGCGGCGTGGGCGGGACGTTGCTTTCTGCATTGGTGCGCACCGCTTCAGCGTCGTGGCGTTGACGCAGGTTTGTATCCGGTCTGCAACGGTCGATCGATACCGTGCAGGTCAGATCACTAGGTCATGGGCCCACTCGTAAACCCAGCGAGGCAACTTGGGTGCATCGAACGGTGCGACGGCGAAATTCGATTCGCTGCGAACTGCGCACTCGGGGATCGCATCGACGGTGCGGGAGCCGAAGGATCGAGCGGCGACGATCCACTGTCCGCGGTGATTCAATCGGACAGCGGTCGACATTGTGCATCGCCCACCGGAGTATCCGGCGGTGAGCTTGTGGCATTCCCATTCGACGTGCTGGTTCTGTCCGAAAAAGTGCGTCAGCGTCTCGGCGAAGGATGGCCCGTAGAGGGAGCCTCGGTCGGTGTCGATGCGGATGAAGTTCATGGCATAGGCCTTTTCGAGTCATGGCGGCAATGCGAGGTGTGCGTGAAAAATTTCAGAACAGGGGAATTTGGTTCCGCGCCGCGAGACTGTCGCGGAACTCTCGGAACTTGCCCAGAAGGTCTGACGCGACTGCCTCGGTGTAACCGAGGGACAGCGCAACGTCACTGAGTGCGTTGCCGGCGGCCAACGCATCATCTATCTCACGCCCGGCAGCGAGGTCCACGACTTCGTCTGTGTCGAGATGCGCGACATCTGCGGCGGCCAACCGGACAGAAGCGAGGGCAGCTCGACGCCGCTCATCGCCCGACTCTGTCTCTCCCCGCGCCGTCACTGTGTGCTGCCGCTGCGGAAGGCGTTCAGGCGGTTCGTCGCTTCACGTTGCGCCATTCCAATTTCGACGAGCTGGTCGAACAGAAATTCTTCCGGCGCTTCCTCGGCGAGCTGCTGAATTCTAATCCCAGCGTCGAAAAAACTACGTCGGTAACTTTCTGACAGGACCATGCCGGCGTAGTCGGTTGCCGATGCTCCGCATGCGTTCGCTGCGGTGACGTCGGTCAGTGTTCGACGCAGCCGTGCACCGCGGTGTCCACTGGCACCTGACCGGACGAGGACGCCCAGAACACTCGCGGGGTCGTGTGGGAGGTTGTCGATGATGAGCTCCTGCACGATGCCGTACAGCTCGCGATAGACGGGATCATGGAAATCGTTAGCCTGCAATGTCGCTGCGATGCGGGCGGCCTCGTCGGTGTCCTGCAACCACATCATTGCGCAGATCGCCAGTGCTTCCGGTGCCGTCTCCGGATGGTCCGTCAGATCAGCGTGATCGTCGTCGGCGGGTTCGACTGCTCTCAACGGGGTCATCTGTTCACCTCGTTTCTTTTTGCGGGGTCAGTTGTGGGAGAACTGGATTCGGTATTCCGGTGGCGCTTTGCTCGGTCCTGCCGAGTTCATCGTCATCGCAGAAATGTGGATCAGATGTAGAGAAGGTTCGGTGGCGCAGAGCCGTCGAACTGCTCGAGGCTGTCGAGGACGGCGTTGTAGTTCTCGGGCCTGCAGCTTCCGAGTCCGATGATGAGGGCACAGGTTCCGTCGAGTGTGACGAGATAGGACGGCGGGCTGCCGTTGTCGGACGATGCGTGCTCGCGCGCGTCGAGGAGGGCGATACGGACGGCATCGGCGGCGGCGCGTTTCGCAACCTGGAGATTGGGTTCTGCTCCGGTTGCGGCCAGAATCTCCGGGTTGTCCTCAGGGTGTGTGGTGACTGTCCAGGTGATCATCGTTGGTTCCTTGTCGCTCGTGCCGGCCAGCTGCTTCTAATCGAGCGTCACACGAGGTCCGTAACAAAGCGTTCGCTGCGGAGACCAATCCAGCGAGGGTGTGGACAACTGTCGTGTCGAGTCAGCCTGTGGATAAACGACGTTCGGCCCCGGGGTTGGGGCCGAACGTGTGGTACTAGACGTCGTCGAAGACATCGAGGAGTTTGGCGGGGTCGCGGCGGTAGCGGCTGCCGTCGAGAAATACTCCGACGGCAGCACGGTGAACGCGTCGGAGTTCGGCCATCAACGTGTCGTACCCGATGCGGTCGGTGATGCGCCAAGTCACAGGTCCCATGTGCAGGTCTACCCAGTGGATGGTGCGACGTTGTTCGGAGCTGTAGCGGTGGTGCGGCACTGCGGTGTGTTCGGGGCTATCGAGCCACAGGACAGAGATCGCGGCGGCCCCGAATTCTGCGCCTGGTTGCGCGGGGTGAGGGGCTTGTCCATCGGCTCCGGCGAGTGCGGCCCGGACGGTGGCAAATCCAGTGATGACTGCGGATACTGTTTCGGCGCTGCGGAAGGTCATCATGACGTGACCTAGTGCGACGATCATCTGCGCTTCGTCGGTGGCTGCGGAGGTAGCGGTGATAGTGGCCTGTTGGGGTCCGGAGACCAGGACGGTTGTGTGGGTGACGATTCCGGTGGTCCGGGCGTTGTGTGCGGCGGTGGTCCGTCGTCCTGTGCTGGAAGTATTCTGCGGCACGTCGGGCTCTCTTTCTGTTGCGGAACCGGCTCCCCCGGCCCTTTCGCTCTTCCAATTTCTTTCGCCGTCATCTGGCGCGAAGGAGAGAAGGCGGCGCACTGGACCGGCGTCCTGGCGCTGATCCGGAAAGTTTTCAGCCGCAGGCGCTTTGAAAAGTTTTCGGAGCCCATCGGGCCGGAGCGACGCGGAGTCAGGGTTGGGTAAGACGGGTCAGGGTGTTGCATGCTCGACCGGAGCCAGATGTGCGAAAGAAATTGTTCTTTCTGTAGTGCGGAGCGCAGCGGAGCTCAATCCGGAGACCGCCGAAGGTGGTCCCTGGGCAGCGCGTGTTTTGACGCGCGCCGAACCGTCCGAGGTGACCACCTCACAGCCATCAATAGCGTGGGGCGACTGTGCGGGAGCGACGGAAAGTAACAAAGCTCTGTGCCGCGGCAGCACCCCTAGTCCGCAAACATGTGATCACGCTCGCTGGATGGCGGGGTATCGAAATCCGATTGCCCGTCATGGTGGCCCTCGACGATCCCTGCAGTGACTTCTTCCCACTTCCGATATCGGCGCATCGCGGTCGATGCAACGGAGCCGTCCGTTTCTCTACCGATTCGTGCCCACGACCATTCGCGGTGGGCGTGTCGAAGCCGCGCTGTTTCCGCAACTTCCGGTGTGAGGCCGTCTGGAGGTCGCCGATAAAAATCCGACGCGTCGGCCTGTTCTCCTCGCGAGCCGTCTTCGCCCTCTGGATCATCCCCGCTCAGGCCATGGTCTTTGTGGCTGAGCTCGGTATTCGTCCGATCCGGCTCTTCTGCTGCAGCACGCGCGAACTCCGCCCCTACGGTCCCGCGGGGCGCACGAAGGATCACAGCCAGCACTTCCGTCATAGCAAGGAGTGCAATAGGTGCAATGGTGGCAATACCCGCCGACACCACGGCCGGAAGCACCGTCGCGCTCAACACCGCGTGGTACGAGTTACCCGCAATCGATGCCGAGGCGGCAACACGCAAGATCGTGACGACGAAGCGACGGCCCTTGATCGTGCGGCTGTCCGTGTGATTGGACAGCGCAATGGCTGTCACAGTTGTCGAGACGATTGCGCCGTCCAACACCGTCGGAATCACCCACGCCTCGCCGGGACCTATCCCAGCCATCACCGCGAGATCACGCAGCACAGCGAAACTGAGCCAGAAGGACGCCCCGGCGATGCCAACTGTCAGCGCAACGGCTGTTGCGAGAGCCCACTGCAAAATCGCTGGATGCAGCGCAACGACGTCTGACGGCTTCGTTGTCAACGGGGTTGCCGCGGAGTGTGATCGGCTCATCGGATTCTCGGTCCTCGTGCGAGAGGGCCAGTTCGTTGCGGGAACGGCAACCCGTCGTTGAACCTGTTGCGCAACAACTCCAAGTAGTCTTCGATTGCCGCATTGACAAGATCCGACGGGCCCCGTGGCGCGCCGGGCGTAGCGGACAACGCTTCGGCTGCGTTGAGAAGATCTTCGACGGTGGACTGGTACAGGTAGTACGACCGCTTCTGTTTCGCGTCGTCCGGTGACGGTTGCGCACCGGTCTCGGCCGACACAACGGTCTCGGGTGGCCGCTGCGCATGCTCCGGCGGATCGACCGGGCTCGACCCGGCGAGTGCGCTCTTCATACGTTCGGGCCGGGCCATCACAGGTGGCCCTTCGTGAGCAGCGCAAGAGTGTCGCGATAGATCGTCGACAGGCTGCGCGATTGTGTGGTCCCCCAGTCAACCAGGCTGGTTTGGGCCTCCATCGAGTCTTTGATGACAACACGCTTGGGAACGGCATCGCCGAGGATGTTGATGCTTGCGGCGATCTCGATCAATTGCTCTCGACCGCTGATCGTCGCGATCTCGTGAAGGTTGACGATCGCGCCGAGCATGTCGAGGTCCGGGTTGTAGCTGCGCTTGACTGCATCGATGGTGCGCAGCAATCGCGCGAGTCCATTAGCTGAGAACAGCGCGGACTGAGTCACGACGACGGCTGCGCGCGCTGCAACGAGGGCGTTGATGGTCAGCAGATCGAGGCTAGGTGGGCAATCGATGAGGATCACGTCGTACACGCCTCGTACGCCGTCGATTGCGTCGCGAAGCCGCCGTTCTCGGCCGGCACCGGCGACGACCAATTGATCGCGGACATAGGCGAGGGACTCGTTTCCCGGCGACGTGGGTACCAGGTCTACGCCGGGCCAGATGGTGGGGACGACAGCATCTGCGATGGTCGCGTTTGACGACTCGGCGAGAACGTCGGCAACTCCGACATCGTCGCTCTCGAGCTCGGTTCTGGTCAGGACTGTGCTGGCGTTGCCTTGCGGATCCACGTCGATAACGAGTGCTCGCTTCCCTGTTTGGGCAACGGCGTAGGCGAGGTGAAAGACGGTGGTGGTCTTGCCCACTCCGCCTTTCTGGTTGCAGAACGCAAAGATGTCAGCGGGCATGGTGGGTCTCACTTTCCATGGATGAATGGGACGAACTGGGGATATAGCGGGAATGGGATATCAAGCAGGCCTAGGAACCGAAGGATGAGTCGCACCCTGTAGAGGTGTTGGATGTATTGCAGATAATGGGCTCGATGCGTGAGCCACGTGCCATAAGCGAAAGGCGCGCCATAGAGGCATGAGAAGCGTTTGCTGTCAATACATCCCGAGCATGACTCCCATCCCTTTCGGGTATCGCCGGCGTAACCACCGCAGGACGCATGACATCCATCGCCAGCGAGTCATCTGAGGCACTCTTTACGGGTAATTCAGGTATGGCACTCGCGGGGAACGCCGCCGTACCGCTCGCGGGAGCGGCCTGCACCGGCGGGCTGCTGCGATCGTGTCCAGAAAACCAAGTGTGTTGCCCTGGTTGCATCTTCGAGGATTTTGCGTACACAACGGAAACGAGCAAGAGCGCGGCAAGGATTGAAAAATCGAGGTCTGAATGACGGTTCGCGATGCCGGGCAACCTATTAATGTCAGCATTGCAGATGGGTCGAGAGCTCAACTGGTACCTCCCTAGTGGTGTCGCATGAAAGACAAGGGACTTCGTTCGTTCCCTCCGGACCCCCCATGGCCCCTGAGCCAATTTCCGCACCCACGTTGTCCGCTCCACGCCCGATAGCCCCGCGCCTCGATGGGCGCGCGGCTAATCGGTATCGCCACCCGTTCGATGATCAGTCGAGCTGGTGGTGCCTCGGGGCCGGTCTCCGAGGATTTACAAAGGGTGCACAGGCCGGCGGCAGGCTGGTTGTTCGTCGGGCTCTGCCAAAAAACGACGCTGCGACAGCGACTGCGGGCGGAGTTCAACGGCACGCCGGACCCCGCAGGGGTACGGCGTGACGCAGACAATCGCGTAAACAGCGCGTACGCAGATGGATTCACCTAGACATGGGTGAATCGAGCCTCCACTCATCCCCGCTCGACGTCGACAACATGTCGAAGCAGAGTGAGGGCAAGAGTGCGGCAAAACGCCTTGTGAGGCGCGTCAGGACCGATTAGTATCCGTGGGTGAAACTCCTTCCTGCAAGGTGGGGATTTCGAGGACGCCCTCGGCACCGGTGCTCGTAACACCGGAACTCGCCGAGGGCGTCTCTAGTTCGTACGGGTCTGCAGTGAGAGTCATGTCAGGCAACGCCCGAGCTGACGCGTGCCGCCTCCTCCAGTCCGACGATGTATTCGTCAATGGCCGTGTCGGGAATCAGTCGGCGCTTACCGACCTTGACACTGCGAATCTCACCGGACGCAAGCTTGTTGAACAGGTTGGAGCGTCCGAGACCCGTCCGAGCCATCGCGTCCTGGACCGAATACAACCGTCGAGACATGGTGCTTCCTTTCCGCATTTTTGTGTGATTTAGCCACAATCGCGTACTCGATCGAGTCCCGTCCATGTGGTTCCACCACAACGTAGCAATTCAGTAGCGTTGCCACAACACTTGCGCCAAATCGGCTAGACTGCGTGCTTATGACACAGGCTTGGGCTGAACAGCTAGTGGCCCGCGTCGCCGGTGAAGTCCGGCGGCTTCGAGGCAAGGACCACTCGGCAATGTCAGCGGCGAAGCTTGCGGATCGCACCGAAGAGATCGGACATGGAATCTCCCGGTCGGTGGTCGCTGATCTGGAGACAGGGCGCAAGAAGAGCATCGACGTACCGGAGCTTCTGGTTCTCGCCGCGGCCCTCGGTGTTTCGCCGGCCCAACTGGTTTTTCCTGATCTCCCCAGAGGCAAAGTAGAGGTACTCCCAGGGCTCGAACAGGAGTCCCACGATGCACTGCAATGGTTCAGCGGTGAAGCGGGGTTGATGAAGCCTTCGACCGACTGGTCGGAACGTGGGGACGAAGAACCTATGGCCGTGTGGGTCCGCGAGCAGTTCGATCCCAAGAACGATCGGGTGGGCATTGCACGCGAGTGGCTACAGGCGTTGCAGGCGATGCGGCGCGCACGCGTTCAGATGCGGAACGGCCTCTCCAAACAAGACTCGGTGGAGCACGTCGAGGCGATGAAGTTCATGTATGAGGACGCGAGACGACGCTCCGAGGAACTCTTTCGTCAGATGACCGAGCTCGACATGAACGTCGGTGATGAGGTGTTCGATGGTTAGGCAACAACTACCCCCACAGATCCGCAAAATTTCCGTGCGGGACCGAAAGTCCGGCCGACAACTCACACGCTACGAAGTCACGGTAGACACCGGCAGCAAGACGACCGTGAAGGTGGACGCAGCCGGTGTACCGCAAACGGTGACTCGCCGGACGCAGAGTCGCCGTCGATACTCGACCGAGCAAGCAGCCCGAAGCGCACTTGCGGAGACGCTCAACTCGGTGAACAATGGCCTGTACGTTCACACTTCACAATTGACAGTCGAGATGGCAGTCGACTACTGGCTCGAATCGAAACACTCTTTGAAGCCGTCCTCCCTCCATGGCCACCGAACCAATTTGCAGCCTGTGATCTCCGAGCTCGGGCATATTCCGGTTCAGAAGCTCACGAAGCCCAACGTCGAGTCCTTGGTGAGAAACCTCCGCAACGGAGGACTTCCGACAAAGCAGGGACGACCGCGGAAACCATGGTCAGCGAGGACCGTGAACTACATGCTGGGACTGATCACTGCGATCCTCCAAGATCAGATGAAGCAGGGCAATGTAATTCGGAACGTCGGTGCGATGGTCGATCGGCTTCCCGCCGAGGCTGCCGAAATGCAGACACTCTCCAAACTGGAAGTCGACAAGTTGCTCGCGCACGTGGCTCGCGAGCCGATGCAGCATGCCTGGCAGCTAGCGATGCACGGGATGCGGCGAGGCGAAATCGCCGGCCTCCGTTGGGAGGATGTCGACCTGGACAAGGGCAAACTGAATGTCGCCAACACCCGCATCGCGGTTGGCAGCGACATTATCGAGGGTCCGCCAAAGACGAAGAAGTCTCGACGGACGCTTCCCATCTCCAAACCACTCGAGGCAGCGCTACGGGCGGCACGAGCGCAGCAAGCCAGGGACAAGTTGAGCCTGGGTGAGCACTACCAGGAATCTGAGTACGTAGTACGGCTCCCCAGCGGGCAGGCCGTCCACCCGAATCTGCTGACCTTCCGGTGGAAGAAGATCCTCGAATCCGCGCAGCTCAAGCACGTCCGTCTGCACGACGCACGGCATACCTGTGCGACGCTCATGCATCTTCAGGGCATCCCGATCGTAGTAATCGCGGCCTGGCTCGGCCACTCTTCCGCTGCCTTTACGTTAAGCGTGTATACCCACTCGCAGGAAGATGCTCTGCTCGACGCGGCCAGCAGCTTCGACTAGCGTTGGTCGGAGCACCTTCCGTTCTTCGACCTTGGATCAGAACTTTCGGTTCTTTAAGAGAAGTCGATCTCCTGCTGACCGTCATCCAGGATCGTAGGTGTTACAGCTCTATACCTGACATTTTTACTTTGAGGCTTTTCACTACCAGCGATGACTACAGATTCCTCATTTCTCATTATTCGAAGCCACCGGCGGATCACTTGATCCTGGAGGCCTGTTCGATCGGCGATGTCCTTTGTAGACAATTCCATGTCAGCTAAAGTCTCCAAAATCAGACCGCGCCGGTCTGCGGGCGCACGTCGGCTAACCTGACCGACGACATTCACCGACTCTGCCGCCTTAGTACGCGATGCGATTTCGTATCGCGCCCATCTTCTTCCACCTGTTTTAAGCACGAGCTCACGGCCGACTAAGTCTTGCAACTCAGATGTCGCGACTCTAGAGTCGACTCCGGTCAAGGTCCTGTACGATTCATTGTTCAGCTCTCGACCCTGCTTGAGTGCTGCGAGCGCCACACATTGCGTGCTTGTCAGATCGGGGCTATTCAAGCTCCCAATCCAATCGATCATCTCGTCATTTAGCAAAGCGTGATTTGGGAACGTTACTTCAAACCTAGATATCTTGTTGCGGAACTGCGGAAGGCTCATATTGGCGGCACGGAGCGCATTTATCATCGCGCTAATTCCTGATCCTCGATTTTCACAAACTGTACGAGACTCCCCCGGAAGGGGAACGTCTTCTAAAATCCGAAGTAGAACCGCATTCCGTGACGACGACAACCCCTCCTCACCCAAGGTCTGCTCGCTCACAGGACCGTACAGGCCGCCAGGGTTTCTGACTACTAGCCGATCAGGGTACATCTCAATCTGAACCTGAGTCCCGTGGGACATCGGTGATAAGTCTCTGTGAATACACGCGTTTACAATCGCCTCCCTCAGGGCCGTTTCCGGGTACTCCCAGGTATCAGTCCGGCCCGCCCCTGACACAATTGACCTTCTCGACATGTTCCGCCGTAAAGCGCGCAACGCATCTCTAATCATTACGGGTATCGGACCATCGAGGGAAACGTTGTCGATAAAACGCTCACCACTTTGCGGATCGTCGCCCTTAGGAGACGGATAATGCACGAAAGTAATGTTTAGCTGTGGAAAAAACTCCTGCGGGTACTTCCCGAGACTGAGCAATCCCGCCAACGTGGGTGTTATCTGACCGTTCCGCTTGACCGTTATATGCGCACGCAGAAGTAATTGCTCGAGATCAAGATCGGCGAACGCATACGGTCGGCTGTCGCGGAGGCGTGTGGCAAACAATTGAATAAGCGATTCATCCAAGTCGTTAATAGTCGCCTGATCGACTGCGGCACCATCATCAACCGGCTGACCCCGATTAGCCAGGAGAAGCTGAATCTCGTATTGACTTAAACGTTGGTCCCCGTCATGTACTCGAACATAGCTCCCATTAGCCATTCCCGAGCTAGTAACGTAACAAGGTTTCTCCGGCGAAGGTAACTCATCTACTTCGCATACGATCAAGTCGACTCCCTCAAACGACTGAAGCTCGATATGAGACCGGAGCGGGGGCGTCATTCCGGTAGCACAAAGCGATGCGAGATCTTTCATCAGCTTGGCAGGCTTCGTGACCCCTGTAGCGGCAAACCCTGCACTCTCATCCAATCCAAGAATCAGCACCCCGCCACGCGTATTCGCGAAAGCAGACAGCGACTCTTTGCAGGATTTCGGTAAAGTCTGCGTACCCGCGAGTTTGGCCTCAACCTCGGCGACATCGTCGCCGGCCCGGCGGATGCCCGCGATCAGGTCGGTTAGCTCCTGCGAAGTCAAGACACTTCCCCTCGTATGTGGCGACGATCATGCTGATGAACATGATGATCACCTACTGACTCGACTTACCGTCAGTTTGGCCGACCGCTGGTGATCATGTTAATTAACATGATGCCCTACAACTGGCGGGCCTAGTTGCACCGACGTCAGAAACATGTCTTCAAGGTGTCACAGTTCCCGTCGCCGTTGCGCACCACCGCTAACGCCAGGATTGGCAGACACCAGACCCTCAACCGCCCACCAACTGAGCAGGAACTACGGTATCGACGCCCTTCTGTTGTATGAATTCAGGACCATCGCCCTTCACCGCGACACCTCGGCTCACGGTGAGATTCGCCGTTGAGTCCCGAAGCAGTTATTTTGAGTTGTGACATTCTGTGACACCGAGGTGCGTGTTCGAACCATGATCGAAGCGGCATAACGCTCTGACCAGTTGAAACAGAGTGCCCCCAGTCGGACTCGAACCGACACTGTGCGGATTTTAAGTCCGCTGCCTCTGCCAATTGGGCTATAGGGGCCACCGCTGAACTTTCGCTCCAGCGGTGACGATCATATCGGGCTACTACTGCGCCGGGATGACCGGCGGCACGAAGTCGAAAGTCATGCCGAGAAGCCATACGAGCAGCAGGACCACCGGGAAGTGAAAGATGAACTGCAGGAACGTGAATCCGATCAAGTCTCGCGCTCGCAGGCCTAGAACCGCCAGCAGAGGCAGCATGAAGAACGGATTGATCAGGTTCGGCAACGCCTCTGCGACGTTGTAGATCTGGACTGTCCAGCCGAGGTTCATCTGCACGTCCGTCGCCGACTGCATGACGTACGGCGCTTCGACGAGCCACTTGCCGCCGCCGGAGGGAACGAACAGCCCGAGCACGACGGTGTACACCGCAATGACCACGGCGAATCCGCCACCGCTACCGATGTCGGTGAAAAAGCTCGCGAGGTGCTCGGAGATCGTGACGCCTCCCCTGCCCTCCGCCTTGGTCAACATGGCCGCCATCGCCGCATACAGCGGAAACTGCACCAGGATCCCGGCGGTCGCGGGCACCGCCTTGCTGACCGAATCGAGGAAGCGCCGCGGGGTGCCGTGCAGCACGAGCCCGAGCATCAGGAACACCAGGAGGTACCCGTTGAGGCTGCTGACCACCGACAGCACCGGCAGCGTCAACAGCTGGGAGACAAGCCATCCCAGAGTCATCACGCCGGCGAACAGTGGCAGGATGCGGCTGTACTCGAGCCACTCACCCGGCCTGGTGCGCGGTGCCGGTTCCGCGACGGTGTCGTCGAGATCGACCTCCATGTCCGCGGCAGTCTTGATTGCGGCACCCTTGGGAGCAGACACGTGTGCGATGACGACCGTCAACACGATGATGATCGCGCACATCAGCAACGACTGCCACGTGAAAATTGTGGTTCCGAAATCGAGCACTCCGGTGACCGAAAGCAGTGTCGCCGGAAGCGATTTCGCAGTGGCCTGCAGCTGCGCAGCCGAGGACGACATTCCGAGTGCCCAGACCGCTCCGAGTCCCATGAATGCCGCAGCCCCGAGTGCTCGGTAGTCCGTTCGCAGATCGTCACGGCGCGCGATGGCACGGGCTAGTAGACCGGCGAACACCAAGCTCAAGCCCCAGTTGAGGAACGAGACCGAGCAAGACAGTAGTGCCACGAAACTGACTGCGCTGCTGGAACTCTTGGGCACTTGCGCCAGCCGAGTGATGAGCCGCGCGACCGGCGGAGAGGTGGCCACGACGTAGCCGGTGAGAACGACCATGGCCATCTGCAGGGTGAAGGCGGTCAGATCCCAGAAGCCGTTTCCGAATGCGTCGACCACATTCTGCGGAGACGACCCGTTGGCGAAGGCAGCGACCGCCACCACGACCACGCCGACGAGGGCAAAGATGTACGCATCGGGGAACCACTTTTCGGTCCCCTTGGCGAGCGCTTGCGCTACGCGGGCCAAACCTTTCTCGGCCGGTGCCTGGTCGGCCGGAGCCTGTTCGGCGGGTGACGTCATCGGTGGTCCTCACCTCGAAGGGAGCCGTGACGTGGGCCACAGCACCTGTAAGGGTTCACCGAAACATGCAGCGATGCAACCTACATCGCCGCAGACCGCATCTGCAGAATTGCAGATCAGATCTTGATGGACATTGCGATGCCGTCGAGGATGTCGTGCTCACTGACCGTCAACGAGCTCACGGCACCGCGTCGCTCGAATTCCTCGGCCAATACGCTGCACACAATTGCACCGCCGCCGATGACGTCGACCCGACCTGGATGCATGGGGCCCAACGCACTTCGCTGCGTATGCGTCATGCCGATCAGTCGCTCGCACACCTCGAAGAGCTGATCGAAGGGCACTCGCGACAGGTGCACCGCGTCTGCGTCGTACTCGGGCAGGTCCTTGGCGATGGCAGCGATGGTCGTCATCGTGCCGGCCACACCGACCCAGCTCGACGCGTCGCCGATCGACACTTCCTCGAACGCCTCCGCCAACTTCTCGCGGGCGTACTCACGCGCGCCGTTGATCTCGTCCACGGTGGGAGGATCCGAATGCAGGAATCGTTCGGTCAGACGGACACACCCAATGTTGGCAGAGAACGCAGACTTCACGCCTTTGGCGTCGCCCAGTACGAGCTCGGTAGAACCGCCGCCCAGATCGACAACCAGGAAAGGCCCTGCTGCAGAGTCGAGTTCACCGACCGCACCGGCGAAAGACAACCGCGCTTCCTCGTCACCGGTGATCACTTCGGCTTCGGCACCGGGGATGACCTTGCCGAGCACCTCGCGCACCATGGAGAAGAAGTCCTCGCGATTCGACGCATCCCGGGTGGCAGAGGTGGCCACCATCCGCACTGCGGTGGCCCCGGTCTTACGAATGATCTCCGCGTACTCGACCAATGCCACGCGGGTGCGTTCGATAGCCTCGGGCACGAACGCTCCCGTCGCGTCGACTCCCTGACCGAGTCGCACGATCCGCATCTCGCGGGCGACGTCGGCGAGGGACTTCCCGTTGTTGTCAGCGACGAGCAGGCGGATCGAGTTGGTGCCGCAATCTATTGCTGCAACCCTGGTCATGATTTCTCCGCACGTAGTTCTTCGATGGTCGGCCAATCGGCCGGAATAGCCTTGCCGCGCAACGAGTTCTCGGCGGCAAGGGCCACCGACTCGTCACCCAGCGGGTTGACGCCCGGGCCCTTGGCCAACGAATGGGCTATCAGGACGTGCAAGCATTTGACCCGATCGGGCATGCCACCACCGGTGAAATCCGTTCCGAGGGATTCGATCTCGTCGCGCTCGGCCAGGTACGACTGATGGGCGCGCAAGTAGGCAGCAGCCAATTCGGGATCGGTGCCGAGCCGCTCCGTCATCTCCCGCATGACCCCGGCCGATTCCTGCCGACTGGCCTCGGCCGTCAACCGCGGGTCGGTCAGATAGAACAGGGTGGGAAACGGCGTGCCGTCGGGCAGCTTGGGGGCGGTTTTCACCACGCCCGGCTTGCCGTCCGGAGATCGATATGCGATCTCGAGTACGCCACGCGGTTCACGTCCGAGCTGCGATGCGACCGCATCGAGATCTTCCTGCGAGACTGCCGAGGAATTCACCCGACCGGTCCTCCTTCTGATTGTGGTGCCGGCGAGGCCGGCACGGGTTCTGGCTGTACGACGGGCATCGGTGCGGACGTCGGCTCCGCTGGCTCGTTCGATCCCTGCGGCTGAACTGCGGTGTTCCAGAGGTCGGTGTACCAGGGACCCGTCGGCGCACTGTCGGCCGCGAGTTCCTCCGGTGTCTTGCCGTAGTCGCCGGGCAACTGCACCTGGTACGGCGTCTCCCCCGGCATGACGAACCGCAGGCGCTCACGCGCATCGGCCGCGATGCGGGACGGCTCGTCGAGCTGAGATTTCTGGGTCTGCAGCGCTTGTACGTCGTTCTCCAACGCTTGCCGCTCGGCCAGCACGGACTCGAGTTCGCTGCGCTGCGAGAAGTAGGTGCGTAGCGGTACTGCCAGCGTCAACGCCAGCGCGCACACCACAACGCCGAGAATGACGGCCCGTCCGGTGGACAGTCCGAGGAACGTCCGCTCGGGCATCTTGGGCCGACGAACACCGACGCGCCGGGGAGCGGCCTTGCCGCCGACCACCGCGTCGCGCACCTGCTCCGATGGTTCCGGCGGGGTGGCCGTCCGACCGGAGGCGTTCTCGTCACGAGAGACGCCCCCGGCCTTCGACCGAGTCGAAGAGGAGGAGCGGCCGCGGGGTCGGGGATCACGTCCACCTGGACTGGTCCCGGACCTTCCGCGCCGTGCCATCATTCATCTCCACTTCGTGCGATACGTACCTGCCTGCTATCCCTCGTAATTGAACCGGGGGAAAGACAACTCGCCGGCGTAACGCGCCGCGTCGCCCAGAGCTTCTTCGATACGCAGCAACTGGTTGTACTTGGCCACGCGCTCGCTCCGAGCCGGAGCACCGGTCTTGATCTGGCCGCTGCCGACGGCAACTGCCAGGTCAGCGATGGTGGTGTCCTCGGTCTCGCCGGACCGGTGGCTCATCATCGTCTTGTAACCGTTGCGGTGAGCGAGATCGACTGCGTCGAGGGTCTCGGTGAGCGTGCCGATCTGGTTGACCTTGACCAGCAGCGCGTTGGCCGCACCCTTGACGATGCCGTCTTCGAGACGCTCGGGGTTGGTGACGAACAGGTCGTCTCCGACGAGCTGAACCTTGTCGCCGATCGACTCGGTGAGTGCAACCCAGCCGTCCCAGTCGTTCTCGTCGAGCGGATCCTCGATGGAGACCAGCGGGTAGGCATCGACCAGTTCGCCGTAGAACGCCGACATCTGCTCGGCCGACTTGGTCTCACGCTCGAAGGCGTAGCCGGTACCTGCGGTGTAGAACTCGGTGGCCGCCACGTCGAGCGCGAGAGCAACGTCCTGGCCGGGCTTGAGGCCGGTCTTGCCGATGGCCTCGAGGATCAGGTCGAGAGCTGCCTTGGTGCCGGCGAGATCGGGAGCGAAGCCGCCCTCGTCGCCGAGTCCAGTGGACAGGCCCTTGGCCTTGAGCACGGACTTGAGCGCGTGGTAGACCTCGGCACCCCAGCGCAGCGACTCCTTGAACGTGGGAGCACCGATCGGCGCGATCATGAACTCCTGCACGTCGACGCCGCTGTCTGCGTGTGCGCCGCCGTTGATGATGTTCATCATCGGCACGGGGAGGATGTGTGCGTTCGGTCCGCCGAGGTAGCGGAAGAGCTCCAGGCCGGTGGACTCGGCCGCAGCCTTGGCGACAGCGAGCGAGACACCCAGCAGGGAGTTCGCGCCGAGGCGAGACTTGTCGGGCGTGCCGTCGAGATCCAGCAGAGCCTGATCGACCGTGCGCTGCTCGATGGCGTCGAGGCCGATGACCGCGGGCGCGATCTCGTCGAGCACCGCGTTGACGGCCTTCTCGACGCCCTTGCCGCCGTAGCGGTCTCCGCCGTCACGAAGCTCGACGGCCTCGTGCTCACCGGTGGATGCGCCGGAGGGGACGGCTGCGCGGGTCAACGTCCCGTCGTCCAATGCGACCTCGACCTCAACCGTGGGGTTGCCACGGGAATCGAGGATCTCGCGAGCTCCGACCTGCTCAATGATGGCCACGAATGCTTCTCCTAGTAACGGGGACCGGCGGACTGTGCCGGGTGCAAGACTAGCCGCTCTTGCGTGGTGCCCGCGATGCACGGAGTTTCTACGGCCTGGTGCCCACCGAGTACGCGGCCGCGCGATCTCGCACGTCACGCAGATACTGGCCCGAGAGGTTGTACGCCATCAACGCCGTCTCCCAGCCCTGTGCCGTCCGCAGATCGCCGCCGCGGGCGCACAGATAGCGAGCTGCCGTCAACGCCGCATCGTCGATGTTGTCCGGATCTGCGATGCCGTCGCCGTTGGCGTCGACACCCCATTTCTTCCACGTCTCGGGGATGAACTGCATGGGACCCATCGCACGGTCGAACTCGGCGTCACCGTCCATGACGCCGCCGTCGGTGTCGGGAATCTCGGCGACACCCGGCCCGCCGTCGAGAGGAATACCCCGGATCGGCGGTGCGACCAGCCCGTCGGGCTGCACCGAGGACCCCTGGAACGTGCCGTGTCGGCTCTCGATGTAGCCGATGCCGGCCAGTGTCGTCCACGCAATTCCGCAGTCTGCGTCCGTCTCGGTCATGATCGCGGCCGCGTGCCCGTACGACGCGAGAGCCGTCACCGAGATACCGAGCGCGTCGGTCTGAGGTTCGGCCCACACGAGCAACAGATCGGCTGTCCGGCCGGGGGCATTGAAGTCGATCAGCGGCACCTCGGTTCCCGGACCGGGCGGAATGCCCTCGGGAATCTCACGCTTCGGCTCGCTGCTGCCACATGCGGTGAGCGCAAGGAGGAGCGATGCGGTGGCGAGCACGCAGATTCGTGAGATCACCTCACCATCCTGCACACGCAAGGTAATAGAAAGCTAAAGACCCGTAAAACCCCAGTTCAACGTGCATTCGACTGGCGATGCAGGGTGTATGTTTCTGTCAACCTTCACGCATGAGGGTCGCCTACCCTTTGAGAGGGAAGGCGTACCAATGTTCATTGCAAAACAGGAGAAGTGCCCGTGTCCGTTCTCGCCGCCGCAGGATCCGCGCCGTCGATCGCCACTCAGATGTTCGGCAGCGGTCTGATCGGTCTTCGCGAGGGCCTCGAGACCGGCATCGTGGTGATGATCCTCGTTGCGTTCCTCGTCAAGGCCAACCGACGCGACGCGCTCAAATGGGTGTGGCTGGGCGTTGGGCTGGCCGTCGCCATGGTGGCCGCGATCTTCTTCGTCATTCACTACGGCACATCGACGGTCACCGGCCTGACCGCCGAGATCATCGCAGGTGCAGCATCGCTCGTAGCCGTGGTCATCGTGACGGCGATGGTGCTCTGGATGCGGACCGCCGCGAAGAACATCTCCGGCGAGCTGCGGGCGAACATGGAGAAAGCACTCACCGTCGGGCCTGCTGCAGTGCTGACGCTCTCGTTCTTCGCCGTCGGCCGCGAAGGTGTCGAAACCGCACTGCTCATGGTCGGCTACGCCGAGAACACGAACGGCAGCCTGTGGCCGCTGCTCGGCCTTCTGCTCGGCATCGTCGTCGCTGCCGTGCTGACGGTGTTCCTGTACTTCGGTGCCGTGCGCATCAACTTCGCCGTCTTCTTCAAGTACACCGGCATCTTCCTCATCGTGGTCGCCGCCGGAATCCTCGCCTACGGCATCCGCGCACTGCAGATCGGCGGAGTTCTGCCCGGTGGCAGCGCTGTCGCCTTCGACATCAGCGCGCACTTCGACGCCTCGAGCTGGTACGGCACCGTGCTCGGCGGCATCTTCAACTTCCGTCCCGAACCCACTGTCTTCCAAGCGATCGCATGGGTGCTCTACATCGTCGCCGTGTTGTTCCTCTTCCTCCGGCCGGTCCACGTTCCCGCGGCTCCCGAGCCCGTACTTCAGAACTCCTGAAAGGCACCACCATCATGCGTCGTTCCACCTTCGCTCTGGCCGCGGTCGCGGTTCTGCCGATAGCCCTGGCCGGATGCACCGAAAAGTCTTCCAACGAAGCCGCATCGGGCGATATCGCCGTCACCGCGACCGACTCCTCCTGCGACGTGAGCGCATCCGAAGGCACCACCGGTAACTCGACGTTCCAGATCACCAACAACGGCAGCAAGGTCACCGAGTTCTACGTCTACGGCGCGGGCGACCGCGTCATGGGTGAGGTCGAGAACATCGGACCCGGCCTGACGCGTCAGCTCATCGTCGCCCTGCCCGACCCCGGCACCTACCAAACCGCCTGCAAGGCAGGCATGGTGGGCGACGGTATCCGCGCCGATTACGTCGTCTCCGGCGACTCGGTCCGCACCGCCGACGAGAACGGCCTCCTCACCGAGGCCGCCGCCGGCTACAAGCGCTACGTCGTCAGCCAGATCGACGCGTTGCAGGACACCACGGCATCGTTCGTCACCGCCGTCAAGAGCGGCGACGTCGACGCAGCCAAGGCCCAGTTCCCCATTGCGCGTAGCTACTACGAGCGCATCGAGCCCGTGGCCGAGAGCTTCCCCGACGACCTCGACCCACGCATCGACCTGCGTGAACCGGACGTGGAGCCCGGTGCCGAGTGGACCGGATTCCACCGCATCGAGAAGGACCTGTGGTCGCAGGGGCTGCAGCCGGACACCAACGCGATGGCCGATCAACTCGAGGCCGACATCACCGAACTCGCCGACAAGATCAAGGCCGACGATTTCACCATCGACCCCATTCAGGTCGCCGGTGGCGCACAGGGATTGCTCGACGAAGTTGCCAAGACCAAGATCAGCGGTGAAGAGGACTTCTTCTCACACACCGACCTGTGGGACTTCCAAGCCAACGTCGACGGCTCCCAGGCCGCCATCGCTGCGGTGCGTCCCATCCTCGACGAGCGCAACGCCGAACTCGGTACCGCCATCGATGCCCGCTTCGCAGAACTCGACGCCGAACTGGCCAAGTACCGCAGCGGCGACGGCTTCGTCTTCTACGACACGGTGACCGAACCACAGCGCCAGGAACTCTCGAACAAGATCGACGCATTGTCCGCCGAAGTGAGCCAGGTGCAGGGTGTCGTTGCCGGACAATAAGACTGGACAATTCTCCCGACGGCGCCTGTTCGGTGCCGTCGGGACGGGGGCTGCACTCGTCGGAGTAGGAGCCATCGCTGGACACGCGACCGCCTCCGGAGCCGAGGCACCCGCTTCGGACGTCGTCGAATTTCGCGGAGACCACCAGGCCGGAATCGTCACCCCGGCACAGGATCGCATGCACTTCGTCGCCTTCGACATCACCACCGACTCACGCGACGACGTTGTTGCGCTGCTGAAGAAGTGGACCCTGATGGCCGAACGGCTCACCAAGGGCGAAGAGACGTTCGACGGCGGTGCCGTCGACGGTGGCCAGTACAACCCGCCGTCGGATACCGGCGAAGCTCTCGGTCTGACTGCGTCGTCGCTGACGCTGACGATCGGATTCGGTCCGTCGATGTTCGACCGATTCGATCTGGCCTCGAAAAGGCCTGCGTCGCTCGCCGATTTGCAACACTTCCCGGCCGACAACCTCGATCCCCGACGCTCCGGCGGCGACCTCTGCATCCAGGCCTGCGCCGACGACCCCCAGGTTGCCGTCCACGCGATCCGCAACCTCGCCCGTGTCGGCTTCGGCACAGTGTCGGTCAAGTGGTCGCAACTCGGCTTCGGTCGCACCTCGTCCACCTCGACCACCCAGGCGACCCCGCGAAACCTGTTCGGATTCAAGGACGGAACGGCCAACCTCAAGGCCGAGGACCCGTCGCTGCTCGACGAGAACGTGTGGGTCGCATCCGATGACGATCAGGAATGGATGGCAGGCGGTTCCTACCTGGTCGCCCGTCGCATCCGCATGCTCATCGAATCGTGGGACCGCACCACACTGAAGGAACAAGAGCGAGTGATCGGGCGCAGCAAGGGGTCCGGCGCGCCACTCGGCCAGAAGGACGAGTTCGACGCACTCGATTTCGAGTCACAGGGCCCCGAGGGCACCTTCATCGACAAGACCGCGCACGTGCGTCTGGCATCGAAGGAAAACCTCGGCGGCGTCCAGATCCTGCGTCGGGGATACAACTTCACCGACGGATCCGACGGCTTCGGACACCTCGACGCCGGACTGTTCTTCATCGCCTACTGCCGCGACCCACTGACCCAATTCGTGCCGATGCAATTGGCCCTGTCCCGCAAGGACGCACTGAACGAATACATCCAACACGTGGGTTCTGCGGTATTCGCCTGCCCTCCCGGCGTCGGAGAATCCGAATACTGGGGTTCGACGCTGTTCGAGTAGGTCGGTTCCCCGCGTCGCGTCAATGGACCCTTGCACACGTCTGACCCGTGCAGTGGTTCATTCACGCAATAGCCCGGTCCGCGTCAATGGCGCACTGCATACGTCCGACCGGTGCAACGGTCCATTGACGCGGGCGGGTGAGCCCTGAGTCCAGCGGAGAACACCGAACCATCTGGGTGTCAAATTTCGACGTAGGGTCATAAATTCCGTTATTTTGCAACAGCTTTCGGAATTATTTCGAGTTTGACAGAACTGTGCGGTCTGCTTATGTTCTAGCGGTTCGGATTCGTCGCCGACTGCTTCTCGAAGGGATTCATGCCCCTCCCCCAGACTGCCGATACTCAAGCGACCTACCTACTCGATCGTCACATGTTCGCCCTGTGGACCTGGTCATCCGGCACTGTCGGACCTCCCCCACCCGTCGGCGATGCCCAGACGGTCACGCTGGCAGTTCCGACTCCAGACCTTTCGGGTTTCGAGGTGTCCGACGTCGACTGCGCGTTGATAGAGCCCGATCGACTGGCTGACGTTGTCCTCGACACTTCCGGTGCCTCGGTCGATGCGTGGCGGACGCACCTGGCGGGCGGCGGTTCTGCGCTGCCTATCGCGGGGCATGTGGTTCCCGATGCCACCGGGAGAGCGGTGGCATCGGCGGAACACGCCGTCGCCGCTTTTCGCCACACGACGGCCGTCGCCGCCGAACTGCGCACAGCGCTGGTCGCAGAGATGCGGCCCTACCAGGTGCGCGGCGTGAGTTGGCTGCGTGAGACGGTGACCGCCCACGGCGGTGCGGTGCTCGCGGACGAAATGGGGCTCGGTAAGACGCTGCAGGCAATCGGCTACCTCGTCGGGCGCGCAGACGAGGGACCGCAGGTGGTGGTGAGCCCCACCTCCCTGGTCGGAAACTGGGCGCACGAGATCGCTCGGTTTGCGCCGAGCCTCTCGACCGTGACCTGGCGCGGAGGGCCACTGCCGGCGATGGACCCGAGAACGGTGATGCTCACCGGGTATCCGACGTTGCGCACGCACGGTCCACAACTCGCCGATCTTCACTGGGCCACTGCCGTATTCGACGAGGCACAGGTGCTGAAGAATCCGCGCACCCAGATCTCGAAGGCCGCGCGACTCATCCACGCCGACGCGACGATCGCGATAACCGGCACGCCCGTCGAAAATCATCTCGACGAATTCTGGGCGCTGCTCAACCTCGTCGCACCGCACGTGTTCGGGAACAAGACTCAGTTCCGCCGTCGCTTCATCAAGCCGATAACGGACGGTTCCGGCGCCGCCGCCATTCGGCTACGGGCAGCGATCGAACCGGTTGTGTTGATGCGAAAGAAGTCTCAGGTCGCCGCATCACTTCCACCGAAGATCCATGCAGACCTGATCTGCGACCTCACCGAGGAACAGCAGCGGTTGTACGACCGCGTCCTGGATCAGGCGATCGACGACGGATTCGGCGATGGCGTGCAACGCCAGGCCCGGGTGCTGGCGGCTCTGACCGCACTGAAGCACGTCTGCAATCACCCGGCACTGGTCACGGGCGACTCCGACGATCTGTCGGGGCGTTCGGGGAAGCTCGACCTCTGCACCGACATCGTGGCCAACAACCTCGAAACCGATTCGCCGACAATCATCTTCACCCAGTATCGCAGGACCGGCGAGCTTCTCGCGCGACACTTCGGCGAGCAGTTCCGAGTGTCGGTGCCGTTCTTTCACGGTGGCCTGAATCAGGAGCAACGGGCAGATATCGTTCGACGTTTCCAGTCCGACGACGGCCCTACCGTACTGGTGCTGAGCCTGAAAGCCGGCGGCACCGGACTCACCCTGACTCGCGCAGCCGACGTCGTCCACTTCGACCGATGGTGGAACCCAGCCGTCGAGGCGCAGGCCTCGGATCGAGTCCATCGGATCGGGCAGACCCGCACGGTCACCATCACCACCCTCACCACCGACACCACCATCGAGGAGCACATCGCGGCCATGCATTCACGAAAGTCGACACTGTCCGACGTCGCCGATACGTCGGGTGTAGCCGAGCTGGCGAAGTTGGACGACGACCGCCTCGTCGACACGCTGCGCCGCAAGCGAAGCCGCTGACATGGCGGACGACGACTTCGGCTACACAGTGTGGGGGCGGGACTGGGTTCGACTCGCCCAGCCGTTACGCGTGACCCGGCCCGACCCCCGGCTGCCCCGCGCCCGCGCGCTGGCGAAGGGCGGAAAAGTGGAGGTGACGATCAGTGCCGGCAAGATCCGAGGAGCCGTCGACCACGGCCGCACAACACCTGAGGTGTCTATCGAGGTGGCACCGATGCCTTCACCTGCTCTGAACATCATCACCACCCAATTACAGGGAACCCGAACAATTCTCACCGACGAGATGTACAGCGAATGCACTGATCGAGGTCATCCGCCTGTACCCACACTCACCCGGGTCGAATGCACCTGCTCCGACAGCACCGATCGCTGCGTCCACGTGCTGGCAGTCTTCTACGACGTGGCCCGGCGCATCGACGACGACCCTCGACTGGCACTCGATATCCAGGACTTCGTCCGAGCCACGTCCGGCAGCACACAGGGCGACGCTGCGGTTCCGCACAGATGGATCGCACTCGACGGCCTCGATCCGGCCGACTACTTCACGGTTCGGTGATCGATGACGTGTGCCGCCGGACTAGTCTGATCCGATCCAGTTCAGCGATGAGTTTCTACACGCGGCTCGGTCTACACGTCGTAGATCTTCATCATCGACATCGGGAGCACACATGGGACAGCTGGTTCGGGTACAGAACTTCACCATTTCGAGCGATGGGATCGCTGCGGGAGTGGACCAGAGCTTCGAGAGCCCGTTCGGTCTCGATCATGGAAGCCTGATGGCGTGGTGCGGGGCAACCGCGAGCTGGCCGAACCGCACCGCTCCAGGCGGCAGTCGTGGTCTGGACGACTACTTCGCCCGCGACTTCGCGAACAACATCGGTGCCGAGATCATGGGCCGACACAAGTTCGGCCCTCAACGCGGTCCGTGGGCCGACCACGAATGGCAGGGCTGGTGGGGCGAGGAACCACCGTTCCACACACCTGTCTTTGTCCTCACCCACCACGAGCGACCGTCGATCACACTCTCCGACACCACGTTCCACTTCGTCGACGGCGAGCCGTCCGAGGTACTGAAACAGGCAAAGGAGGCGGCCGATGGTAAGGACGTGCGCCTCGGCGGTGGCGTCACCAGCATCCGGGAATTCCTCGATGCCGATCTCGTCGACACCATGCACATCGCTGTCGCTCCCATCGAATTCGGCTCGGGCCTGAAGCTGTGGGATTCACCCGACGAGTTGGACGACAGATTCGAGCACGAGGTCGTCCCCAGCAGCAGCGGCGTCACACATCACCTGTTCTGGCGTAAGTAGTCGATCCGGATCAATGCGGCTTTGTTGCACTCTGAGCGACTGAAACCCACATTGATCCCATAACCGAGGGACGAGGTGAGGGGTGGAGCGGGTGGTGTAGGACTACCCCCGCAGACCCCAGTGCTCGATCCAATCCAGTGCAGACATTTCTCCCGGCGCGATGCCCGCGTTACGGGCGGAGGCTTCGGCATTGCGGATGAGGGATGCAAAATCCAATACCCGACGCCGCAGTGCGTCCTCGGCGCTTTCTCCACCGTGCGAATGGTCGACCCCGATATGCACGACGCGAAGACCGTCAGGAACGAGTTCGTCGGGTAGGCCGGCCTTGGTGGCTCGTCCGATCACCTTCTGCGCCAGGGCGAGTGACGGCTGCGACAAAGCAATGCCGTCGATGCAGGATCGCCGCGCCTTCTCCGACGCCTTCTGCTCTTCCCAGGCGCGCTCTTGTTCGACGATGTCGATCGGTCCGCCGTCCTGGCGAGCGAGGTGCGGGCTGCGGTGGGTCAGTTTGGCAACAAGTCCCGCGGCGACGTCGTCGATATCGAACGCATTCTCGGCGGCGTTCTGAGCGATTCTGGAGTGAAAGAGTACCTGCAGCAACAGGTCTCCGAGTTCCTCGCGCAGGTCGTTCAAGTTCCCTGCGGCTATGGCGTCGAGAAGTTCGTAGGTTTCTTCCAACAGGTAACCACGCAGCGATTCGTGGGTCTGCTGCGCTTCCCAGCCACCGACGGTGTGCAATCGGTCCATCAAGTGCACCGCTGCGATCACGTCGTCACCGGGCAACTTCTCGGCGGCGATGACTCGTTCTCCGCGCGCGATCCGGTCCTGGACGTCGGGGTTGGCCCGGTCGGTGCTGACCAGGACGGGATCGACGGCATCGGGCGCAGCGGTGCCGGAGAACAGCCACCGCACCCGCACCGGTACCTCTTCGGTGAATTGCACCGCACCACCGAGGAATTCGACAGCATCCACGGGTACCTGCGCCGGACGAACGGGGTCGAGCAGAACTACCGTCACCGCTACACCCCCACTGTTTGCTCCAACAAGACCGACCGAGATGGCTTCCCGTCCAAGGATAGGATGAGATCGGCGATGAACTGCACCAATTCGACGTCGCGCACGCGCGCCGCGCCCACTCCGCCACCCTCGACGCGCGGCAGCGGTAATTGCACCACCCCGGTCGTCGCCCGGTAGGTGGCGCTGGGATAGAGCCGCTTGAGGCGAATCTGCTTGGAATCGGGCAACTCCATCGGAGCCAGTTTGACCTGCGTTCCGGCGACGTTGACGTCGGTCAAGCCGTATTCCTTGGCGATCAGCCTCAACTTCGCGATGGAGACCAGGCGGCCGACCTCCTCGGGAAGGGGCCCGTACCGGTCGACGAGTTCGTCGATGACGGCGTCGATACCAGCAGAATCGGCTGCCGCAGCGAGCTTTCGGTAGCCCTCGAGGCGCAACCGGTCGCTGGTGACGTAGTCGGGTGGAATGTTGGCATCGACGGGAAGGTCGATGCGCACTTCCTTCGGAGCCTCGTCGGTCGTGATGGGCTTTCCGTCCGCAGCGGCGCGGTAGGCCTCGACCGCCTCACCCACGAGCCGCACGTACAGGTCGAATCCAACGCCTGCGACGTGCCCGGACTGCTCGGCTCCCAGAACGTTTCCGGCACCGCGGATTTCGAGGTCCTTCATCGCCACGGCCATACCGGCACCGAGGTCGGAGTTCTGCGAGATGGTCGCCAGGCGATCGTAGGCGGTCTCGGTGAGCGGCTTCTCCGGTGGATACAGGAAGTACGCGTAGCCACGCTCGCGACTACGACCCACTCGTCCTCGGAGCTGGTGCAGCTGAGAGAGGCCGAGCGAATCGGACCGCTCCACGATCAGCGTGTTGGCATTCGAGATGTCCAGACCGGTTTCGATGATGGTGGTACACACCAGCACGTCGGTCTCGCGCTGCCAGAAACCCTGCACGGTGCGTTCGAGTGTCTCCTCGTTCATCTGACCGTGGGCGGTCGCGACCCTGGCCTCGGGCACCAGATCACGAATCTTCTTGGCGGCCTTGTCGATCGAACTGACTCGGTTGTGGACGAAGAACACCTGACCGTCACGCAGCAACTCGCGCCTGATGGCCGCGGCGACCTGCTTGTCGTTGTACGCCCCGACGTAGGTGAGCACCGGGTGCCGCTCCTCGGGCGGGGTGAGAATGGTGGACATCTCACGGATGCCGGCCAGGCTCATCTCGAGGGTTCGCGGAATCGGCGTGGCCGACATCGTCAGCACGTCCACGTGGGTTCGAAGCGACTTGATGTGCTCCTTGTGCTCGACGCCGAAACGCTGCTCCTCGTCGACGATGACCAGACCGAGGTCCTTCCAGGCGACACCGGTCTGCAGCAATCTGTGTGTCCCGACGACAATATCGACTGTACCGTCGGCCAACCCGGCCATGACCTCTTTGGACTCGGACCCGTGCGTGAAGCGGGAGAGCCCCTTCACCGTCACCGGGAACGACGCCATGCGTGCGGTGAAGGTCTGCAGATGCTGTTGTGCCAGAAGCGTTGTCGGAACCAGGACGGCGACCTGCTTGCCGTCCTGCACAGCCTTGAACGCGGCGCGTACTGCGATTTCGGTCTTGCCGTACCCGACGTCGCCGAGGATGACGCGGTCCATCGGGACCGCCTTCTCCATGTCGGCCTTGACGTCGGTGATGGCGGTCATCTGGTCGACCGTCTCGGTGAATCCGAACGCATCTTCCATCTCGAGCTGCCACGGAGTGTCGGGCCCGAAGGCGTGCCCGGGAGCTGCCTGACGAGCGGCGTACAGCTGCACCAGCTCGCCGGCGATCTCACGAACTGCCTTGCGCGCCTTGCGTTTGGTATTGGCCCAGTCGGATCCGCCGAGCTTGCTCAACGACGGCAGCTCGCCGCCGACATAGCGTGAGAGCTGATCGAGCGAGTCCATCGGGACGAACAGTCGGTCGCCGGGATGGCCCCGCTTGCTCGGTGCATATTCGACGACGAGGTATTCGCGTCGGGCACCACCGATGGTGCGTTCGACCATCTCGACGAATCGACCGATGCCGTGCTGATCGTGCACGACGCTGTCGCCGGCGACGAGAGCAAGGGGATCGACCTGATTGCGACGCTTCGCCGGGAGCTTGCGCCCCTCCCCCGCTGCGGCGACGCGGTTGCCGGTCAGATCGCTTTCGGTGACGACGACGAGCTTGGCATCGGGGAACACCAGGCCGTCGTGCAACGATCCGCAGAGGACGTTGACGACGTCCGCGACCGGGACCGCACCGGACTCGAGATGTGCTGCAGGCACTTCGGCCTCGGCGAGGCGTTCGATGATGCGAGTGGCGGTACCGGCACCCGCCACGGAGATGACGGCGCGGCCACCGGTGGCAATGTGCGCCCGCAGGGTGGCGAACAGGGCCGTCAGCGCTTCCTCGGACCCTCGGACCTCCGGGACCGAATCGACGGCGAGTTCGACTTCTTCGCCGTTGCCGGAGGCGAGTGGGCTGATGGTCCACCAGGGACGGCCGTGCACCTGCGCGGACTCGCGAACCTGTCGAAGAGACCGATACGCCGAGGCACCGAGATCCAGTGACGCGCCTTCGAGACTGGACGTGTCGAGGGTGGAGGTATCGAGCGGCGCAGCTCCACCGATCGAGGCTGCCGTCCAGGATGCTTCGAGGAACTCTTGGCCCGTGCGCACCAGATCTGTTGCGCGCGTGCGGATTCGCTCAGGATCGCACAGCAGTACGTGCGTTCCGGCGGGGAGGGTATCGGCAAGCAATTGCAGTTCGCCCGGCTGCAGCAGCGGAAGCAACGCTTCCATTCCCTCCACGGGAACTCCGGCGGAGAGCTTGTCCAGCATCTCCACCAGCGCCGTGTCACCCGCGTTGTCGGCGGCGAGCACTGCGGCGCGGTCGCGGACCTCCTGGGTGAGGAGCAGCTCACGGCACGGCGGCGCGATGACGAGTTCGACCTCGTGATCGGGCAGCGACCGTTGATCGGAGACCGCGAACGCGCGAAGTTCGGTGATCTCGTCGCCCCAGAATTCCACGCGCACCGGGTGATCTGCCGTCGGCGAGAAGAGGTCGAGGATGCCGCCGCGGACGGCGAACTCGCCGCGCTTGCCGACCATGTCCACGCGCAGGTATCCGAACTCGACGAGTCGGTGGATCAAGCCGTCGAAGTCGATGTCGAGCCCGACCTTCAGGGTCACGGGTTCGATCTCGCCGAGACCGGGAGCCATGGGCTGCACCAGCGAGCGGACGGTGGTGACGATGACGCGCAGAGGATCGCCGTAATCGGTGTCGCCGGGACGAGCGAGCCGGCGGAGCACGTCCAGTCGCTTGCCGACGGTGTCTGCACTGGGCGACAGGCGTTCGTGCGGAAGCGTCTCCCACGACGGGAACATCACGACGCCGCCGCCGAGGATCTGGCGGAGTTCGTCGGTGAGGTCGTCCGCTTCACGCCCGGTGGCGGTGACGATCAACAGCTGAGTGTGCTGCGCGATCGCGGCCGCGACGAATGGGCGAACCGAGTGCGGTCCGATGAGGGTGTGCTCAGCGGTGCCGATCGCGTCGGCGACGGCCACCATCGACGAATCCGTCAGCGCAACGCTGGCCAGACCCGACAGTTGCAGCGCCGCGTCGGGAACGATCGGGGCCGGCCCGGATGGCGACACGGCAGGCAGAGAATCGGAAGACAACAGCAATGCTCCTACAAGCGATTCGAGGCGACGGCTGCGCATGCACAGTCGCCGTCGAGTCTATGGGAGTACGCCGACACCCTGGCAGGCGGGAGACACGCGAGCTCAGCTCAGAGCTGCGTCGAGCATCGCTGCGAGTGACTCGCCGGCAGCAGCCGAATCGTAATCCGGGTCGTGCAGGCATTCGGTGACGATCGCGTCGACCGCGCCGCCGGTGATGATGGCGAGCGTTCGTGAATCGACACCGTCCGTCCCACGTGCACGGACCGACGCGTCGATGAGGTCGGCCAACGGCCGCCATCGCTGCTCCGGCGTGTGTCCGGCGGTGGAGTTTGCCAGCGCCTCGATCAGCATGCGCGTGTGCCGGGGGTGAGCGCGGAGGTGGCCGACCATGGCCCGGACGTACGCCTGAGGACCGTCCTGCGCTGGAACATCCCCGACCGCAGCAGCCACGTCCTGGACGAGAGCATCGAGAACGAATCGATACGCCGCTTCCACTACCGCATCCTTGGTTCGGAAGTGGTACAGCACAGCCGCTTTGGTGATGCCGGCGTTGTCTGCGATACGCGCGAGCGAGACGTTCGAGTATCCGTGCTCGGCGACCGCAGTGATCGTGACGTCGATCAGCTGCGCGCGCCGGGTGCGTTCGATGAAGCTCGGTTCTCTCGTTGCCACAACCGCCAGCTTACCGTACGGTCGAAATACTTACCGATCGGTTAGGAGACCGGACATGAACGATCGAGTACCGAAAACACGCCGTCGATACCTGAAGATCGCAGCCGGGGCGTTGACCGTCGGCGCGCTCGCCCTCACGTTCGCGCTCCGATCCCCCTCACCTGTCGGGCACTGGAACAGCGCAGAGAGCGAGGATCGATCTCTCGCCGCATACGACCTCGCTTTCGACGATCTACCCACCCCGGCAGAAACAATCGACGTTCGCACCGACTATGGCGTCGTCCGCGTCTATCGGTTTGCCGGCACGGGCGGCTCGACGCACCCGCTACTACTCCTACCTGGGCGGTCCTCCGCGACCCCGGTCTGGGCAGCGAATCTTCCGGGCCTGCTGACGATCGGGGACGTCTACACCGTCGATCTACTGGGCGAACCGGGTCGCAGTATTCAAGAACGTCCGATCTCCGGTGACGAAGATCAGGCAGACTGGCTCGCGCAGACCCTCGCGGCTCTGCCCGTCGACAAAGTGCACGTGATCGGGCTGTCCATCGGCGGGTGGACGGCGGCGAACCTGGCACTGCACGACAGCTCCCGCATCGCCTCCCTCACACTGATCGACCCTGTGGAGGTCTTTTCCGACATCCCCTGGAGCACCGCGATCCGCGCGCTCCCTGCCGCCGTACCGTGGCTGCCGAAGTCATGGCGAGACGGCTTCAACTCGTACACCGCAGGCGGTGCCGAGGTCCAGAACGTTCCGATTGCAGACATGATCGAGGCCGGAATGCAGGGCTACTCGCTGAAACTGCCGCGGCCCACGCGAATCACCGAAGAACGCCTAGCGACACTCGAGGTGCCGCTACTGGCCGTCATCGCAGGAAAGTCCGTGATGCACGACGCCACGGATGCCGTCGCCACGGCAGAACGGGCGCTTCCCGACGGGACCGTGCGGCTCTATCCCGACGCCTCACATGCCGTCAACGGCGAATATCCGGATCGCCTCCAGGGCGATATTGCAGACTTCGTTGCGGAGAACTCGTGAGTTACGGGCCGAAGCGGATGACTCGACGAGCCGCGAACTCGCGGAAGTAGTCCAACTTGTTGGCAGGAACAAGGGCCGGCAGGAGGTAGTACCAGAGTCGCTCCATGCGCGAGGGCAATTCCTCGGTGGTGGAGGTGGCGACCGCAACCATGTGCACGCCGGTGAGAATCTCGAGTACGAGCGAACCGATAGTGCGTGAATCCGAGTTGGGATCGATGTCGCCCTGCGCGATCGCCTTGCCGGCGAGCCTGTCGAACGACTCGCTCCAGCCGGCCATCACATTGCCCTCGGTGCCTCGGTAGTCACCGATCTGATGGCTCAATCGGAGCATGGCCGAGACCATGGGATCGCTGACCGAGAGATCGACGACGATGTAGGAGATGCCGATAGCCGCTTCGAGTGCGGGGATTCGACCATCGTTGAACTGCGAGCAGGCAGTGGTCAGACGAGTGTTTCCCTCGTCGATGACCGCACGCGCCAATTCTTCCTTGGAACCGAAATGGAAGTACAGAGCGCCTTTGGTGACCTGAGACTGAGAGATGATCTCGCTGAGACTCGCGTTCGCGTACCCGAGGCGCAGGAATACATTCGCTGCGCCCGCGAGCACGGTGTCGCGGGTTATCTCAGCGCGGGCCTGCCTGACCATAGGATCCGCCTTCGCGATTCTGTACTGACACTGCGCAAATTACGCCCGAACGGTACCACTGAGTGGCTTTACGTCTCATGCCAACATGCATCGGTCCGGTTGAGCACTGTGCCGTGAGTGACACAGCTCTCATGGCCGACAAAGGGGACGATACCCCCTCTTTCACCGCAAAGAGACGAAACCGGGTACTCATTCCTCGGTCAGTCGAGGGTCCGCTTCCAGGTTTGTCAACCCGTTCCAGCACAGGTTGACCACGTGTGCAGCCACCACTTCCTTCGAGGGAGTGCGCACGTCCAGCCACCACTGCGCCGTCATCGACACCATTCCGACCAGGGCCTGGGCATACATCGGGGCGAACTCGGGATCGAGGCCGCGACGCGAGAAGTCTCCGGCCAACATGTGTCCGACGCGTCCGATGGCCTCGTTGAGCAGGGACGAGTACTTGCCGTCCTCGGCAGAGGCAGGGGAATCACGAACGAGTATGCGGAAACCGTCGGTCCGATCCTCGATGTAGGTCAGTAGCGCGAGCGCGACACGTTCCACGCGGATTCGCGACCGATTGAGATCGAGAGATTTGGTGATCATCCCCAGCAACGTGGACATCTCACGGTCGACGATGACGGCATAGAGGCCTTCTTTGCCGCCGAAATGTTCGTAGACGACCGGTTTGGACACGTTGGCCCGACCGGCGATCTCCTCCACCGACGCGGCCTCGTAGCCACGTTCGGCGAAGAGCGTCCGTCCCACCTCGATCAACTGCTCACGACGTTGAGTCCCGGTCATCCGAACCCGAGGTGAGCGTTCTTGCTCCGAGGCTGACATGGAAACCGCTTCCGTTACCGACCGTGCACGTCCTGACGCCGGAATCGACGACCACCTCACCCTAGCGATGCCCGATCCATCCCATTGGTGTGCCTGTGGGAACGACAGAGGAGGTCTGTTATACGTCGCGGTTCGACTCACCACTACCTCTCATGCGAGGATCGTTGCGCTCGGTGGGAGCGCAACGGCTTGACGAATGCGTCGTTCGATTCGTCGGCCACTGTCTGTACCACCGGTCGATTATCCGCCGTGGTGTAATGGCAGCACCTCTGATTTTGGTTCAGATAGTTCAGGTTCGAGTCCTGGCGGCGGAGCGAGCAACATCATTCACGCATTCCCGTCTTTCGCGTTACCGCCTGAGGAGCTCAATGCCTGTGCAGACCGCCGTGGTCGTTCTCGCTGCGGGTGCAGGTACCCGAATGCGCTCGAAGACCCCGAAAGTTCTGCATCCTCTCGCCGGACGCACGATGCTCGCGCACGCCCTTCACGCGGCCGCCGACCTCGGGCCCGACCACCTGGTTACCGTCGTCGGACACGATCGTGAACGAGTCTCTTCCGCCGTGCACGATCTCGCGGCCACCTTGGGTCGAACCATCCATACCGCTGTTCAGGATCGACAGTTGGGTACCGGACATGCCGTGCAGTGCGGCCTGGCCGCGCTCCCGGACGACTTCGAGGGCACGATCCTCGTCACCGCGGCCGACGTCCCTCTGCTCGACGGCCACACCCTCAAGGCATTGCTCGACGAGCATCTGAGCGCTCCCCGTCCCGCAGCCGCGACGGTACTGACCTTCGTTCCGGACGATGCCAACGGCTACGGCCGCATCGTTCGCACCGACGACGGCGAGGTGGCCGAGATCGTCGAACACGCCGATGCCACCCCCGCTCAGGTGCTGATCGGCGAGGTCAACTCCGGCGTCTACGCGTTCGACGCGGTGGCGCTGCGCACCGCACTCGGCAAGCTCAGCACCGCCAATGCCCAGCACGAGCTGTATCTGACCGACGTCGTCAAGATCAGCAAAGCCGACGGCAAAGCCGTCTACGGCACCCAACTCGCCGATCCCGACCTGGTGGTGGGCGTCAACGATCGCGTGCAGCTGTCGCACGTCACGTCGGTACTCAATCGCCACATCATCGAGCGGCACATGCGGGCAGGCGTCACCGTCGTCGACCCGTCGACCACGTGGATCGACATCGATGTCACTCTCGGTGCGGACGTTCGCCTCGAGCCCGGTGTCCAGCTGCACGGCAAGACCCATATCGCCGACGACGCGGTCGTCGGGCCGGATTCGACCTTGCGTGACGTCGAGATCGGGGAACGCGCGTCGGTGGTGCGCACCCACGCCGAGCAGGCCGTGATCGGACCGGATGCGACGGTCGGACCCTTCACCTACCTGCGACCGGGCACCGTTCTCGGCACCGGCGGCAAGCTCGGTGCCTACGTCGAGACCAAGAACGCGACGATCGGCAACCACACCAAGGTTCCGCACCTGACCTACGTCGGCGATGCCACGATCGGCGACCACAGCAACATCGGTTGCTCCAACGTCTTCGCCAACTACGACGGCGTCAACAAGAGCCGCACGGAAATCGGATCCCATGTACGGACCGGTTCCGACTCGACGTTCGTCGCTCCCGTTCACGTGGGCGACGGCGCTTACACCGGCGCAGGGACAGTGGTTCGGGAAGATGTTCCTCCCGGCGCGCTGGCCGTCTCCGGTGGCAAGCAACGCAATATCGAAGGCTGGGTCATCGACAACAGGCCCGGAACCGAAGCTGCGCAGGCAGCGGCGCTCGCAGATCGTGATCGGCACGAACAAAAGGACGGCGAACAGCAGTGAGCACCCCCAATTGGATCGACAACCAGAAGAACCTGATGTTGTTCTCTGGTCGAGCACATCCGGAGTTGGCCGAGCAGGTCGCCAAGGAACTCGGCATCGAGATCACCCCGCAGACGGCACGTGACTTCGCCAACGGCGAGATCTTCGTGCGCTTCGAGGAGTCGGTCCGCGGATCGGACGCGTTCGTTCTGCAGTCGCATCCGTTCCCGCTCAACACCTGGCTGATGGAACAGCTGATCATGATCGACGCTCTCAAGCGTGGATCGGCCAAGCGCATCACCGCGATCCTCCCGTTCTACCCGTACGCCCGCCAGGACAAGAAGCACCGCGGCCGCGAGCCCATCTCCGCTCGCCTCGTCGCCGATCTGCTCAAGACCGCAGGTGCCGACCGCATCATCACCGTCGACCTGCACACCGATCAGATTCAGGGCTTCTTCGACGGCCCCGTCGATCACATGCACGCGCACAGCCAGCTCGCCGATCACATCCGCGGCAAGTACAGCCTCGAGCACATCACCGTCGTCTCCCCCGACTCCGGCCGCGTCCGCGTCGCCGAGAAGTGGGCGGACTCCTTCGGCGGCGCACCGCTGGCCTTCATCCACAAGACGCGTGATCCGCTGGTGCCCAACCAGGTCAAGTCCAACCGCGTCGTCGGCGAGGTCGAGGGCCGCACCTGCATCCTCATCGACGACATGATCGACACCGGCGGCACCATCGCGGGCGCGGTGAAGGTTCTCAAGGAAGCAGGCGCGGGCGACGTCGTCATCGCCGCCACTCACGGCGTTCTGTCCAACCCGGCCGCCGAGCGCCTCGCCAACTGCGGTGCCAAGGAAGTCGTCGTCACCAACACCCTCCCGATCAGCGACGAGAAGCGCTTCGAGACGCTCACCGAGCTGTCGATCGCACCCCTGCTGGCCCGCACCATCCGCGAGGTCTTCGAAAACGGTTCCGTCACCAGCCTTTTCAACGGCAGCGCATAACAATAGGTCTGTTTCACTCGACCGGAACCCGCCCCACCCACTCTCCGTCCGCACTGCATGAACTACGTCACGTCGACGACCGGAATATGCAGCTCGCGAGACGGGGGTGTGTGGGGCGGGTTTTGTTGTCACCTAAGATGACTCGTCGTGATCGACGCGCACTCTCTCAACGGCCCGGCTGGAACTACTACCGTCAGAATTGCTCGATGGACGCCGGGCGGGTGCGTCTGGTGCGGCAGCACCGACAGCGTCGAAACCTTCAGGAACGAGCCTCGCTGCGGTCTGTGCCGCGAGAAGGAAGCCGTCATCGACGAGGCCAAGCACTTCATCGGCATGTACGGTCTGCGGCCCCTGGGCGGCACCCTGGCGTCCGAGGACGACGAGGAGCGCGAGTACCGCGTCACCGCCCGCGATGCGCGTGAGGTCCTCAACCGCATTCGGCTCGAGAAGCTCCCCGACCCGGCCGCCGTACGCAAGGCGTTGCGCCCCAGGGCCGCTGCCGCGGTGAACGCACCGGCCTCACCCTCATCGACCTCCGCTCCGGCGAAGGCACCGACGAAGAAGTCGCAGGCCGGTGTCACCGGAATCGATGCGATCGAACTGCAGTCCCGCGTGGAGAAGTTGCTCGGCCAACTCACCTCCGTCGACGAGCAGATCAGCGCACTCGACGGCGTTCAGGGCCTCCCCGCACGCGCTCGCATGAAGGATCTCGAACGTCAGCGGACCACCGTGCTGACAACACTGGCCGCGCTCGAGAAGGCTCGTCGCCGCACCAACTGATCCACGTAGTCTGATCGAGTGCTGCGCAAGCGTTCGACCTCACGGCAGGTGCTCGATGTCACCTACGCCGTGGTCTTCGTTCTGCTCCTGCTGCCGTCGACTCTGAGCCAATCCTCCGGTTCTCCGGGCGCAGCTGTTCTGATCGGGTTCGGCATCGCATTGGCCATCCGGCGCCGATCGCCACGATGGTCCTTGGCGCTCGCCTGGGTCCTTGCCGTCGTACAGATGGTCAGCGGAGTGCTCCCCCTGTCGGCGGATACAGCGATCTTCGCGATTCTGTACTGCTCGGCCGCGTACGGCGACAACGTGGTTCGACGCCTCGGTCTCGCCTCGGCCGTCGTCGGCGGAGTGATAGCGGCGCTGTACCTGGCGTTCGTGGACGGCAATCCATTCGGGGCGCCCACCGATGCAGGATTTCAGGAACCGAGGCTGCTGCAGGCCGCCGTTCTCCTCGCTGCGCTGTGGGCCATGCTCGGGCTGTCCTGGGCGCTCGGTCGACTCGCCTACGCCCGGCGTACAGCCATCGAATCGGCACACGCGCGCGAGCTCGCCGAGGTACACCAGGCGCGAGCCGAGCATGAAGTGGCAATCGAACAAGAGCGCAACCGAATTGCCCGGGACATGCACGACATCGTGGCGCATTCCCTGGCCGTGGTGATCGCTCAGGCCGATGGCGCACGCTACGTGCGTGCACTGGACCCCGCGGCCGTCGACACTGCACTGACGACGATCTCCGACACAGCGCGCGAGGCACTGTCCGACGTCCGGGTGCTGCTGGGACAGCTCCGCCACAGCCAAGGCGATCTACCGACCCCCGGTCCGGGCGACCTGGAGCGTCTGCTCGACCAGATGCGCGCCACCGGCCTGAACATCGACTCCTCGATCGACACCGGCGACGTGTCGTTGGGTGCAGGAGCGCATCTGGCGTTGTACCGCATCGCGCAGGAATCGTTGACCAATGCACTGCGCCATGGCGATCCGAACGCGCCGGTGACCGTCGCCATCGAATCGGATTCTGCCGGCGTCGAACTGACGGTACGAAACAGTGTGTTCCCGGGGCTTCCCGCCGCGGAATCGTCCGGCCACGGAGTGGCCGGCATGAAGGAACGCGCCGGCCTCTCCGGCGGCACGTGCACAGCGACCGGCGACGCCTCGTCATGGACTGTGACGGCGTGGTTGCCCACCACCACCCCTTCGACGAAGGGCACGACGTGAGTTCCGATCGCATCGAAGTTGCGCTGGTCGACGATCAGCAGCTGTTCCGAGCCGGCATTCGCATGCTGATCTCCTCCCAGCCCGACCTGGAATTCGTCGGGGAGGCGGGCAACGGACGAGAAGCCGTCGAACTCGCAGCGTCCGTCACTCCCGACGTGATGCTCATGGACATCCGGATGCCGGTGCTCGACGGTATCGCCGCGACCGAGCAGATTTTGGCCGCCTCCGACACACCTCCGCGCATTCTGGTACTCACCACGTTCGACCTGGACGAGAGCGCTGCGCGAGCCATTCGTTCGGGCGCAAGCGGATTCGTGCTCAAGGATGCCGACCCGGAGTTTCTGCTCGCTGCGATCCGTACGGTCCATGCCGGAAACTCGGTGATCGCCGCGTCCGCGACGACCGGCTTGCTGGCGCATTTCACTCCGACACCTCCGGTTCCGACGGTGCCGGCCGCATTCGAGACCCTCACTGCGCGGGAGAAGGAGCTCTTCCGGCTCACAGCCCGCGGGCTGAGCAACTCCGAGATCGCCGAGCTGGAGTACCTGAGCGAGGCGACGGTGAAAACACACATCAGCCGCATATTCGCCAAGCTGCACCTGCGCGATCGAGTGCAGCTGGTGGTCTACGCTTTCGAGCACGGACTGAACTCGCCTTGACCTCGGGACTGACGCCGATGTCATCCTGCAGATGTACGACGCGAAGACTCGCGCCTGATTACTTCGATCCGGCGCGTTCATAGCGTTGTGGGCATGACGATCACAGCAGGCCCTGTTGCACGGGCATTTCAGGTCAGTAAGCACTTCGGCGACTCGTCCAATCCGGTGAGCGCCCTCGACAACGTCTCTCTCGACATTCACGCCGGCCAGTTCACCGCCATCATGGGACCGTCCGGTTCCGGCAAATCGACGCTCATGCACGTCATGGCCGGGCTGGACAACGCCAGCTCGGGTCACTTGATGCTGGCCGGTGCAGACATCACCTCGGCCAACGACGACGCTCTGACGACGTTGCGACGCAAGCAAGTCGGGTTCATCTTCCAGTCCTTCAATCTTGTTCCCACTTTGGATGTTCGGGGCAACATCCTGTTGCCGTTCGAGCTCGACGGCCGCGCACCCAGTGCGCAGGAGTCGGCCTGGATCGAGCAACTCATCGACACCTTGGGACTACAAGGTCGGGTGAACCACCGTCCACATCAGCTCTCGGGCGGACAGCAGCAGCGCGTTGCGATCGCCCGTGCGCTGGGGACTCGACCGCATCTCATCTTCGCCGACGAGCCCACCGGCAACCTCGATTCCCGCACCGGCCGCGAGGTTCTCGGCCTCCTGGCCGCGGCGGTGCGCGAGTACGGCCAGTCGATCGTCATGGTCACTCATGATCCGATCGCAGCCAGCTACGCCGATCGCATCGTCTTCCTCGCCGATGGGCGCATCGTCAACGAGCTCGGGCGTTCGAGCGCAGAACAGATTTCGAGCTACATGCTGGGAATGGAGAGCGTCCGATGAGTGCGTTGACTTCTGCTCAGGCGTCGAAAGAGCACGGTGCCAGCATTCTGGTGACATCGCTGGCGTCGTTCTTCGGAGTTGTGTTGATTCAGGCAACCGCGTTTCTGGTAGACATCTTCGGGGATTCAGACCTCGACGGTGCTGCCGTCAACGCGCTGTACAGCGTGGCGCTGGTGTTCATCGGCCTCGCGTTGTACGTCGCGGCGGTGGTCACCTCGAACACGTTCGCGACGATCGTCGCGGGGCGCACCCGCACCATCGCACTCCTTCGACTGTTGGGAGCCCGCTCTCGTGACCTGCGCCGATCGGTAGCACGCGAGGGCCTCGTCGTCGGATTGTTCGGTGGCGCAGTCGGTATGGTCCTCGGCGTCGGCGCGAGTCACCTGGCCCGGGCCGTTGCGGTCTCGGCCGGTCAGCTGCCGGATGTGCAGTACACGACCGTTCAGCCGGTGGTGCTTCTGCCCGTCGTGATCGTGGTGCTGACGACCACCGTCGCGTCGTATGTGGGGTCACGAAAAGTCCTGGACGTCACACCTGTCCAGGCAACCGGAGGTGCGGTCGACACGGGCGTGGAGGCTCCGCGGTCGCGTCGGATCAGGACCGCGCTCTCTATCGTGCTCATCGCCGGCGGCGTGGCTCTGCTGGGGCTCGGTGTCCTGATC
The DNA here is from genome assembly GCF_002258645.1 of Rhodococcus sp. 15-649-2-2. Classification (NCBI taxonomy): domain Bacteria; kingdom Bacillati; phylum Actinomycetota; class Actinomycetes; order Mycobacteriales; family Nocardiaceae; genus Rhodococcus; species Rhodococcus sp. 15-649-2-2. The sequence continues at coordinate 214,427 of NZ_NPFM01000002.1, forward strand.
GGGATGGTCAACCCGGGCGGTGTTCTGGTCGCGTTCCTCGGTGGTGTCGCATCGTTCACCGGAATCATGGTCGGGGCGTACCGCATTCTGCCCGCGACACTGAAACTGGTCGGGAGACTGTCCGGCCGTGGACCCGCTGCCCGATTGGCATCCGCCAACGCGATTCGCTATCCGGATCGCAGTACCCGTACCGCGGTGGGACTGTTGATCGGGGTGACGTTGGTGACGACGTTCGCGGTCGCGATGTACAGCTACCGGTCGATGCTCGTCAACGAATACGACGAGGCCACGGTCGGCCAAGTGCTCACCGTGACAGTAGGAATCATGACCGGACTCATCGGCTTCTCGGCCGTCATCGCGGCCGTCGGAATGGTGAACAACCTGCTGCTGAGCATTCTGCAGCGCACCCGTGAGATCGGTCTGCTGCGTGCACTCGGATTCACCCGCAAGCAGATTCGAGCGATGATCGTTTCGGAAAGTACTCAGATGGTGGTCGCGTCCATGGGCTTCGGTCTGATCCTCGGCATCGTGTACGGCTGGGCCGCAGCACAATCGCTGCTGGGCTCACTCGATTCCCGCGGACTCACCGCGCCCACCCTGCCATGGGCGGTCATCGCCGGAACCGTGTTGTGCGGTGGACTCCTCGCACTCGGGGCCTCACTGACCCCGGCTCGTCGGGCGAATCAAATTTCGCCGGTACTCGCGTTGGCGGACGCCTGATCGCGTGGTCTATAGCGCTCGGCGATTGCAAGGGCCCGGCCGTACAGACCATCCCGCAACGACTGCGGCACCAGGACTTCCGCGTCGGTACCGAGTTGCCACAGAGCCCACTCAGCGTGCCGCGCATCCTGGAAAGTCATGTCCATTCGCAACCGACCGTCACCGTCGAGATCCTCGTCGGTGACGGTCAATGCAGTGTCTGCCAGTTCTTCCCGGCGCCTCGGGTCGATGAGCGCCGACACCGTCACAGGGGTGCCGCCGTTCCTGAATCGGGTGCTGCGCTCGTGCCACATCCGATCGAGATGCACGCTGTCCGGCCGTTGGGCCGGCTCGAGAAGCACCTCGGCGTCCTGCACCCGCGAAAGTCGGTAGGTGCGGTCTTCGCCGTCTCGGGTCGCCAGCAGGTAGCTCCGGCTTCGCACTGCGACCAAGCCGACAGGATCCACCGTGCGCCACTGCGCATCTCGGTCGTTCGGCGCGTAGAGAATCCGGAGCTTGCTGCCGTCGAACACGGCCCTGCGAACGGAGTCCATGATGGGAGCGGGTATCTGCTCGCTGACAACCCGTCGAGACAGAAGGTCTGTCTCCGGCTCGATGAGTAGCCGGCGAGCGGCAGTACGCGCGGTGTCGTGATGGCCGTCGGGCAACGCGTCCATCACCTTTCGGAGCGCTGACACCACTCCGGATCCGAGGCCGAGCGCGTGATCTCCGCCGTTCGATCCCACTGCGGCCAGTAGCGACAGGGTCTCATCGTGGTTGAGGCCCGGAAATTCGGTCCTGAAGCCAGGCAGTAGCGCGAACCCTCCCAGCCTGCCGCGCTCCGCGTAGACAGGGACGCCCGCAGTCGACAGAGCGTCGATGTCGCGGAGGACGGTGCGAGTCGACACTTCCAGTTCGACGGCGAGAGAGTCGGCCGTCATTCGGCCGCGCTGGCGCAACAGAAGCACCAGCGAGACCAACCTGTCCGCACGCATGCGCGAACGGTACCGAAATACACGACAGAGGGTGTCGTGTATCGCTGTCAATCTTGCTTCGTACTGATCGGAAACGAACGAGACGGAGACGAAGATATGGAAAGAACTGCAGTCGACCCGGTGAACTGGTCAGTCGCTCTGGGCTTTAACCAGGGCGAGCTGGTCACCGGACACACCAGGACCCTCTACTGCTCCGGGCAGACCTCGACGAACAGCGACGGCACGCCCGTGCACGAGGGAGACATGGAAGCGCAGCTGACGCTGAGTCTCGACAATCTGGACGCCGTGTTGGCGGGGGCCGAGATGTCGATCTCGAACGTGGTGAGGCTGGGTGTGTACACCACCGACGTCGACCTTCTGTTCCAGCACTACGGCGTACTCATGGCGAGACTGGGAGCCGCAGGAGTTGCGCCGACCATGACGATGCTGGGGGTGGCCAGGTTGGCAATCCCGGGTCAGATGATCGAGATCGACGCCATCGCCGTGGGCTGACGCCTCTGCTCAGGCTTCGCTGTCGAGTTGCGCCATCTGTGCCTCGGCGTAGCGCTCACCTGCTACCGCATCTTTCGGCACGGCATTCTCGATGCGCGCTACCTCGTCGGAGGTCAGCGAGATCTCCGATGCAGCAATGGTTTCCGTCAATCGCTCGACCGAGCGGGCACCGACCACCGGGACGATGTCGTCACCACGAGACATGACCCAAGCGATGGCGAGCTGCGCGACGGTGATGCTGCGGTCGTCGGCGATCTCGGCGAGTAGTTCCACCAACTCGACGTTCCGGGTGAGGTTCTCCCCCTGAAATCGCGGGCTGTGTGCCCGGAAATCGTCGGCGGACAGTGGCTTGTGAGCTCGAAACGTGTTGCTGAGCAACCCACGTGAGAGCACGCCGTACGCCGTGATTCCGACGCCGAGTTCACGCGCGGTATCGAGGATGTCTGACTCGATACCGCGCGAGACGATGGAGTATTCGATCTGGAGATCGCTGATCGGGTGCACCGCTGCCGCTCGCCGCAGTGTCTCGCTACCGATCTCGGACAGACCGATGTGGCGGACGTAGCCCGCCTCGATCATCTCGGCAATGGCACCGACAGTATCCTCGATTGGCACGCGTGGATCGAGGCGGGCCGGCCGGTAGACGTCGACGTGATCCACACCCAGCCGCTGCAACGTGTAGCCCAGCGAACTCTTGACGCTCTCCGGTCGGCCGTCGAAGCCGAGCCATCCACCGTCGGGCCCGCGCAGGGCTCCGAATTTCACCGACAGCACGACGTCGTCCCGGTTGCGCTCTTTCAGTGCCCTTCCTATCAGCATCTCGTTGTGGCCGGCACCGTAGAAGTCACCGGTGTCGACAAGATCGACGCCTGCGTCGACAGCAGCATGGATGGTGCGGATCGATTCCCGGTCGTTCGATTCGCCGTATGCACCGGACATCCCCATCGCGCCGAGGCCGATACGCGAGACGGTGGGTCCGGAGTTTCCCAATTGTGTTCTGTTCATGTCGTCCACTGTGCGTTCCCGACGAGAATTGCGGCAGAGAGCAGTTGTCGGAGGACTGCCGATCCCTGGCTCGAACCGGCGACGAGGCGCACACTCGATACGTGGAACGTGACGAACTGGCCGATTTTCTCCGACGACGTCGGGAACTTCTGACTCCCGGCGACGTAGGTGTCGCACCGGGACCGCGACGCCGCACGCCCGGGCTGCGTCGCGACGAGGTGGCACTGCTGGCCGGGATGTCCACCGACTATTACACCCGCCTCGAACAACGCCGCGGGCCGCACCCGTCGACTCAGATATTGAGTGCGCTGGCCCGCGCCCTGAGGTTGGACGACGACGAGCGAGACCATCTCTACATCCTCGCCGGCCAATCACCACCGACGCGGATGGGTGCGGACAAACACGTCGGCCCCGGCCTCATGCACCTGTTGACCAAGCTCGACGACACACCCGCCTGCGTCGTGACCGACCTCGGTGAGATCGTGGCGCACAATGCGATGTACCTCGCGCTGGCCGAGGACCCGCGCAGGTACACCGGGCTCGGCAAGTACGTGGTGTGGCGTTGGTTCACCGATCCCGGCACGCGCCGCAACTTCGTACGCGAGGACTGGGATCGCATGGGCCACAAGCACGTCGCCGATCTTCGAGCAGTGTCGGCCAGACGAGCAGGCGATCCTGAGGTCGCTGTACTGGTCGAGCGTCTACGCGCCGCCAGTTCCGAGTTCGAGACGATTTGGAGCGAACACCGAGTCGCATACAAGACGTCGGCGTCCAAACGCTTCGTGCATCCCGAACTCGGCGTAATCGCGGTCCACTGCGAGACACTCGTGACTCAGAAAGAGGGCCAACACCTCCTGGTCTATTCGCCGCAACCGGGAACCGATGCCCGAGAGAAACTGGATCTACTCGGCGTCATCGGCACTCAGCAACTGGATGTGACTCTCGCCGAATAGGTCGCTACCCACCCTTGCGCGCGAGGATGAGCGCGAAGCGAGATTCTGCATCGGTCCATAGATGGTCGACGTCGAACCCTGCGGCGGCGAGTTCTTCGGTGATGCCTTCCGGTCGAAACTTCGCCGAGATTTCGGTGCGCAGATCCTCACCGGCGTCGAAATGCACGGGCAGATCGAGATCGGCGAGATACACCTCCTGCGGCGACGAGGCCCGTAGCCGCATCTCGATCCACTCCTGCTCGGCATTCCAGAGCGCAACGTGCTCGAACGCGTCGGCATCGAAGTTTCCGCCCAGGCGAGAATTGATCACCGACAGCACGTTTCGATTGAACTCCGCCGTCACCCCGGCCGCGTCGTCGTACGCCGGAACGAGAACCTTCGGGTCGATGACCAGCCCGACACCGAGCAGCAGGTGCTCTCCTGGATCGAGCGCGTCGGCGATGGCCTTCAGAAATTCCTCGCGCTCCTCGGGGATGAGGTTGCCCAAGGTGCCGCCGAGAAACGCAATGGTGCGTGAGTTACCCGCCGGCAGATTGTGCAGTGTGTCGGTGAAATCACTGACGATGCCGTGCACCTCGAGAGCGGGGAACTCCTGGGCGATCTGCTCGATGGCTCCCTCGAGCGCCGTAACGGATACATCCTGCGGCACATACGTTTTCAGTGATCCGTGCTTGACCCCTGCAGCGAGCAGAATCTTCGTCTTCTCCGACGAGCCCGAGCCCAACTCGATCAACATCGTCGATCCGGTTGCCTCGGCGATGTCGAGGGCATGTTCTTCGAGGAGTGCCCGCTCGGTGCGGGTCGGATAGTACTCCGGCAACACTGTGATCTGCTCGAACAACTCGCTGCCGAGTGCGTCGTAGAAGTACTTGGGCGAGAGCCACTTCGGCGAAGACGTCAACCCGTCTCGCACATCCTTGCGTAATTCGTCCACCAGTGCTGTGTCTGCGAGGTGTACCTCGACAGTGCTCATGTGTGCTCCTCTTCGTCGAGACGGGAAACGGTGAACTCCGACGCCGTGGCAACGACAAGACTGCGGTCGTCGATGTGCGTCCAGTCGGTACTGTCGTCGGTCGGTTCGGATGCGATGGTGACGGCGTCATCGGAACGACGGACCGACAATGCGTGATGCACTGCGGTGGCGTACATGTTCTCCCCATCGCCGAGGAGAAAGTTGAGCCTGGACCCCGGCGCACGCGCTTCGATGCGCCGAACCAACGTGGCGAGGGCTGCCGGCGGGTCGAGAGTGTCGAGTAACTGCCGCAACACGATCCAGACTGCGGCTGCGTCGGTCGGAGCAGGCAACGTGAGTGCATCGACCGGTGGCACCTCGGACCACAGGTCGGTCAGCGAGTGGGGCCAGCCGCGAACCACACCGTTGTGACTGAACGCCCAACGGCCGTCGGTGAACGGCGCGCAGGCCGATCGTTCCACCGGCATTCCTACCGTGGCCGATCGCACGGCGGCGATCACCGACGTCGAATGGAGCTGCGGCAGAACATCATCGACCGCCGGATCGGTCCAGATGGGCATCGGATTGCGGTAGCTGCGCACCGAACCGTCCTGCCACCACGCGACGCCGAACCCGTCGGCGTTGATGGTGCCCCCGCCGCGCATGTCGTTCGGGGCGTACGACTGCACACGCAAACTGTGTTCACCGTCGGTGAGCACTCCCCCGACGGACGTGCGGGGGCCGAGATATGCCAGGTGACGGCACATTCAGCTGGGCTCGACGTCGCGGGCCAACCGGAAGCCGCTGAAGATCTGCCGGCGAATCGGGTGGTCCCAGTTACGGAACGTGCCTCGACACGCCACTTCGTCGGTGCCGAAGGAGCCGCCGCGTAACACCTTGTAATCGCCTCGCAGAAACACCTCGGAGTATTCGGCGTAGGGGAACGCCTCGAATCCGGGGTACGGCTCGAAGTCCGACGACGTCCATTCCCAGACGTCACCGATGAGTTGGTGCACGCCGTCCGCGGACGCACCGTCCGGATACGCGCCCACGTCCGCCGGTTCGAGGTGCCGCTGATTCAGATTGGCATGCGCCGCAGTGGGTTCGGCGTCGCCCCACGGGTAGGCACGGCTGGTACCGGTCTCGGCATCGAAGCGCGCGGCCTTCTCCCACTCCGCCTCTGTCGGTAGGCGCTTGCCCGCCCACCGGGCGTACGCGTCGGCCTCGAACCAGCACACGTGAACGACGGGTTGGTGCGGACGCACCGGACGGCGCACCCCGAAGCTACGACGCCACCACGTGCCGTCGGAATCGCGCTCCCAGAACTGCGGAGCGCTGAGATCGGCGTCGACGCGGTGCTGCCAACCCTTCTCGGTCCACAGATCGCGGCGTCGGTATCCGCCGTCCTCGATGAACTCGACGAACTGTGCGTTGGTGATCGGGGCGCGGTCCATCGCGAACGTGGGCACGTGCACCGGGTGGGCCGGACGTTCGTTGTCCAGCGCCCACGGGTCGAGTGAGGTGCCCATCGAGAACGACCCACCGGAGATGATCGCCTCACCCGAGACCTGAACCGCAGACGACGGCGGCGCAGGGGCGGCGAGAACAGCGGGCCCCGAGCGCAATTGATGCGTCGCCAGCATGGTCTCGTCGTGTTGCTGCTCGTGCTGCGCGATCATGCCGAACGCGAATCCGTGCTTCTCGACCGGCCTGCCCGCAAATGTGCTGCGGTCGAGCACGTCCCAGGCCTTGTCTCGAACGGTTTGCACGTAGACGCGCGCCTCGTCGGGAGTGAGCAGCGGAAGCGACGTTCGTGAAGAACGCGAGTGCTTGAACGCATCGTACAGCTCGTCGATATCGGGACGCACTGGGTCACGGCCACCGACGTCGCGAACCAGCCAGAGTTCTTCCTGACTTCCTATGTGCGCGAGATCCCAGACCAGCGGGCTCATCAACGGCGAATGCTGCGCCATCAGTTCGGTTTCGTCCACGCAATCGGTGAGTGCTGCGCTGCGGGCGCGGCTGCGTGTGAGGACCGTTTCGATCCTGTTCCTGAGTTGTTCGGCGCTCACACCGATTCCTTTCGAGTGTGGAATTCCCGCGTCGCAGAGTCGAATTCGCTCGGGGGCTCGCCCGAGTGACATCGGCGAGCGGCCGCCGACAGGTAGTCGTCGTGCTCGCCGCCGAACTCCGCCGCGAGTTTCAGCAATTCGGTTGCGGCCGATCGGAGATCGCGGTCGCCCAGCCCGACGCGCGCCGCGTCGATCCAACGTCCGGCGGTCCCTGCTCCGATCTCGGTCGCGCGAGCCACCAGCTCGGGTGTCGACAACAGCGCCTCGAACGCCGCCGCAGGAACCACCCACTGCCCGTCCGGCTGGGCATCGAGGTAACGGATCTCGAGGTGACCGCACGCTCGAACCTGAGGAAAGAGGGTGGTCAGGTGGTAGTCGAGATCCCCGTATGTGGGGGCACGTCCGACGACGCCTGGATCGGCCAACCATTGTGCGAACGTCGTACCCGCGGGCGCTTCCCAGTTCTGGTCGATGCCCTGTATGCAGAGCAGCGGCACGTCGAGAGCCCACCGTGCGTAATCGGCAATCGGATCTCCGGTAGTGGGAACCGCGGTTCTGCTGGAATCCGTTCTACTGGAATCGAGTTCGAGCCACGTCCGCATGCGCTGGGACGCCCATACTCCTTCGGGGGCTCCCTCGAGTTCCGGGGATCGCGCGAATGCCGCCACGAAGGCCGGGCCGATGACGTGGAGCATTCGCCAACGCGCGGCAACCTCGGCTCGATCACGACCGGCGTCGACACTCACCTGCGCGGCAGCCGTGTTGCACATCATCAATTTGCCATAGGGGCCGATGGTGGTGAATCGGTTCTCCATCGCGCAGTATCTCGGCAGGACGAGGAGCCGTTCCGGAGCACGCGCGGTATCGGCCGGAACCGCCAGGATGCTGATGCCGGAGTCCTCGAGCATGTCTCGCAACAACCGGGCATCGGCGTCGAGCATCGATGCGAGATCGGAAACGGATGTATAAGGCGAACTGGACAATTCGACTTGGCCGCCGGGTTCGACGGTGACCATACTTCCGCCCGGCAACGTCAGGGCGGGTGACTCGGGGGCGATACTGCGCGGGGAGTGATCACCGAGTGCAGTTGCAAGCGAAGAGAGGCTGGGACGCGTTCCGTCGTCGAGGGCGGTGAGCCACTCGAGTTCGGCACCGATCAGGGCCGGTGGACCCAGCTTGAAACACACTTTCGACACGTATGCCTCGGCTGCTGGGCGTGTGCTCAGCTCGAGGGATTTCTCGTTGGACGACACTTTTTCCTTCTTTCCGCACTCACCACGTTCTTCGCTATCGAACGTACCCAGCTGCGGGGATCGAAAACGCCGTGATCCCGCGTCGTATCGAGGCTACCGATTGTGCAACCCTGATGCCGAGAGTTCGTGACAGGAAGGACGACCATGCTCGATCACGACCGCATTCGCCGCGACACCCCCGGTGCGTCGGGTCGGGTATTCCTCGACAGCGCCGGGTCCTCGTTGCCGCCGACCGTCGTCGTCGACACCGCCGTCGCACACCTGCGCCGGGAAGCGGAAATCGGTGGCTACCGGGCCGCAAACGAACGAGCGAACGACCTCGCCGCGGTGAAGACATCGATCGGAACGTTGATCGGGGCTTCGGCGTCGAGCATCGCACTGAGCGACTCCGCAACGCGAGCCTGGACCGACTTCTTCTACTCGGTGCCGCTCTCCCCTGGTGATCGAATCCTGCTGTGCGAGGCCGAATACGCCAGCAACGCAATCTCCGCCCTCCACCGCGCCGAGGTCACCGGAGCGATCGTCGACGTGATTCCGAGCGACGAGTCGGGACGAATCGACGTCGACGCGCTGGGAACCATGCTCGACGATCGCGTCAAGCTGGTCTCGGTGGTGCACGCACCCACCAACGGCGGTCTGATCAATCCCGCTCGCGCTGTCGCAGATCTCGCCCACCGACACGGTGCCCTGGTACTGCTCGACGCCTGCCAGTCCATGGGGCAGATGCGTGTCGACGTCGCCGAGCTCGATGTCGACGCTCTGTCCGCCACCGGACGCAAATGGCTTCGTGGCCCGCGCGGAACCGGATTTCTCTACCTGCGTCCAGGATTGGCGTCGACGCTGCATCCACCGGCCCTCGATTTGCACAGCGCTCAGTGGGAAGACACCTCCACCTACCGAATGGCCGACGACGCCACACGATTCGAGTTCTGGGAATGCGACGTCGCGGCCAGGCTCGCACTCGGCGCTGCCGTCGACTACCTACTCGAGCTCGGTATCGACCACGTCGAAGAAGCCGTCGCCGAACGTGCCGAATACCTGCGCGCCGGACTCCGAAAAATCCCCGGGGCGACGGTGCAGGATCTGGGCGATCGCAGGAGTGGCATCGTCTCCTTCACCGTCGACGGTGAAGATCCCGTGACTGTCCGCGATCGACTCGCCGCCGAGGAAGTGACGGTGACGGTCAGCCACCGCAGCTCGACACGACTGGACATGACGGGCCGGGGACTCGACGCCGTGGTGCGCGCATCTCCCCACTATTTCGTCACGTTCGCCGAACTGGACACGATGCTCGCTGCGCTCGCAGGTGAGTGACCGGCTCTCCGGTCGTTCCACACTTCCGCTCACATAGGCAGCCACACCGATTGCCGAGACCACGAGGCCACCCACTCCAACCCAGGTGATCGCATCGCCGAACATGAGCCAGGCCCACACCATGGTCGTCGGCGGAGTCAGGTAAAGCAGCACACTGGCGCGGGTGGGCCCGCTGCGACGCACCACGAACAGATACGCGCCGTATGCGCCGAAGGTCGACAGCACCACGGTCCAGGCGACGGCCAATCCGAAACCCACCGTCATCGGCGGTGCGGCATCTCCGGCCAGCATGCTCCATGTCATGAAACCGGCTGCGCTGACCGAACATTGGATGGCCATCGACAGCGCGATCGGCTCCTTCGGTGCCAGGATTCGCTGACCGATCGTCCCTATCGACAGAGCCAGCATCCCGGCGGCCGGTAGCAGGTAGACGGGCCAGGCGAGATCCGCACCGGACATGTCCCCCACCACGACCAGCGTTACCCCGACGATCCCGACGACGAGCCCCAGACTCTGCCTCGCCCCGACGCGTTCGCCGAAGATCCTGCTCGACGCCAACGCGACCAGCAGAGGCTGCAGGGCGGCGATCAGCGCGGCGACACCTGGCGGCACGCCCATCCCGATGCCGGTGATGGTGGCCCCGAGGTAGAGGAACTGGCAGAACAGGCCGAGGACGGCGTGAATTCGGATGGCGTGCCAGGTCGGTGTCAGCCGTCGATATCGGCACCAGGCGATCAGTAGCACCACGGCCGCGACATAGCGCCAGGCCAGCAGCGTGTGCGCGGGGGCTTGCGCTGTACCGAGCTCGGCTCCGATGAACCCCGAACTCCACAGCACCACCAGGGCAGTACCTGCGACGGCGTCGACATTTGCTTTCATGCAGCGATGTAAACATACAGGTCTGTATACTCGCAGTGCACCTGCTTCCCACCAGCGCTTTCGGAAGGCAACCATGCTCGACAAGCCACTCACCCCCGCCGGAGAACGCATTCTCACCGTCGCCAGCGAGCTGTTCTACGCCCGCGGAATTCGCGCCGTCGGCGTCGACCTCATCGCCGAGGAAGCCGGCACCACCAAGAAGACCCTGTACGACCGCTTCGGCTCCAAGGACGGCCTGGTGCAGCGGTACCTCACCCGCCGCTACGGCCTGTGGTGCGAGCACGTGAGCCGGTACGTCGAATCCCTCGCCCCGGGAGACGCGCGCATCCTGGGGGTGTACGACGCCCTCGATCTGTGGATGCGCGACAACCATCGCGGCTGCGGATTCGTCAACGCGTTCGCCGAGTTCGGCGGCACCGACAGCCCGGTACTCGAGATCATCAAGTCCGAGAAGGAATGGACCAGATCGCTGTTCGCGCGATTGGCCGACGACGCCGGGTATGCCAACGCCGAACAGCTGGGATCGCGACTGTCGGTACTGCACGAGGGCGCGGTGGTGATGGGAACCGCGGGCGGCCGTGACGATGCGATATCCGTGGCGCGTGATGTTGCCGCCGAGTTGCTCGCTGCGCTCGCAGGTGCGCGAAAGTTCGTAGCAGGGGTCGAACTTCCGCGCACATGACGTGGTCGTGTATTGTCTTCCAGGTTGTCTCGGCGAGGGTAGATCCACGATTTCAGGATCCACCGTTATCGACGCGGCTCGGCCCCGTTGGCCGCGCTCGTTCGTGTCCGCCCCGACGAGCTTGACCGCCCGACGAAGTACGCCGCACGAACCACAGTTATCAGGAGCATGTAGCACCATGGCATCGAAGGTAAACAATCTCACCGCGCAGGTCCGCACCGAATTCGGCAAGGGCGCAGCTCGCCGCGCACGTCGCGACGGCCTCGTTCCCGCCGTTCTGTACGGACACGCCACCGACCCCCAGCACCTCGCGCTGGACGCTCGCGCGTTCGCGGCTGTGCTGCGTAACGACGGCACCAACGCTGTGCTCACCCTCGACATCGCCGGCAAGTCGCAACTGGCGCTCACCAAGTCGATCGTCGTGCACCCGATCCGTCGCAGCATCGAGCACGCCGACCTCCTCGTCCTGAAGAAGGGCGAGCGCGTCACCGTCGAGGTCAACATCATCGTCGAGGGCGACGCCGCACCGGGCACCCTCGTCACCACCGACTCGACCGCGGTCGAGATCGAGGCCGACGCACTGGAGATCCCCGAGAACTTCGTCGTCTCCGTCGAAGAGGCTCAGATCGGTACCCAGATCACCGCAGCTGACCTGGACCTTCCGTCCGGCGTCACCCTGGTGTCCGACGGCGAGACGCTCCTCGTCAACGTCGTCGAGGCTCCGTCCGAGGAAGACCTCGAGGCCGACGGCGAAGGCACCGAGCCCATCTCCGAAGAGGGCGAAGCAGAGACTCAGGAAGAAGCAGAGTCCACGGACGAGGAAAGCTCCGACGAGAGCTGATTCTCACCCACCACGTCGAACGGCGCGTCGCTCCCCCACGGGACCGGCGCGCCGTTCGTTTCGAATCACCGATGAGAGAATGACGACCGTGAGTGTTGACCCCGAAGCGCCGGCCCTGATCGTCGGGCTCGGCAATCCTGGCCCGCAGTACGAAAAGACCCGCCACAACGTCGGTTTCATGGTCGCCGACGCGTTGGCCGGACGCATCGGCGGGGCGTTCTCCTCGCACAAGAAGTCCAATTCCGACATCGTGCAGGCTCGTCTGGGTCGTCGCTCGGTGGTCGTCGCCAAGCCGCGGACGTTCATGAATCTCTCGGGCCAGCCGGTGGCCGCGTTGGCACGGTTCTTCTCCATCGACGCGGCGAACATCGTGGTGGTGCACGACGAGTTGGACATCGACTTCGGTGCTCTACGACTCAAACTCGGCGGCGGTGAAGGCGGACACAACGGGCTGCGCTCGATCTCGCAGCATCTGAGCACCAAGGACTACCTGCGGGTTCGCGTCGGCGTCGGACGCCCACCCGGACGAATGGATCCTGCATCGTTCGTCCTCAAGCCGTTCTCGGCCGCCGAACGCAAGGATCTCGGCGTCGTCGTCGAAGAAGCCGCGGACGCCGCCGAACTTCTACTCTCGGCCGGGCTCGAAGCAGCCCAGAACAGGGTGCACCCGCGCTGAACCCCACACCCCTGTTGTGAGGTGCGCGCCTGTTCTCGCTTCCGAACGCACGCGCGCACCCCGCAAAAAAGGTGTGAGGTCTCCTGCCGTTTCAGGCGATCAGTGACGCCGAATTGGCCCGTCGCAGCTTGCCGCTCGACGTCTTGGGAATGCTGCCCGGTCCGAGTACGGCAACGGTGCGGGGTCGCACTCCGACCTCCGAGTGCACGGCGTGGACCACCTCACGTTCGATGCGCTTGACCTCGTCCGCATTGCCGATGTCGTTGGTTTCCACGGCTACAGCGAAACTTTCACGCTTGTCGCCTGCATCGAGCCGGATGGCAACGGCATTGCCGGGCCGCACACCTGCGACGGTTTGTGCTGCCCGTTCGATGTCGGTGGGATAGATGTTGCGACCGCCCATGATGATGACGTCCTTGATGCGTCCGCAGACGACCACCAGTTCTTCCTCGGTGATGTAGCCGACATCGCCCGTGTCGAGCCAGCCGTCGGCGTCTTGCGTCGAGACCGGCCCCTCGACGGTGATGTACCCGGGGGTGACGGCCTTGCCCCGCACTTCGATGATGCCGACACCTCTAGCGGTCAGCACCTGCCCCTCCTTGTCGACGACGCGGCCCTCGAGGCCCGGCACGAATTTGCCGAGGGTGGCGAGAGATCTTGTGTTGCCACGGGTGGACGGAACGGCTCGACCCAGAGTCTCGAGCAGGTCCGCGTCGACCACGTCGATCACCTGACCGCGAGCTGGGTCCGGAATCGACACCGCCAGAGTGGTTTCCGCCATTCCGTACACCGGCGCGAGAGCCAACGGGTTCAGCTTGTACCGGGCGCCGGCCTCTGCCAACGCGATCATCGTGTCCGGATCGACAGGCTCCGCCCCGTTCCAGGCGTAACGCAGAGTGGACAGGTCGAGGTCCAGATCGTCCTCGGCCTGGCGCAACCGACGCGCAAGCAGTGAGTACGCGAAATTCGGTGCCGCCGTGACGGTTCCGCGGTACTTGTGGATGAGCTTGGCCCACAGCAGCGGCGAACGCAGGAAGTCCAGCGGAGTGATGCTGACGACCTCGGCACCGACTTGCATCGGCACCGAGAGAAAGCCCACCATACCCATGTCGTGGAACAGCGGCAGCCAACTGACCATCACGTCGGACTCGACGTCGAACTCGATGCGGTCGATCATCGCGTACGCATTGACGTAGAAGTTCTCGTGCGTAATTCGTACTGCCTTGGGTGAACCGGTCGAACCGGACGTGAGCTGCTGCAACGCGATATCGGATTCTGCCGTCGGCACCGGGTCGATATCGCGACCGGTCTTCATGTCCTCGATCTTCAACACGGTGATGCCGCGCTCCTCGAGCACCGGGGCGGCGATGTCGAACGGGGCCCCGAGAACGACGGCCTTGGCCTCGATCATCCGCACGACGGTCTCGGTGTCCTCGCCCCACACGGCGAGGTCGGTCCGCGGAGTCGGCTGATGCAGCATCGTCACCGACGCTCCGCGCATCCACGTCGCCTGACACGCGGGTGCGATGTCCACCGGCTGACCGGCCAGAATGCCGATCGCGTCACCGTGCACGACGCCCGCGTCGGCCAACGCGCCTGCCATTCGACGCGCCTGCTCGTGAATTTCGCCCCAGGACTGCCGCAGCGCCTCATCGGGCTCGCCGGTGACGAGACCTCGCTTGCTGGTGCTCGCGGTCTCGAACATTTCCTCGGTGAACTTGCTCAACGCGCGTCTCCTCGTGAGGTGGATCCCGCCCCACCGAACACAGTAGGCAGTCCCGCCCCGCCCGCGAGGCACAACAGGCCGCGTATCCTGAGAATTCGAACGCAGGATTTCTGCCCGGTCACCGTGTCGGTGCCGCCTTCTACGAGAATGAGGTTTTCGTGAGTACCCCGTCCAGTACCCCCGACGTCGACGCAGCGCTCGAAGGGTCCGGACCGGCAGTGCGCGGCGATTCCGGGCCTTCTCGAAACCCCTCCAAAGAGCTCGAGACCGAAGTCGCCCGGCGTCGAACATTCGCGGTGATCTCTCACCCCGACGCCGGTAAATCGACGCTCACCGAGGCACTGGCACTGCATGCCCGCGTCATCTCCGAGGCCGGAGCCATCCACGGCAAAGCCGGCCGCCGCTCCACCGTCTCGGACTGGATGGAGATGGAGAAGGCCCGCGGAATCTCGGTGAGTTCGACTGCCCTGCAGTTCAATTACCACACATCACCCGATGCCGAGATCACCAACGTCATCAACCTCGTCGACACTCCGGGCCACGCCGACTTCTCCGAGGACACCTACCGCGTGCTCACGGCCGTCGACGCGGCCGTGATGCTCATCGACGCTGCCAAGGGCCTGGAACCGCAGACTCTCAAGCTGTTCCAGGTGTGCCGCCAGTTCGGCATCCCGGTCATCACCGTGATCAACAAGTGGGACCGCCCGGGCCAGTCGCCGCTGGAGTTGCTCGACGAGATCGAGTCGCGGATCGGCCTGACTCCGACGCCGCTGTACTGGCCCGTCGGAATAGCAGGTGATTTCCGCGGGCTGCTCGACGTGCAGGACGGCAGCTACATCCGCTTCACGCGCACCGCGGGCGGTGCCACCATCGCTCCCGAGGAATTCATGTCGGCCGAGGCAGCCGCAGAACGCGAGGGCGTCGACTGGGAGACCGCGGTCGAGGAAAGCGATCTACTGATCTCGAGCGGTCAGCGGCACGATCAGGAGATGTTCCTGGCCGGCCAGACCTCGCCGGTGATCTTCGGCTCGGCGATGCTCAACTTCGGCGTCCGGCAGATCCTCGACACCCTGGTGGCCCTGGCCCCCGCGCCTGGGTCTCGTGACGACGTCTCCGGCGGCGTGCGCGAGGTGACCGATCCGTTCAGCGCTGTGGTGTTCAAGGTGCAAGCGGGTATGGACACCGCCCATCGGGACCGACTCGCCTTCATGCGCGTGGTGTCGGGCGTCTTCGAGCGCGGAATGGTGGTCACGCACGCCCAGACCAAGAAGCCGTTCACCACCAAGTACGCCCTGACGGTGTTCGGCCGCGATCGCACGACGGTCGAGAACGCCTACCCGGGAGACATCGTCGGTCTCGTCAACGCGACCGCGCTGGCTCCGGGCCACACCCTGTACTCCGACAAGAAGGTCGAATTCCCGCCGATCCCGTCGTTCGCGCCCGAACACTTCTCGGCACTGCGCGTCGACAGTGCGGACAAGTACAAAAAGTTCCGCCGCGCCGTGGAGCAGCTCGACTCCGAGGGCGTGGTTCAGGTGCTGCGCAACGACATTCGCGGCGACGCCTCCCCGGTGCTCGCGGCCGTCGGTCCGATGCAGTTCGAGGTGGTCACCGCACGAATGAAGACCGAATTCGGCGTCGACGCCCGGATGGAACCGCTCGGGTACTCCCTTGCCCGGCGGACCGACGCGGCATCGGCCGTCGAACTGGGTCGTCAGCGTGGGGTCGAAATCTTCACCCGGACGGACGGGGCCCTGCTGGCACTCGTCAGCGACAAATGGCGCTTGCAGTACATCCAGAAGGAAATGCCGGAGTTGACCCTCGAACCGCTCGTCGCCGCGGGCGATCAGTAGCACCTTGTGCTGATCGATCTGCTCGATGCCGAATTCAGCGTGTTCGGCCACCCCGTGCTGTGGCGTGAGGTGGTCGGCAACGGCTTCGGGCTGCTCTCGGCCATCGGTGGGATGCGACGCGTCGTGTGGGCGTGGCCGGTGGGCATCATCGGAAACGCGTTGCTGTTCACCGTGTTTCTGGGCGGCGTGTTCCATACACCGCAGGCACTCGATCTCTACGGCCAAGCCGGACGCCAGCTGATGTTCATCGCCGTGAGTGTCTACGGGCTGGTGCGCTGGATGCGAGATTCCAAGCGATCGGGGGCCGCTGTGCTCCCGCGGTGGGGTACTGCGCGAGAACGGACCGCCATGCTCGTGGTCGCGGTCGTCGGCACGGTGGTGTTCGCGCAGCTCTTCGGCTATCTCGGCTCGTTCGGCAAATGGGCCGACGCGTGGATCTTCACCGGATCGATGCTGGCCACCTTCGGAATGGCGCGCGGACTCACAGAGTTCTGGCTGATCTGGATCGCGGTGGACGTAGTAGGGGTACCGCTGCTCGTCGTCGCCGGTTTCTACCCGTCCGCGGCTCTCTACGTGGTGTACGCCGCGTTCGTCGCCTGGGGTTTTGCCGTGTGGTTCAGGATCCAGAACAAATACATCGGTCGAAAAATAGCGTCTTAAACAATCGTGATGCTACTCTCAGTGTGTCCGAACAAACTTAGAGTACGTTTTGGCGTGCTCGACGCCGAGTGAGTCGTCCTGATCGATATCCGATCGTGACATCTCGGCACCGAGTCACCTGGGAACACGATGAAGTGGAAGACGACATGACGACACAGGGATCGAACTACCCATTGGCCGGGATCAAGGTCGGTGGCGCTCCTGCGCATCGTTTGGCGACGCCGCCGAAGTCCGGCTCCACTTCGCCCACCAGTGCCCGCACCGATTCTTCGGCGGCAGCGCCCGCCGAGAAGGCGGTCGAGGCCGCAACCACCGAGAAATCGGCCGAAGCGGCCACGCCCACCGAGAAGGCGTCCGCAACAACGCCTGCACCAGCAACGTCGTCCGTTACGGATTCAGCGACCCCCCGCGCGGATCGACGTCGTCCAGAGAAGCCCGCCACGGAATCGAACGAGGTTGAAGTGACTACAAGCGATCAGATCTCAGAACACGGCCTGCCCACCAACGGCCGCTCCACGTCTCACGGATCGACCGGCTCCACGCCGACGCTCGGGCGTGGCCAGGCTCCCGACCGTCGTACCGCCATGGGCGTCGCCTCGGTACGCATCGCAGGCCGGCTGACCCAGAACGAGCTCGGCAGCCGCACCGGCGACATCCGCACCCCCGATACCTCGGTCGGCCCCGACGAGCTGCTGCAGCTTCTCGGCGAATACCTCGTCTCGGGTGGCCTGCAGAACCCCGAGATCCACGTGCGTTCCAACGGCCAGACCATCGTGCTGGACCTGCAGAACCCGGCCAAGGGTTACCGCTGAACCCAGACGGTCACAACAGCTGCTGGAAGACCTCTGGTCGCACCATTTCGAGTACCAGAGGCTTCCACTGCGGTGCACGGTCCTTGTCGACCAACACCGCGCGTACACCCTCGGCGAAATCCGGCTCGGTGATGATCCAGGTAGCCATTCGCAACTCGCGGTCCAGGCATTCCCGCAACGTGCTGTCTGCTCCGCGCGCAATCAGCGCGTCGGTGGCCATCAGGGACGTCGGAGACAACGTCGCCAGCTGAGTCTTCGTTGTGCGCGACCACGGTGTATCGCACTCGAGTGCGTCGATGATGTCGACGAGAGACTCCTTCTCGAACACCGCCGCCACCGCCTCCGCGTCGAACGACAGCTCCGTCGACGACGGTGCCATGGTGTGACGCTCCAGCGCTTCGTGAATATCGGTGCCGGCGAGGATGTCGGCCTTCAGCTCGTCCACCACCTCGCTCGGGCAGAAGTGCGTGGCCAATCCGAGTGCGAGAGCGTCCGATCCGGTGATGCGCGTACCCGTGAGCGCCAGGTAACGCCCGACACGACCGGGCAGCCGCGACAGAAAATAGCTCGACCCCACATCCGGCACGAAGCCGATCGCCGTCTCCGGCATGGCCAGCACCGCGTTCTCGGTGACGATGCGGATGCTGCCGTGAATCGAGATACCCAGACCTCCGCCAAAGGCCGCGGCCTCGATGACGGCGATGTACGGCTTGGGGTAGTTCGCGATCAGTTCGTCGAGATCGTACTCGGCCGCGAAGTACTGCGGACCGGCGTCGTGGTCGCCGTCGACGACTGCCTGCCGAATCGCCTTGATATCTCCGCCCGCGCAGAACGCCCGCGGCGAACCGCTCGTCACCAGAACCGACGCGACAGCATCGGCGTCTCGCCACGCATCGAGAGCGTCTCGGATGCCCTGGATCATGGCACCGTTCAACGAGTTCAGAGCCTCCGGCCGATTCAGGACGATATGTCCGACCCCGCCGGACACCTCGGCTTCGACAACGGCCACAGTTGACTCCTTCATACGCGCATCGTTCGACGCGTAACAGTAGCGCGCGCTACTCGCGAGACTCCACCGATCGCGGGCGCGCGTCACCGGGGATGTCGGCAGGTCGACACGGCCTCTCCTCTGCGGTGAACCATCCGCGATACAGAAACAACTGGCCGAGCACCGGACTCTGCACCTTGATCTCGATGCGATGCCGCTCCTCGGCTGCGTCCCACCACTCCCGACCGATCGTCAGTGCCGACGCCACCTTCGGCAACTTCGGTGCCAGCGGGCCGAGCAGGAATCTCGGCACTTCGCTCTCGAGTATCAGACCGCCCTCGTCGTCGACCTCACACCTGGTGTGCACCACCATGTCCGAGGAGAACCCCAGATAGTCCAGGGCATACGCGTCGGATTCCGCCGAGGAGACCATCACCGAGTTCATCCCCTGCGGATGGCCGACGAAGGCGAAACGGCGCACGAAAGACAGTGTCTCGCGGCCCAATTCGTCGACATACGCGTAGTTGGCGATGGTGAACGGCACGTCCTTGCCCACACCGGCGGGGAACAGTCCACGCTTGCGGCCGGCCCACAGCAACGGCGGCGGCACCAGCCGAGAGTGCGTCATCTCCTCCATCACGCCAACCCCGAATTGGGCGAGATGGTCCGAGGACTTCAATCCGAAGCGCCACTGAACCTTGGGATGCAGACGGGAGAAATCCGAACCGAGTACTTCCGCGACCACCGATGCCATGTGTCCAGTATGCGCATCGGGCACGTGAGCGAAACTTCGTAGTGGGCTACGAGCCAACTATTACCCCGGGTCGTTCCGCAGGCTCCACTCCTGCCACATGCGGCGGAGCCGCTCACTCCAACTCGGCGGCCAGTTCCATCCACCGTTCCTCGGCAACGTCCTTGTCCGCAAGAACCTGCTTGAGCTCGGTGTCGAGAGCGACGAGCTTGCTCTGCTCGGTGGACGCGTCGACTAGTTCTGCGTGCAGCTCGACCTCACGCTTGGAGAGCCGAAGGACGAGCTTCTCGAGCTTGCTGAGTTCCTTGCGGGCTGCGCGCTCCGAGGCCGCATCACGGGTTGCCTTGCGCGGTGCCCCGCCGGTGGTCAACGAGTCCGGCGTCGCGTCGGCGGCGAGGACGGCCCGCCTACGCAGGTACTCCTCGATGCCGCCGGGAAGGTTGGTGAGCTTGCCGTCGCCGAACAGTGCCCACGTCGAGTCACAGATGCGCTCGATCAGGTACCGGTCGTGACTGATGACGACGAGCGTGCCCGCCCAGCCGTCCAGGATGTCCTCGAGCTGCTGCAGGGTGTCGATGTCCAGATCGTTGGTGGGCTCGTCGAGCAACAGCACGTTGGGCTCGGCCATCAGAACTCGCGTCAACTGCAGGCGGCGACGTTCGCCACCGGACAGATCTCCGACCGGTGTGCGCTGGCGAGCGGGGGTGAAGCCCAGCCTTTCCGCGAGCTGCCCAGCAGAAATCTCCTTGTCGCCCAACGTGATCCGCTCGGCCACTTCCTTGACCGCGTCGAGGACACGCAGTTTCTTGGGTAAGTCGTCCAATTCCTGCTTCAGCCAACCGATCTTGACGGTCTGGCCCTGGATGCGCTTGCCCGCGGCGGGCTGCAGTTCACCGGCGAGCGTGCGGAGCATCGTCGTCTTACCCGAACCGTTGACGCCGACCAGACCGACGCGCTCGCCGGGAGCCAGACGCCACGTGAAGTCCTTGACCAACTCCCGGCCGTCGGGAGTTTCCAGGCGCGCGTCCTCGAGTTCGATGACCACCTTGCCCAGCCGACGCTGCGCGAAGGAGGACAGTGCTACGGAGTCACGAGGCGGCGGTACATCGGCGATCAATGCCTCCGCAGCCTCGATGCGGTACTTCGGCTTGGACGTTCGCGCAGGAGCACCGCGGCGCAGCCATGCAAGTTCCTTGCGGGCGAGGTTGCGACGCCGCTCCTCGGATGCGTCGGCCTGACGGGACCGTTCGGCCCGCGCGAAGACCCAATCGTTGTAGCCACCCTCGTAGGTTTCGATACCACCCCCGACGACCTCCCACGTCTGATTGGCGACGGTATCGAGGAACCACCGATCGTGAGTGACCACGACGAGTGCGCTGCGACGCGACACCAGGTGCGCAGCGAGCCATTGCACTCCTTCGACGTCCAGGTGGTTGGTGGGCTCGTCGAGCACGAGCAAGTCCAGGTCCTGCACGAGCGCCGCAGCCAGCGCGACGCGACGCCGCTCGCCGCCCGACAGATTGTCGATCGACGCGTCGAGCCCGGAGCTGCCGACCGGTCCGAGATCGGCAATGCCGATGCCCGTCAGGATGTTGCGCACCCGAGAATCACCGGCCCATTCGTGCTCGGCCATTCCGAGTGGGTCGAGCACCACCTGGCCGACGGTCGACCCGGGCGGAAGCACGCCACGCTGAGTGACGACGGCCATCCGCAGGCCGTTGACTCGGCTGACGCGTCCCGAATCGGGCGGTTCGAGACCGGCCAAAACCTCGAGTGTGGTGGTCTTGCCACCGCCGTTGAGGCCCACCATGCCGATGCGCTCGCCCTCCTGTACACCGAGGGAGACGCCGTCGAGCAGCGGCTTGACGCCGAAGGACTTGCTGACGTTTTCGAGATTGACGAGATTGACCATCAGGAAAAACCAATCGATTCATTAGTGACAACACGAGCGCCGGGAACCGGCCCACTCGCAACACGGACGGTGCGGCACACGCCGGCACCGGACAGTTCAGCGCTCACCGACACCGCCGCGTCGGCGTCGGCGCACAGAAACGCACACGTGGGGCCCGAGCCCGAGACGATGCCCGCCAACGCCCCGGCCGTGACCCCCGCTCGAAGGGTGCGACGCAGCTGTGGCATCAGCGACACCGCAGCAGCCTGCAGATCGTTGCCGAGCAACGGTGCGAGTGCTCGCGCATCACCGGACGTGAGCGCGTGCATCAGATCCTCGGTGCCACCGAGGCGAGGCGGACTGCCCTTGGCACGCAACTCGTCGAGCTCGTTGTACACCGCGGGCGTCTGCAGACCGCCCTTGGCCAACGCCAGTACCCAGTGAAAGCTGTTGCGCGAGAGCACCGGAAGCAACTTCTCACCGCGTCCCGTTCCCACCGCGGTGCCGCCGTGCAACGAGAACGGCACGTCGCTACCGAGTTCGGCCGCAATCTCGTCCAGCTCGTCGCGAGAGAGATCCAGATGCCACATCGCATTGAGCGCCACCAGCGTCGCGGCGGCATCGGCGCTTCCGCCTGCCATGCCTCCGGCCACCGGGATGCCCTTGTCGATCGTGATCTCCACCGACGGCTCACGCCCGACTCGACGCCCCAGCAACACCGCGGCCTTCCACACCAGATTCCGCGAATCGGTGGGAACCACCTTCGCGTCGTCGCCGCGCACCCGAACCGAGAGCGACGTGGCCGGAATCACCGACAGCTCGTCGGACAGCGAGAGCGCCTGGAACACCGTCGTCAACTCGTGAAAGCCATCGGGACGCAGGTCACCGACCGCGAGATGCAGGTTCACCTTCGACGGGGCCCGAACGACAACGGGTGTGGGAACGACAGACAGCACGAGTAACCACAGTAGTGGAGAAACAGCGGCCGAGTTCACCACCAGGGTTTTGCATGCGGACCGAACATGTCCGCATTGCGTGGCATCGTGTGAGCATGAAAGAAACCTCGGCACGGCTGCTGCGGTTGCTGTCCCTGCTCCAGACCCGTCGCGATTGGGCGGGCGCGGAGCTGGCGGAGCGGCTCGATGTCACCCCACGAACGCTGCGACGCGATGTGGACAAGCTGCGCGATATCGGTTACCCGGTCAATGCGACGCCGGGGGTGGGCGGCGGCTATCAGCTCGGCCCCGGTGCCGAGATGCCGCCGCTACTGCTCGACGACGACGAGGCACTGGCGGTGGCGTTCGGGTTGCAGTCCGCCGCCGGTGGGTCGGTGGCAGGCATCGGCGAGGCGTCGCTGCGGGCACTGACGAAGCTGCGGCAGGTGATGCCGTCGCGCATCCGGCATCGGCTCGACGCGCTGCGAATCGACGTGGTGGAACAGACGCCGCGTTCGGCGGTGGACGCCTCGGTGCTGTCGACGGTGGCGGCGGTGTGTCACGGGCACGAGCGGCTGCGATTCGATTACCGCAAGCACGACGGTTCCGAGTCCAGACGTGAGGTGGAACCGTACAGTCTGGTGCGGGCAGGGGCACGCTGGTATCTGCTGGGATGGGATGTGCTGCGGGAGGATTGGCGATCGTATCGAGTGGATCGCCTGATTCCGAAGATTCCGACAGGTCCTCGGTTCACCCCGCGAGAGTTGCCTGCAGGCGGGGCGGCCGCGTTCGTCTCGAAGGGAATCGATCGCGCGTTCACGCAGGTGCAGGCGAGGATCGCACTGCATGCACCGATCGAGACTATCGCTCCGATGATCGACGAACAATGGGGCGCAATCGAATCCATCGACGAGCACACCTGCGCGGTGGTGCTGTCCGGCGATTCGCTGCCGTCGATCGCGCGATGGCTGGCGGCGTTCGACACCGATTTCACCGTGCTCGATCCACCGGAACTACGTGAGGAATGCCGAGTCGTGGCAGAGCGACACGCGAGACTGACCGACCGGTACCTCGCGGCGGTTCACTCTCCGGTAACCGACACGTGAGTCAATGGACCGATGACGACACCATTCGGTTTCGACCCGAAGTTCCTGGCCGACATCGACGTTCCGTTGCCCGATCGCGCGGGTGTGGTGGTACTGCCGTACACCCACTTCTCGGTGTCCATCGACCCCGACCGACGCCTCGCCGCGGTCACCGGTGTCAACATCGACGGGGCCAGCTTGAAGGATGTCGAACGGGGCGACGACTGGCGATTGGACGACCGCCTGCCGCCGTCGCAGCAGGCCGGTAACGAGCTGTACTCC
Source organism: Rhodococcus sp. 15-649-2-2 (assembly GCF_002258645.1). Lineage (NCBI taxonomy): Bacteria > Bacillati > Actinomycetota > Actinomycetes > Mycobacteriales > Nocardiaceae > Rhodococcus > Rhodococcus sp. 15-649-2-2. The sequence continues at coordinate 238,223 of NZ_NPFM01000002.1, forward strand.
AACAACGACCTCGATCGCGGACACCTGGTTCGCAGGCGAGACCCGGTGTGGGGTGAGCTGTCGGTGGCCACCCGCGCCAACGAGGACACCTTTCACTACACGGTGTGCGCTCCGCAGACGGCCACGCTGAACCAATCGAAGACACTGTGGCTCGGGCTCGAAGATTACGTTCTGGGCTACGCAGAGCAATACGGCCGACGTCTTTCGGTGTTCAGCGGCTGCGTATTCGCCGACGACGATCCCATCTACCGCGGTATCAACATTCCGCGGCGGTTCTTCAAAATCGCTGTGTGGTCGCAGGATTCGAATCCTGCATGCACCGGCTACGTGCTGGACCAGTCGCCGTCTCTCGACCCGATCCTCGACAAACCGCTGCGACTCGAGACCGATCCCCCGCCCCTCGGCCCTTACCGGACATACCAGGTTCCGGTGGCCGACATCGCGTCGGCGACCGGTCTCGAGCTGGACCCTCTGATCGAAGCCGATCGTTACGCACCGGTGGCCGCGGCCCGCGGTGCGGCGTCGAGGTGGACCGAGCTGACGCGACTGTCGGACATCCACCTCTGAACGAACCACTTGGTTCGATACGGAATCGTGACGCGCAGCGACGCGGAATGCCAATAGCATTGCTCAGCATCTGACGAGGCGTCGACGAACAGGGGTTCGACATGCGAAGACGATGGACGACGGCACTGGTGGCGCTGGCGATGACGGTGACAGCGCTGTTCGTCTCGAGTGGCACGGCGGCGGCGGCACCGCATTCCCATCTCACGACCGTGTCCATCCCGAGCGCGTACCCCTGGGAAGCGCCGTACTCGCTCGAGGTCAACGGTTACAGCGGCCTTCGATCCGACTACGGCGGGCCGTATCACGCATTCCTGGCGATCACCGCGCAGCCGCCGACCACCGACCCGATCTACAGCCAGAACTGGCGTTTTCTGTCGTTCGCTTCGCACACCGAAGTGCAGTGGCGCAACACGACGACCGGCGCCTCGGGCGTCGCACACGAGGACAGAACCGCGAGGTATCCGTGGGGTGAGGCGTACATCGACACCGGCCTCGGGTGGGTCGAGTACACGATCACGCTCACCTCGGGAGCATTGATTCAGCAGCTCAATCCGCAGCGGGTCACGTCGTCCGGCGCACTCGAAGTGACCCTGAACCCGTTCTGACGGTCAGGCTTCGGTAGCGGCCAAACGGACGAAGGCTGCGGCGTCGATGGTCTCGCCGCGTGCCGTCGGGTCGATTCCGGCCTCGCGAAGTCGCCGTTCGGCGGCGACCGGGGAGCCTGCCCACCCCGCCAGGGCTGCTCGTAAAGTCTTGCGCCGCTGCGCGAATGCGGCATCGACCACGGAGAAGACAGCCTTGCGATGCGCGGTGTCCGTCGGCCACGGTGGTTCGGCATACCGATCGATGCGAACCAGGCCCGACTCGACTTTGGGGACTGGCCAGAACACCGAACGACCCACTGCTCCTGCCCTTTTGACGTCACCGAAGAATCTGGCCTTGACGCTGGGGATGCCGTAGATCTTGCTTCCCGGCACCGCGGCCAGTCGATCGGCCACCTCGGCCTGGACCATCACCACAGCCACCCGAAGACTCGGCAGTTCCGAGAACAGATGGATCAGCACGGGAACGGCGACGTTGTACGGAAGATTGGCCACCAAGGCGGTCGGCTCCCCGGCAATCTCCGCGGCGCGGATACGAAGGGCGTCGGCCTCGATGACCGTCAGGCGGTCGGCCAGAGTCGGGGCCCGGTCGGCCACCGTGATCGGCAGACGGGTCGCAAGCTTGGGGTCGATCTCGACGGCGATGACGGCCTCGGCGACATCGAGCAGCGCGAGTGTCAGCGATCCGAGGCCGGGGCCGACCTCGAGCACCGTGTCCTGTGGGCCGACTCCGGCGGAGGCGACGATGCGTCGGACGGTGTTGGCGTCGTGCACGAAGTTCTGGCCGAGCTGCTTGGTGGGCCGTACATCGAGCTCGGCGGCCAACGAGCGGACCTCGGCAGGACCGAGCAGAGCCGCAGATCCCCTCACATGTTCGGACACGGGCGAAACTCTACGTGACTAGCGATAACCCAGACGCGAGGTGCAGGCAGGCCATGCGCCCCAACCCTGGGACTTCTGTGTCACCGATGCGATGGCGATCTGCTCCTCGCGGGTGGCGAGATCGGCGCGCGGAGCGTACTTGAGGCCGCCCTGGCGTTCCCACGTGTTCTGGTCGAACTGCACGCCGCCGTAGAAACCGTTGCCGGTGTTGATCGCCCAGTTCCCGGTTGCCTCGCACTGGGCAAGCGCGTCCCAGATCGCCCCGTTCTCCACCGGCGGCACCTCGGTACCGGGCTTGGCTCCGACGCGAACCGTCTTCGGCTGCGCTGGCACCTTGACCACTTCGTCGACCTTCTCGCGGCCGACCTCGACACCGTTGACCATGTTGATCTTCCAGGTGATGTCGGAGACACCAGGAGCGCCGGGATTCTCGACGACGGTCTTGCTCATGTTCATCGTCGGATCCTCGATGCGCTGCTCGGGAGCGTCGACGTCGGTGGTCTCGAACTTGGTCACGGTCCGATCGCGCGTCACGACGATCTCTGCGCCGTCGGTGACGGTGGCGTCCGGATCCGGGGTGACGGTATCGGCCTCTTCCAGCGGCTTGCCCGCTGCTTCGAGGAATTCACGCACGGTCGGTGCGGCCAGAGTGACCGGGGTGACCGGGGATCCGCCGTCGACCAGCGAGACCTGCTTGGGGAGAGCCACATCGAGCTCGGTTCCGTCGAGGGGCAGTCGCTCGGATCTGGACGCGGACACGTGCACGTCCTCGGCCAACCCGGTCTGCTGCAGCGCCTCGTCGACGGTCAGGGCGGTGGTCCAGATGTCCTCGGGCTTGCCGTCCACGTTCAGCGTGATCTCACGGGCGCGGCGCAGCACCACGGTGTCGCCGTCGTTGAGCCCGGAGTCCGGGGCGGGAACAACCAGATCCTTGTCCGACGGCGCGTAGCCGGCGTCGACCAGGGCGCTGTTGACGTCGGTCTTCATCGTGCTCAGCGAAATCATGTCGCCGTCGACGTCGATGGTCACGGTCTTGTGACGGCTCACGGCCATCACGCCACCGGCGACGAGCGTCATCAACAGGGCCGCGATGACCAGGTAGAGCGTGGTCGAACGGGCGGAGTTGAGACGTCTGATAGTCGACAAGTTTCGTATTCCTGGCGGTTGCGAGCGTGACTCGGTACGCGAAACGCCGAGTTCGGTCACGGTACGGTAACGAATTAGTACCCGCGCCGCAACTTCAGCTGCTACAGGCCGTACACCCGCTCGGCATTGGCAGTCGCGTGCGCCGCCAGCTCTGCCGGATCCTGATCGCGAACTTCGGCCAAGGCCCTGGCGGTGTACGGCAGGCAGTACGGCTCGTTCGGTGCGCCGCGGAACGGATGTGGGGTGAGGAACGGTGCGTCTGTCTCCACCAGCACCAACTCGTCGGGCACCAGCACCGCGGCTTCGCGCAGGGCATGCGCGTTCTTGAAGCTGACCGTCCCGGAGAAGCTGAGGACGTAGCCGGCGTCGACGCAGGCCGTCGCGGTCTCGGGACCGCCCGAGAAGCAGTGGAAGATCACCGTCTCGGGGGCACCCTCCGATCTCAGAACTGCCAGCAGGTCCTCGTCTGCCTCACGGTTGTGAATCATCAGGGGTTTGCCCACGCGCTTCGCGAGATCGATGTGCCAGCGAAATCCCTCGTGCTGCTCGGCCACCGTCGCGCAACCGTCGAGCTTGCCGGGCCAGTAGTAGTCCAGCCCGGTCTCACCGACGGCAACCACGCGCAGATCGGATGCCAGTCGCTCGATCTCGGCCTTGGCGGCGTCGTCGAGCACATTCGCGCGGGTGGGGTGAATGGCCACCGCGGCCCATACCCGCGGATCCCAGGACGCAGCGTCGACGGCGAAGCGCGCGGCCTCGAGATCGTCGGCGATGGTGACCACGCGGGTGACGCCGACGGACTCGGCCTTGTCCACGATCGCGGCCACACTCGCCGCGTCGGTCGCGCCGCACGCATCGAGGTGGGTGTGCGCGTCGACGAGGGTGCCGACGGGCTCGGGCAACGGTGGTGCGGGACGGTCTCTACTCACGATCGTTAGAGTAGGCGCACCATGACTGCGCCAGCTGATGCCTCACGGCCACCCTTCTACGTCACCACGGCGATCGCGTACCCCAACGGCGCTCCCCACATCGGGCACGCCTACGAGTACATCGCCACCGACGCCATCGCACGCTTCAAGCGCCTCGACGGTTACGACGTGCGATTCCTGACGGGAACCGACGAGCACGGCCTGAAAATGCAGCAGACTGCCCAGACCGAGGGCGTCGACGTTCGCGAACTCGCCGCACGCAACTCCGATGCGTTCCAGGCCGCTCAGGATCTACTGAAGATCTCGTATGGTCGCTTCATCCGCACCACCGACGCCGACCACCACGCCGCCAGCCAGGAACTGTGGAAGCGGATGGAGGCGAACGGCGACATCTACCTGGACTCGTACTCCGGGTGGTACTCGGTGCGCGACGAGGCGTTCTACACCGAGGCCGAAACGACTCTCGGCGAGGACGGCTCCCGCGTCGCGACGGAGACGAACACGCCCGTCGAGTGGACCGAGGAATCGTCGTACTTCTTCCGGCTCTCGCAGTACCAGGACAAGCTCCTCGCGCTGTACGACGCGTCGCCGGACTTCATTGCGCCCAACACGCGCCGAAACGAGATCGTGAATTTCGTCAAGGGCGGTCTGCGCGACCTCTCGATCTCGCGAACCACGTTCGACTGGGGTGTACCGGTTCCCGGCGATCCCGCGCACGTGATGTACGTCTGGGTCGACGCACTGACCAACTACCTCACCGGAGCCGGCTATCCCGACATCGAGTCGGAGTCGTACCGGAAGTTCTGGCCGGCCGATCTGCACATCATCGGCAAGGACATCACCCGCTTCCACACCGTCTACTGGCCTGCGTTCCTGATGTCCGCGGGTATCGAGCTACCCAAGCGGGTGTTCGTGCACGGATTCTTGAACGTCAAGGGCGAGAAGATGTCCAAGTCTCTCGGCAATGTTCTGGACCCTAAGTCGTTGGTGGAGAACTACGGTCTCGATCCGGTGCGCTTCTTCTTCCTGCGCGAGGTCTCGTTCGGTCAGGACGGCAGCTACAGCCACGAGGCCATCGTCGCTCGCGTCAACGCCGATCTGTCCAACGAACTCGGCAACCTCGCGCAGCGTTCGCTGACGATGGTCGCGAAGAATCTGGAAGGAAAGCTCCCGACGCCGGGCGACTTCACCGCCGAGGACGAGGCGATGCTGGCTCGCGCGGATGCGCTGCTGGAGATCTGCCGACGCGAATTCGATGTGCAGGCAATCCATTCCGCGCTCGAAGCGATCTGGTCGGTACTCGGTGAGACCAACCGCTACTTCTCGCTGCAGCAGCCGTGGGTGCTACGCAAGACCGATCCCGATCGCATGGCCACCGTGCTGTACGTGACGATCGAGGTGCTACGCATCGTGAGCATCCTGGCGCAGCCCGTCATGCCAGATTCCGCGTCGCGCATCCTCGACCTGCTCGGTGCGTCGAACCGCGATTTTGCCGATGTGGCAACACGTTCGGTACCCGGCACGGCACTACCGACCCCGACGCCGGTGTTCCCCAAGTACGAGTAGAGCCTTCGGCAGTGGTGCGATCATGTGCCGCCCAGGGCACTTAACCGCACCACTGCCGCAGGCACTCACAAGGTCTTTTCGAGCTCCTCCAGCGTGTTCTCCAGATGCGTCAGCATGCGCTGCAGGTGCGGCACACTGCGTCGGCACCCGATGAGTCCGAAGTTCAGCGAGTCGCCGTTGCTGGCGACGGTGATGTTGAGCGCCTGCCCGTCGGCCACGATCGAGGCCGGGTAGATGCCGTCGAGTTTCGCGCCGTTCCAGTACAGATCCTCCTTGGACCCCGGCACGTTGGAGATGATGACGTTGAACGGCGGCGGGGTGTAATCGACGAATCCCGGCACCGGACCGAACAGCAACGGGGCCATGGTGATTGCGCCGACGGTGAGCGCTTCGAGCGTGTTGAGCTCGCTCATCATCTGCTTGCCCTTGACGGTCGAATCCTTGATCCGCTCCAGCCGCACGATCGGATCGGATTCGTCGGTTGCCAGATTGCACAGGATCACCGTCACCGAGTTACCGGCATCCCTGTCGTCCCCCTCCTTGCGCAGCGACACCGGAACCATCGCGATCAACGGCTCCTCGGGCAAGGCGTTCTGATCGATGAGGTACGCGCGCAGCGCTCCCGCGCACATCGCGAGCACCATGTCGTTGAGCGTCGCGTCGAGTGCGGTACCCACCGTGCGGATGCGCTCGATCGACCAACTCTCGGCGGCGAATCGGCGGGCCCCACCGATGGGCACGTTGAACATCGTCCGCGGCGCTTGTAACGGCAGCTGCGCTCCTTCCTTCTTCAACGCACGCAAGCCGATGCGGGCCGTAGCGGGCGCGAAATCGACCAAGTCCCCGACGATCTTGCGGCCCACCGAGAGTCCACTGCTCAGCTGCGCCAATCGCCCGGACTGCTCCTCGGCGACCTGCTTCTTGCGCCGACCGAACAGCGACGGGTCCCAGGTGGCGACCCCACTTCGATCGTCCGGGTCCGTGCTGAGAGTCCGCTGCATCAGCTTCAACGCGCTCACTCCGTCGACCAGCGAGTGATGCACCTTGGTGTACAGCGCAATTCGACCGTCGGCCAAACCCTCGATGATGTGTAGTTCCCACATCGGCCGATAGCGATCCAGCGGTGCGCTGTGGTTGAGCGAGAGGAACTGGAACAGTTCCCGAATGCGTCCGGGTGCCGGCAGCACCGTACGGCGAACGTGGTACTCGAAGTCGACGTCCTGATCGAATGCCCAGGCCAGATTGCCCATGATCTGCACGGGCCGCGCTGGGCGCTTTCGGAAGAGCTCGTGCACCTCGCCGGAGGTGAACTTGCGGTGCACTTCCTCGGCGAACTCGTGCGGATCGCCGGGCGGCACGAACAACTCCAAACCGCCCACGTGCATCGGGTGCTCCCGTGACTCGGCGATCAGAAACATCGATTCCGTGATGGGCATGAGTGCCATGAGCTGTCCCTTTTCCATTTGTTTTCGGTCACGGTACGGCACCGAATGTGACTCAGAACACGACCTTACGTCCGGTCACGAAAAGCTACCCGCTATTGTCCGTTACCAGGGGTTCCAAATAGAGCGGGGTTCCAACGCACGGCGCACACGCTCCGCGCAACGACAACGGGGATGGAGGCGACGGCTATGAATCCGGCGCTCACCGTAGTGAAATCGACCGATCCGGCGGCCACCGCACGCCGACGCGACATCCGCGGCGCGAGCCTGCAGTCGCAGATCCTGTCCAAGTACCTGCAGTTCACCGTCCGCCCGTTTCTGACCGTGTGGGCGCAGGCCCCCTCTCTTCCGTGGCCGATGGGGCTGGTCGACTACGCCGGTCTGCTCGTCCCGCAGATCAGCGGCACCACGCGCAGCCGCGTCATGCTGGCCGAGTGCGAAGCCGAGTGGATCCGCGCCGAGGGAACCGGAAGCGATCGCGTGGTCCTGTACCTGCACGGCGGCGCGTTCGTCTGCTGCGGCCTGCGTACCCATCGCCGGATGACCTCACGGGTCTCCAGGCAGGTCGACGGATCGGTGTTGTCGGTGAACTACCGGATGATGCCGCGCAATCCGATCACCCATGCGGTCGAGGACGGCGTGGACGCGTACCGCTTCCTTCTCGATTCCGGTTACCGCCCGGAGCAGATCATCCTGGGCGGCGATTCGGCCGGCGGGTATCTCGCGTTCATGGTCACCCTGGCGCTGCGTACCGTCGGCCTGCCCGCACCCGCGGGAATCTTCACCATGTCCCCGCTGACCGATATGGACCCCACCGGCAAACTCGACCACGAGAACGCGTCGAAGTGTTCGGTGTTTCCGTCCAACGCGGTTCCCGCACTGACCGCACTGGCCGATCGCGTCGACGCGCGCATCGTCGTCGAGGGGCAAAGGGGTCCGCGGGTCTCACCCGTCGACGGCGACCTCACCGGCCTGCCGCCGGTGTTGATTCAGGTCGGTTCGACCGAAATGGTCTATGCCGACGCAGAACTCATGGCTCGGCGTCTCGCGGTCGCCGGAGTCGACTGCGAACTTCAGGTGTACGAGGATCAGGTCCACGTGTTCCAGGCGGCCGATTTCGTCCCCGAAGCCCGACGCGCGCTACGCGCCATCGGCGAGTTCGCCCGGAACGTCAGCTCCCGTACAGAAAGCTGAGATACCTTCTCCCCATGGCAGTCACAGTGAACAAGTCCGTCGACATCGACGCCGACGCAGCGACAATTCTCGACGTTCTCGCGGACGTCGAAGGCATCCCCTCGTGGTCTCCGGTACACAAGAAGTGCGAGGTGGTCGATCGCTTCGAGGACGGCAAGCCGAACCACGTCAAGATGAACGTCTCGATCATCGGTGTCAACGACGAGCAGTTGGTCGCGTACACCTGGAGCGAGAACGAAGTGTCGTGGACCTTGGTGGACAGCACTCAGCAGAAGGCCCAGGACGGCCGGTACACGTTGACGCCCAAGGACAACGGCACCCACGTCGAGTTCGAGTTGACGGTCGATCCGAAGATTCCGCTACCTGGCTTCCTGGTGAAGAAGGGAACCAAGACGATCCTCGAGGCAGCCACCGAAGGTCTGCGTCAGCAAGTGGTGGGCTGACCCGCTACTGCTCTTTCCGCGCAGCGAGTACGGCCTCGTAGACCTCACGCTTGGAGACGCCGTCGACCGCCACCTGGGCGCAGGCGTCTTTCAACCGCATGCCCGACGCCACCAGGGTTTCCACCTCGGCCACGAGATCCTCGGGCTCCTCGGCGACGGCGACCGCTCCTTCGAGTACGACGGTGATCTCGCCGCGCACTCCGCCCCTCGCCCAGTCGAGCAACTCCCCCAGGCCGCCGCGTCGGACCTCCTCGTAGGTCTTGGTGAGCTCCCGGCACACCGCGGCGCGGCGATCGGGACCGAGTACGTGCACGGCATCCTCGAGACACGCGACGAGGCGATGTGGGGCCTCGAAGAAGACGATGGCCCGCGGTTCGGCGAGCACCGACTGGAAGTAGGTGCGTCGCTGGCCTTGCTTACGCGGCGCGAAACCGTCGAAGCAGAACCGTTCGACCGGCAGACCCGACAACGCGAGCGCAGTCGTGACGGCCGACGGACCGGGCAGACAGGTCACCGGCAGATCGGCATCGACGCACGCTGCCACGAGGCGGTAGCCGGGATCGCTCACCGACGGCATCCCGGCGTCGGTCACCAGCAGCACCGTCTTGCCCTCGGCCACGGCCTCGACCAGCGCCGGCAGCCGAGCCGTCTCGACCTGGTCGTAGAAACTGACCACGCGCCCTGCGATCACCACGCCGAGCGAGGACGCGAGTTGTTTGGTGCGCCGGGTGTCCTCGGCGGCGACGACATCGGCACTGCCGAGGGCATCACGCAGGCGCTGCGAGGCATCACCGACGTCGCCCATCGGGGTGGCGGCAAGGATGAGCATGACTCCAGTGTCCCGCATGCAGTGCGGCGGCCTGTCATGCACCGCGGATCAACGCCTACGATCGGTACGTGACCTTGCTGACCTCTGAGCGCTCCGGCGACCGGTCGATGGTCAGTCCCGGGCCCACGGTTGCCGCGCGCGACTGGTTCCACGACACCGATGCCAGGCGCGGCTGGATCGTCACCCTCGTCATCACCGCCGTCTGCGCGATCACGCGATTCACGATGCTGCGCTACCCCACCGACGCGGGGACCCCGGTCTTCGACGAAAAGCACTACGCCCCGCAGGGCTATCAGGTACTCACCGGCGGCGGGCTGGAGGACAATCCGGCGTACGGCCTGGTGGTGCATCCACCGGTCGGCAAACAGCTGATCGCCGTCGGAGAAGCGCTCTTCGGTTACAACGGGTGGGGTTGGCGTTTCTCGTCGGCCGTGGCCGGAACTCTGTTGGTGCTGTTGGTGATTCGAATCGTGCGACGCCTCGCACGGTCGACGCTGGTCGGTGCGATTGCCGGGATCCTCCTGATCGTCGACGGGGTCACCTTCGTCAGCAGCCGGATCGGCATGCTGGACATCTTTCTCGCGCTGTTCGTCACCGCGGCACTGGGCTGCTTGATCGTCGACCGCGACGACATGCGACAACGGTTGTCGAGAGTTCGTGACGAGGGCCGAATGGACGCGAGTGCGCTCGGTCCGCGAATGGGTGTGCGATGGTGGCGATTCGGAGCCGGCATCATGCTGGGGCTCGCCTGCGGCACCAAGTGGTCCGGCCTGTACTTCATTGCGTTCTTCGGATTGCTGAGTGTGGCATTCGATGTGGCCGCACGTCGCTCGTACGGCGTCGGGCGCCCCTGGCGGGGAACGGCATTGCGTGACATCGGGCCTGCGCTCTACGCCTTGGTCGTCGTTCCGATCGCGGTGTATCTGATGACCTGGTGGGCATGGCTGACCTCCGAGACGGGCGTCTACCGGCACGAGGTCGGCAGCGGCATCGGCGCCGGCGGGCCGTTCTCGTTCGTGCCCGAAGCCCTGCGGTCACTGTGGTACTACAGCGGCAGTGTGCTGCAATTCCATGAGGGACTGACCAATTCGGCCGGCAACCGGCATCCGTGGGAATCGAAGCCGTGGACGTGGCCGATGGGCCTTCGTCCGATGCTCTACTACTTCGCCGACGGCGAGAGCGTGTCCGGCTGCTCGGCGTCCTCGTGCGTGAAGGCGATCATGCTGATCGGCACGCCCGCGATGTGGTGGCTGGCGTTGCCGATGCTCGCCTGGGTGATCTGGTCGGTGTTCGTTCGGCGCGACTGGCGTTACGCAGCAGTGCTTGTCGGCTACTCCGCAGCACTGCTGCCCTGGTTCACCACACTGGACCGGCAGATGTACTACTTCTACGCGGTAGCGCTCGCCCCGTTCATGGTGATGGGCTTCGCGTTGGTGCTGGGCGACATCATCGGCAAGGCAACAGCGTCAGCGGAACGGCGAGGTACCGGGCTACTGCTGGTGGCCCTGTACCTCGCCGTGGTGATCGCGAATTTCGTCTGGCTGTGGCCGATCCTCACCGCGATGCCGATCACGCCGCAGATGTGGCAGAAACAACTGTGGTTACCGAGTTGGCGCTGACCGACGATTGCCGCTCGATACGGATCAGCGGAGAATTGCCGTCTTGCCTTTGGTGAGTCCGTCGATGCTGACGCGGCCGGCACCGAATGCGGCCAGCAGCAACGCGCCGACACCGAGGGCGACGACGAGCTCGTAGCCGTTGTCTGCGGCGAACACACCGTGCTCGAAGTGAACGAAGACAGCGGCACCGAGCATGTCGAGGAAGAGCAGCAGGCCGGCGATGGGGGTGAAGATGCCCAGCACCAGGGCACCGCCGCCGATGAGTTCTACGAATGTGGCGAAGTATGCGGACGCCGTGGGGAGCGGGACGTTCATCATCTCGAAGCTGGCCGCGGCACCGTCGAGACCGTAGGTGTTCAACTTCTGCCAGCCGTGAGCGATGAAGACGACTCCCAGACCGATGCGGGCTACGAGGGCGACGGCGTCGCGGACGAGGGTGGAGTTCATTGTGCATCCTTCTGACACGACTACATGGGCCGCACCACGATGTCAGAAGTATGTTGAAGCGTCAACTTAGTGGTCGTTCGCACCCCTGAGCGCTGATTCGAGGAACGATCGAGCCTGGTCGTCGTCCAGGCCGATGGAACGGACCGTCTTGACGAATTCCGTCGCCGCTCGGGCCGCGATATCGCGTGAGGGATCGCCGCCCGATGCGACGAAGGAACCCGATCGTCCGCGTGTCTCGATGACGCCTTGCTGCTCGAGCTCTCGGTATGTCTTCGCTACCGTGTTCGGAGCGATCTTCAGCTCCTCGGCAAGGCCACGAACCGTCGGAATCTTGGTACCGGCAATCAGATCTCCCGACCGCACCAGCCCGAGAATCTGCATCCTCAACTGCTCGAACACCGGTGTCGTGTTCGACGGATCGATATGAACGCGCACAGTCCGTGCCTCAACCGACCGCGTCGACAGCGTCGATGATGGACGTCGAACCGGACGTCAACATCAATGTCTTGTGTACTGCTCCACCGGTATCGAGCAGCTGCGCGATCACGGCGGCCACATCGGCACGCGTCACCTCACCCGATTCGAGAGGTGGCTCGGTGAGCGATACCGAGTTCGTGGGATCTTCGTCCGTCAATTTGCCCGGACGCAGAATGGTCCAGTCGAGACCGGACCTGGCCGAAACATTCTCTTCTGCAGCAGTTTTGGCGTTGATGTAGGCCTTCCAGCCATCGTCCAAGTCCTCTGCCACCGGCTCTCCCGCACCGAACGAGCTGATCAGCACGTAGCGGCGAACACCGGCCTTCTCGGCCGCGTCGGCCAGCAACACCGCGCCCGCGCGATCGACGGTGTCCTTGCGCTCCGGGCCGCTGTTGGGTCCGGCACCCGCCGCGAACACCACTCCGTCGGCACCGTCGAGAACGGCCGCCAACTCGTCGACGGACGCGGACTCGAGATCGATCACCTGCGGCAGCGCGCCGAGTGCTGTGACGGCATCGACGTGGTCGCCGTTGCGAATCAACGACACCGCACGATCTCCGTGCGCCGTGAGTACCTGCGTCAGATGCTGGGCGATCTGGCCGTGCCCACCTGCAATGACAATCCGCTTGTCGGTCATAACCACTCCCGTTCCTGGCCTGAATCTGTCGGCTTGGCTACCCGCGTGGCAAGATCGCAAACATGACCGTCCCTGGGGAGAGGAGCCTGCGGAACGACCCATCAGGCTCGGCAACCATCTACCACAATCCGCGGTGCAATACCTCGCGCACTGCGTTGAAATTGATCGAGGAAGCGGGCGTCACCCCGCGAGTGGTCCGATACCTCGAGTCACCGCCCACCGAGGACGAGCTCCGTACCTTGCTCGCCGACGCCGGTCTCGAACCCCGGCAGGCCGTTCGCACCCGCGAGAGCATCTACAAGGAATTGGGCCTCGGATCCGCAACCGACGATACGTTGATCGCCGCGATGATCGAGCATCCGATTCTCATCGAACGCCCGATTGTTGTGACCGAGAAGGGAACCGTTCTGGCGCGGCCCGCCGACAAGGTACACACAGTTCTCTGATCTTCGTGGCCTCGGTGAGCAGGTCGCGCAGGAAGGCAAGACCTGAAGTAATGTCGAGGTCGTGCCGATGCCCGAGTGGAACGTTCGTGAGCTGACTCCAGGCCAACTCTCCGAGCGCAGTGGCGTTGCCGTGTCTGCGCTCCACTTCTACGAGAAACAGGGGCTGATCACCAGCCGCCGAACCACGGGCAATCAGCGCAGGTTCCACCGCGAGACCTTGCGACGCGTGGCGTTCATCCGTATCTCACAGAAGGTCGGAATTCCGCTGGCCGAGATCCGGCAGGCACTGAGCGAGCTTCCGGACGAACGGACGCCGACGCGCGAGGACTGGGCCCGCCTCTCGACGCGGTGGCATCGCGAACTCGATTCTCGGATAGAACAATTGACCAGGCTGCGCGACAACCTGACCGGGTGTATCGGCTGCGGATGTCTATCTCTTGCCGGCTGTGCTCTGGCCAATCCACACGACGAGCTGTCTCATTCGGGTCCGGGTGCGCGCACGCTCGACGTCGATTTCGACGACCCCTCCACGCGACGCGGCACCAGCAACTTCGAAAATTGATCGTTGGCGCGCTGCAGCACGAACTCGTAGGGCGGCGCGAACTTGCGGGCCATCCAGTAACCGAACCTGATGTCGTTGGAGGAGTACACGAGGTACTTGCGCTTGGCGATTCCGGTGAGGATGGCATCGGCGACCACGGACGGTTCGACGGCACGCTTCTCGAATCGATGCTGCAACTTCTGTACACGCGGATCGTCCCGGTCGACGCCGGCAATCTGAAGTGTGTTCACCAGACCGGTTTTGACGCCGCCCGGAACGACAAGGCTGACGCCGATTCCATGGCGCTTGAGGTCGTATTTGAGTACCTCGGACACTCCGCGCAGGCCGTATTTGCTTGCGCTGTATGCAGCGTGCCACGGAAGAGGAATCAATCCGGCCGCGGACGAGACGTTGACCAGATGACCGCCGCGTCCGGCCTCGACCATGGGCGGCAGAAACTTCTCGATGATGTGAATCGGCCCCATGAGATTGACGTCGACCATCGACTTCCAGTGCCGGTGCTCGAGGTTCTCGACGGTTCCCCACGCCGAGATGCCGGCGATGTTCATCACGACGTCGAGGCTGCCGAACTCGGCATGGATGTCGTCCGCAAACGCGGTGACCGCCTCGAAATCGGACACATCGAAGGGCAGCGAGTGGCTGACGGTACCGCCCGCGCGACCGACCATGTCCACCGTATCGGCCAATCCTGGGCCGTTGATGTCGGTGAGGAAGAGCTCCGCACCCACCTCTGCGGCAGCGATGGCCGTCGCCCGACCGATTCCGCTGCCCGCGCCCGTGATCAACGTCTTTTTGCCGCGCAGATCGTATGTAGCCATCGAAGCCTGTATCCCCCACCGGTTGCCACGTTCAGTTCGATTTCGACCCTACGCGGTGACGACCGACAGGGTTGTCACAATCTTTGCGACATCTCGTCTCGGTAGTCGGCAATGGTGTGCTCGATACGCGCAGCGTCGTCGTCCGCACCGCGTTTGCGCGCGTCGTCCGCGCGCTGCTGCAAAGTGCCGATCGCTTTCCGCAGTTCGTTGTCCGACATTCTCGATTTCTGGGCAGTGTGTTCCATGTCACACAGTGTGCCCGGCGCGCAGAAGCCCGGCAAGCACTACCCGATCACGAAATTTTTCGGTACGAAACTTCTCAGACGGTGACGGATGCGGAAGTGATGTTCTCGCGCACGAAACTGGACAGACTCCGTGCTGCGAACTCACGGAAATAGGCGAGCTTGTCGGCGGGCACGAGCGATGGGAGCACGGTGTTCCATACCTTTTCCATCCGTGCGGGTGCGTCTTCGAGACGTGACTGCGCCTCGGACACCATCAAGACTCCGGCGAGCATCTCGCACACCAGCAATGCCGCGTTGCCCGCATCCAGGTGATCGGCAACGTCGCCGTGCTCGATCGCCCGCTCGAAAAGATGCTCGAAGATGTTTCCCCACGTGCCGAACACACTGCCACGCGCAGTGTCGGAACCGTCGATCTCCATCTGCAACCGGTACATGACTCGAACCAAAGGATCCGACGCCGCAAGCTCGAGCACGGAGTACGAGATTCCGATGACGGATTCGAGCGCCGGGCTACGACTGTCGACCAGGCCTGCACACGCGGTTGACACCCGCTCGTGGCCTTCGTCGACGATCGCGCGGGCCAACTCTTCCTTGGACGCGAAGTGGAAGTACAACGCCCCTTTGGTCACGCCGGACTGCGCGGAAACCTGACTGAGGGTGGCATTTGCGTGCCCCACCTCGAGAAAGAGATCTGCCGCGGCGCGTAGTGCTGCTGCGCGCGTTGCTTCTGCTCTGAGTTGTCTCACCATGTTGCTGCACCCCTGCTCTGTCGACCTTGCGATGACATCGACGCCCTGTCCACGCTGCCTGCCCGTCGACCGACGGCGTGAGAGCCGAATTGACGACGCCCAATCGGGCCGACTGCGTTCGACAATAGTAACCGGTTCGATGGTGACTTTGTGATTCGAAAGTGACTATTGCGTGAAGAAGGTTCCGTTTACAAAACTATTGAAATGAAAAGTTCCACTTCTCCAGATTTTGTAACGACTTCTACTTCCTCTTTGTATGCCCGAAAAATTAGCCCGGACGCCACACAGTCATCGACCTGAGCCCACACGTCCTCGACAGGGTCTGCCAAAGAACCACTCGGCGTGAATACTGCAAACACACCGGTCGGTATTGAAACGAACACATCCCCCGCATCGACGTCAGCAGGAGAATCGACCGAAACAGCGACGACTGCATTGACCGTGCCGTGCGGATCCGGCACGTAGACCGTGCTCACTTCGTTCGCGCCGATATGCTTCTCGCGCACACGATCTCGCAAGAATCGCATCCACTCGCTACCGCTGGATTCGGCACCGGCGTCCACTCTCGGCGCTACCAATCCACTGAACAGTTCCGCACTGCGCGCTGTCACTCGAAAGCTCACGACGAACCACCGGGCACCGTGATCGCCAGATAGAGATCGATTTTGTATGCGTGCGGATAGCACTCGTAATCGCCGGTGAACGATCGCACTATCTCACCCTGTTCCTCCGCATGATCGATCTGAGTCCACAGTCGAGTGAGAACCTCGGGGAAATACCCCACTGCAGAAAATCGTGCATATTTCGCGGCAGGGACTTTCGCGACGAGATGTCCTCGCGCAACTTGACCCAGCGAGGAACACAGATAACCGACTATCTGTGTGTTGTAAGAGCCGATACCGGGGGCGAAGTCGGTGTAAATGGAAGCCAACGGTCCCGACGTGTCCTGATTGAGCACCGCCGACCAGGCCTGATCCAAAGCGGGGTCGTTGAGCCTGCCCAGTGCCCGTTTGGGGCTGCGAACTGGAAGACCGGCAACCCACGTTTCGGGGAGGTCGACGATCTCGAACGACATTCGTACTCCCAAAGAGAAGTTGCAGGGGCAGATCCTGTGCTCGGAACCGGTCCGGTCGAGGATATCGCCCGTCAATCTACCGGCCCGACGGGCAGGTAGATCGTCGATCGATCAACCATACCGTCAGCCCGTTTCGACTGCTAACCAACTTCTGCACGCACAGCCGATGCTTCGGGCGCTCTCAGGTGTCGGGCCGCCAGTACCGCGACGACCAGCCCGAAGCCGCCGACACTCAGCCATGGCAGCAGGGCGATCGCGGACGCCGCGAAGGTGCCACCGACGAATCCGCCTGCAGCGATGGCGAGGTTGACCAGCGCGACGTTGAGTGTCGCGGCGAACCCCCCGCCCAGTGCCACAACCGCAGTGGTCACGATCGGAAGCGCGGCCATCTGCGCGGCACCCCACACCGCCAGCGCGGGAAACACCACCGCCGCGGAGCCACCGGACAGTGCGAGCGCGGCCACCGCGACCATCGCGATCACTGCCAGCACGGTCACCCAGAACGTATCGGCACGTCCTCCCAGGTAACCCCCGATGGCATTGCCCAGCAAGCCCGCTACGCCGAATACTCCCAGCCCCATCGAAATGCCGCCGGATCCCATTCCGGCCGACTGTTCGAGGTAGACCCCGAGGTAAGGAAAGAAGAAGTTGGACACGAGCAGAATTCCGACGGCCACTCCCAGTAAGCCGAGAACGCCGGGCACGGTGACCACCCGGAGTTGGTGCATGCCCCCACGTACTCCCGACCCCTCGATTCGACGCGGCAGAACGGTCCACAGACCCGCTGCCAGCACCGCTCCGAGCACGGCCAGCGCCACGAACACTGCACGCCAGCCAGCAACCCCGCCGAGATACGTACCGATCGGTGCCCCGAGGAACATCGCGCTCATCAGACCCCCGAAGACCAGAGATACGGCCTTTCCGCGCGCCTCAGGCGCAACGAAGGTGGTGACGGTACTGACGGCCACGCCGAGCGCGACCCCCTGCGTCGCCGCAGACGCGATGCGTCCGATCAGAAGCAGCGGCAGTCCGGGCGCTGCTGCCGCAACCAGATTCGCCGCCGCGAATACGAACAGAAGCGCGGTCAGCAGTGCGCGTGGATGACGGTGCGCCAGGGCGAGGCCCAGTGGGATGGCGAGAATTCCGACCGAGAGCGCATACAGAGTGACGGTGAGCCCGGCGGCACCGACGGTGGTGTCCAGATCCCGGGCCAGCTGAGGAACGAGTCCGATGGCCACGAACTCTGCTGTTCCGATCACGAATGCGACCGCGGCGAGCAACAGGACAGGGGGCGACAGCAGAGATCGCTGCTGCACATGGGCATACACGGTGGACGTCATGTCGACGACGCTAGAACCGAATCGGTATAGGATCAAAGACGAATTTGCAGTGCACTGTATAGACAAACGCTATAGGAGCCGGCGAATGAGTATCCGCCAGTACGAATACGCACTCGCCGTGGCCGAGGAGGGGTCGGTGACCGCGGCGGCCGAGAAGCTCCGCGTCGCTCAGCCGTCGATATCGCAACAGATCAGGTCGCTGGAGAAGGAACTCGGCGTGGAACTGTTCGTCAGGACTTCCCGCGGACTGAGCCTCACCGTTGCCGGACGCGCCTTCGTCAAGGAGGCATCGATCGCGGTGTCCGCCGCTCGCCGCGCTCGCGCTGCCGCAACGGCCTGCTCCGGCACGGTTGCCGGCGAGCTGGTCGTCGTCGTCGAGACCGGACTGGGGATGTGCCAACTCCCGCGAGCCATCGGAGAGTTGCGGCGACGGTATCCCCGCCTCGAGGTGACCCTGTACGAGGAGTCGGACCCCCAGGCCATCGACCGCTTGGTGCGCACCGGCGAGGCAGACCTGGTGCTGTCCAGCGACTACGGCCACTACGACCCCGACGCCACGGTCATCGGCGACGAATCGTATGTCGTCGTACTGTCCGAAGGACATCCGCTGTTGACCAGGAAAGTACTGACGCTGAAGGAACTGGCGTGTCAGCCGTGGGTTCGACTTCGACGGGGCAGTGCTCGCGACGACGTCATCACGCACGCACTTCGCTCGCACTCGTTGTCCGTATCGACGGTCGCGCGCGCATCCCAACTGGCCACTGCGGTCAAGCTGGCTTCGGAAGGTCTGGGCGTCACACTGATACCGGCCTCAGCCGTCCCACCGGGATACGGGCACCTTGCGCGCCCACTCGATCCGCCGGTGTCGCATGCCGTTCGCGCAAGCGTCCGCTCGCCCTCCGGTCCCGCCGAGTCTGCGTTGCTCGACTATCTGGGCCACGAGAATTGGTGCGGCCTCGACCTCGTCCACGCCTGAGACCGACAATTTCATCGCCCTGATTTTCGGACGAAACGGGCTTTGTAGATATTGCCCCACGGTTTATCGATAGCCGAACAATCGACGACTTATTACATTGCTGTTATTCACCGTCGAGCAACCGAGAATTCACTTCCCGGAGGCAGCCGCAAATCGATCTTCGCGAACGGCGGACAGATGCCGGTCGGGTGTATCGCTCGAGTCGGAATACGAAACCGGGAGAATGCGCGAATCGCATGTGGACAACATGCGCGTCAGCGGCCAATGAACAGTGTGCAGGATCATATCCGCGACCAACAAACGACGTAGCGACTTACCCGCCAGGCTGTGGAACGCCCAGGTCCGATAGGAACTGAGTACATAGTGGCGGTATTCGAGTGGCGGTGTGAGCAGTCGACGCCCCGATACCTCGACACACATCGTCTTGATCTGTGCGATGTGCAGCCCGACGCGGTAGAGGCACAGCGAAAGATCGATGTCCTCGTGCAGGTCGGTTCGCAAACTCACGCGGTGACGGGCCGCCTCCCAGGCAGAGCGACGAATGGCGAAGTTGTTGCCGGACGCTGCAGATACCCGCAGCTCATCGGGCTTTCGCTTGGTCGTGTACTTGACGAAGGCCCGGTAAGGAGCAGCCCAGGGCGAGTCGTAGAGAAAGATCGGTCCGGTCACCGCGGCGTAGTCCAGCCGTCGATCGAAGAAGTCCAGAATCGATTTCGCCCAGTCTGAGCCGACGTGGGTGTCGGCATCGATGCGTCCGATGATCGATCCGCTCGCGTGATCGAATCCGGCATTTCGTGCATGCACGACTCCCCGCTCGCACTCGGCCACGAGTTTCACCATCGGAAATCGACGTCGGCGGTCGAGCACGATTGCGGCGGTGTCATCGGTGGAGTTGTTGTCGACGACGATGATTTCGTGAATGTGTTCTTGCTGCTCGAGCAGTGCATCCAAGCATTCACCCAAGTGGGCGGACTCGTTGAATGCAGGAACAACGATCGAAAGAGTGTTCACCCGTGCCAACCCCTGACGAATTGTTTTGGCAATCGTGTGGCTCGATTCGATTGCAGAATTCGTTAGTCCCGAAATACGAGCCGCGGACGGATCTGATGCTACCTCACTATTGCTGGAAGATAATTCGTCGATTTATGCTTGATAAACAATATTAATTACGACTGAAGATCACCGAACATACTTCGATTCACCCGAATAACGATGAAACGGGTAATCAGCCGGTTCAACCGTAGTGAGCCGACTAATCGTTCAGGCTTCGGATTCGTCTCGCCGGACTGCCCACGTAGACCCCGTCGGGATCACAGTCCTTGGTCACCAGAGAGTCGGCACCGATGATGCAGCCCGAGCCGACGCGGACCCCCGGCATGATGACGGCACTGGAGCCCACCCAGGTTCCCGATCCGATCGTCACCGGTCTGCCCACCAAGCGCCCTGCCCGTCGAGTCGGAGCGCCCACCTCGTGCGTGCTGGTCAACACGCGTACATGATCGGAAAGGAAGACCCCGTCACCGATATCGATGTTCGCCACCGTGTCGAAGTAGCAGCCGTAATTGACGAATACACCGGCACCCAGACGAAGCACGCCTCGCCCCTGGACCATCTGACCGCCGTAGACGAGCGCCTGGGCACCTCCCCGCACACGCGCTCCCCGTAGCGCACGTCCGCGGAGAATCGCGGGCAGAAGCGGGCAGTTGGCCAACGCCACCACGGCCGACTGCCGCACCTGGAACACAGCCCAGAGGACGTCGTCGGCTACGTATCCTCGCCAACCGCGCATGAAGCAAAACCTTAGCTGTGCGCACTGAGCCGACCGAGCGGCACACGCCGATCGCAACAAGCGGCGGCTGATACGAAAACAGGCCCGATCGACAGTGTCGACCGGGCCTGTAATCCATTGCGGTGTGGAGCTGAGGGGAATCGAACCCCTGACCTTCTCGATGCGAACGAGACGCGCTACCAACTGCGCCACAGCCCCTTTGCCGTCATCGAGACCGGCTGGGTAACTCTAGCAAAGCCGTGTCGGACAGCTGCTACGCGCCCTGCGCCCGGCGCAAGTTCCGATCGTCGTCACGGCTGGCCTGGAACGGCTCGTCGTAGTGGTCGAGATGTTCGAACTCGGGATCCTCGTCGTCGATCTCGAGCACAACTGCACCGGGTCGACGCAGTCGCTGCGGGACGAGCTCGAGCTCTTCGTCGGTCTCCGACTCCACCCCGAGCCGGGACCGACCCATTCGGGTGAGCCGACGCCGGCGCACCTCCTCCTCGATCTGCACCTGCCTACGCAGGTAGTACAGGTATCCGACGAGGACTGCGACGGACAGACCGCACAGCCACCAGATCGTCGGAGAAATGATGAACGCCAATGCGGCTGTGGTGATCGCGGCGAAAACCAGACCCAGTACGGCGCGCTGCCGGAAGGCATACCGCGCAGCGCGGGCGATCGCGTCCGCCTCGGGATCGAAACCGCCGCGGCCGCGTCGGCGAGGCACGAAGTCGTCGTCGACGACGCCGGGCTCGTGCGCGGCTGATCTCTCGCGCGCTCGTTCCTGAACCGGTGCGTCGCGTTCGAGATCGTTCTCTGCTGCGTGAGTGTCCATCGGGTCCTCCGCGGTACCGGGTAGATCGGGTGAGTCGATACGAACAGTCGCCAGTGTCGGGCCGAAGATCTCACGGGCAGGCGCGGAGACTCGAAGGTCGTCCTCCGGCCGCCAGTCAGGATCGCTGCGGTGGCCGGTCGCTGGGCCGCGCTGCTTTCGCTTGGTGCCACCCCGATGCAGCACGCGCGTGGCGAGCGCCGCGTCCGTGGTCTGCATGACCTGGGGACGCTTGGTCATCAGCATGGGAAGAAGAACGAAGAGCCAGACGGCCACGAGACCGATCCAGATGATCGAGTTCGGCATCGGCGATGTTCTCCTCCCTTGGGCAACGGCGACAGTCGTGACGACATCAGGCTATGGGGAGGAGGTGCAAGAACCACGCAGACGCGCCGACCCGAATTACACTCCTGTCACTTTGACAACAGGAGCGCCATCTTCTCGGGCGAAATCAGGCCCATGCGGCCCGTCCCGAACGAACCAATCGATCGACGACAGTTCCCTGTACTTCACCGGAGGTGATGGCCACGAGCTTGTGATCGCGCCATTCACCGTCGACGTCGAGGTACTTGTAGAGCAGACCTTCTTCGCGGAACCCGACATTGCGCAGCACGGCCTGGCTGGCGAGGTTTTCCGGTCGCACCGTCGCTTCGACGCGATGGAGTCCGACGGGGCCGAAGCAGTGGTCGAGTCCGAGCGCGAGTGCTGCCGTAGCGACGCCCTTACCGTTGACGTCCTTGGACACCCAGTAGCCGATCCATGCGGACCGCAATGCGCCGCGAACGATGTTTCCGGTGGTGATCTGACCACAGAATTCGCCGTCGACCTCGATGACCATGGGCAGCATGTGCCCTTTGCGAGCCTCGGACTTGAGGCCCGAACACAGGGTGGGCCAGGACGAGATGTGATGCCGTGAATTCCAGCTGCCCTCGCCGCTGGGTTCCCAGGGCTCGAGGTGCGCGCGATCTTCGGTGCGAATCCGGCTCCAGGCTGCCGCGTCTCGCATCCGTACCGGGCGTACCGTCACGGTTCCGCCGGCCACTCTCACAGGACCTAATTTCGCCGGCCAACCTGGGTGGCTCGACCACGTTCGCGGCATCCGTCGATGGTATGCGCTACGCGCAGTGGCGTGGTTATGTGCCCTCCGCGGCGCTTGAACGTGCCACTGGCGTCAGCCACGTTGAGCGAGGAACGAGACCTTCACTTCTTCGCCGGTGCGGATTTCGGTGACCTCGGGATCGATGACGACCAGGCAGTTTGCCTCGGCGAGGGTCGCGAGGAGATGCGACGACGACCCCGGCGCGCCCCCGAGCGCCTGAACCAGATACTCGCCCGTGCCCTCGTCGCGCATGAGTTGGCCCCGAAGAAATCCTTTGCGGTCCTCGATCGAGGTGATCGGCGCTACGGTTCGCGCCGTGACGGTCCGACGCATCGGCTGTCGTCGACCGAGCGCGATGCGAATCAACGGACGCACCATCACCTCGAACACCACCAGCGCACTGACGGGGTTCGCCGGCAGCAAGAAGGTGGGTACTTCGTCGCGTCCGAGTTGGCCGAACCCCTGCACCGACCCGGGGTGCATGGCGACTCGTTCGACCTCCATGTCGCCGAGCTCACCGAGAGCTTCTCGCACACCGTCCGACGCGCCGCCGCCCACTGCACCGGCGATGACGACGATCTCGGATCGGATCAATTGGCCCTCGACCACCTCGCGCAGACGCTTGGGATCGGTACTGACGATCCCGACGCGGTTGACGTCGGCTCCGGCGTCGCGCGCTGCGGCGGCGAGTGCGTAGGAGTTGACGTCGTACACCTGTCCGGGCCCGGGGGTCCGATCGGTGTCGACCAGTTCACCGCCCACGGAGATCACCGACAGCCGGGGACGCGGATGCACCAGCACCTTGTCGCGGCCGACCGCTGCGAGCAATCCGACCTGAGCGGCACCGATGATCGTGCCTGCGCGGACCGCCACGTCACCGGGCTGTACGTCGTCGCCGATCTTGCGGACGTAGTCACCCGAGCGCACCGGACGGAACACTTTGACGCGGGCTCGACCGCTGTCGGTGCGATCCAGCGGCAGCACCGCATCGGCCAGGGTGGGCAGTGGCGCGCCGGTGTCGACTCGTACTGCCTGGCGCGGTTGCAACCGGATGGGTTGACGTGATCCGGCCGAGACCTCGCCGACGACGGGCAGGGTCAGGTCGATGCGCTCGTCTTCCTCGTTACGCAGATCCGTACCGGCGGCTGCCACATCCACGCTGCGCACTGCGTAGCCGTCGATCGCCGCCTGATCGAAACCGGGAAGAGGACGCTCGGTGACCACTTCCTCGGCACACAGCAGGCCCTGTGCTTCCGAGATGGCGACCCGAACAGGCCGTGGAGCCACCGCCGCGGCGGTCACTCTGGTCTGCTGATCTTCGACCGAGCGCATCTGGCCCTTCCTCTATGGCATCGACCCGCGATGCTATTCGTACGTTGTCAGTTCCGGTGCCCAGCTGTCGCTCAAGCGTTCGTTCAGCCATTCGCGCAGCGCCGGACCGTAGTCGTCACGTTGTAGAGCAAAGTCAACCGCAGCGCGCAGGTATCCCCCGGGATTTCCGAGGTCGTGTCTCGATCCACGGTGCACCACCACGTGCACGGGATGGCCTTCTTCGATGAGAAGCGCGATGGCATCGGTGAGCTGCAGCTCGCCGCCGGCACCGGGCTTTATCCGTCGCAGAGCGTCGAAGATCGCGCGGTCGAGCAGGTACCGGCCCGCTGCAGCCAGGTTGGACGGGGCGTCCTCCTGCTTGGGCTTTTCGACCATACCGGTGACCTTGAGGACGTTCGGGTTGACCGCGTCGGGCACGATCTCGACTGAGAAGACGCCGTAGGAGGAAACCTTGTCGTCTGGAACCTCGATGGCACACAGCACCGAGCCGCCGCGCTTGGCGCGCACGCGAGCCATGACGTCGAGCACACCCCGCGGCATCACCAGATCGTCGGGAAGAAGAACTGCGACCGAATCCTCGTCGTCGTCGAGGGCTTCTTCGGCACAGGCGACGGCATGCCCCAGTCCGAGAGGTTCGTGCTGGATGACCGACTGCACGTCGAGGAGTTTGGGGGCGACGCGCACCTTTTCGAGCATTTCGAGCTTGCCGCTCGCTTCGAGCTTCTTTTCCAGAACGAGGTCCTCGACGAAGTGGGCGACGACACCGTCCTTGCCGGGTGAGGTGACGATGACCAACCGCTGTGCACCGGAATCCGCCGCTTCTCCGGCGACGAGTTCGATACCTGGTGTGTCGACGACCGGAAGCAGTTCCTTCGGAACGGTTTTCGTGGCCGGCAGGAACCGGGTGCCCATGCCTGCGGCAGGAACGATGGCCGTGCGGAAATGCACAGGCGTGGCGGCGGTCGTCGCGGTAACGGCTTCTGTCATGGTGCTCACCCTATCCATGGTTTCTGGTGATCTGCTCGCCGTGTGCTGCGTTCTACCTCCGAGTGCATATCGTTGATCGACTGCACACGAAGGGTGAGTGAACCGTTGTGAACGTTCCCGAATTCTCGGAGAACACGCCCAAGGATCGGTGGCGGGCGCATGTCCTCGCCGAACGCCGACTGCTCGACGATGCGCAGCGCGCGGTGGAGTCCTCCGCACTCTGCCATGTCGTGGCCGAGTTGGCGGCCGAACACCCGTCGGTGGCCGCGTACGTGCCGGTCGGCCGGGAGCCGGGTTCGATCGAGATGCTCGACGCGATGGCCGCGGCCGGCTCGACAGTCTTGCTTCCGAGTGCGCACGAGCCGGGACCGCTGCGCTGGGTGACGTACTCCGGGAGCGAATCGCTGGTGGCCGCACCCTTCAGCCTGCTCGAACCGTCCGGACCGGTCCTCGATCCCGATGCTGTGTCGGCCTGTTCGCTGGTGCTGATTCCGGCGCTGGCAGTCGATCGGCGTGGCGTCAGACTCGGACGCGGCGCGGGGTTCTACGACCGAACACTCGACCTGTGCGGACCCGACGCGATGCTGGTCGCGGTGGTGCGCGACAGCGAAGTGGTGGATCGACTACCGGACGAGCCACACGACCGAAGGGTGACGCACGCGTTGACCCCCGGCGGCGGACTCGTACGCTTGGGTACGGAATAACGTTCCGATTCGATTGGTTGGCACTCCTGACTGTAGAGTGCTAATGCTCTCCCAGTTTCGACGAACAGATAAGACACCGGCGGTGTTCGGCCTCGGCTCGCAGAGCAGCCAATCTCCTCGGTGACCAGCGCGGAGGAATCACGATGCCCACTTACTCATACGCATGCACCGAGTGCGACAACCGCTTCGACATCGTCCAGTCCTTCACCGACGACACGTTGACGGTGTGCCCGGCATGCTCCGGCAAGCTTCGAAAGCTGTTCAATTCCGTCGGCATCGTCTTCAAGGGCAGCGGCTTCTACCGCACCGACAGTCGCGGTGGCTCGAGCACCTCGAGCGAGGGCGCAGGCGAGAAGAAGTCCGATGCCGCCGCCGCGAAGTCGGATTCGAAGTCCGAGTCCAAGTCCGACTCCAAGCCGGCCGAAAAGAAATCTTCCGATTCGTCGTCGTCGAGCTCCTCGTCTTCGTCGTCCACCACGAAAGCTGCTGCAAGCCAGTAGATTTCCGCTTCATCCACAGGCCGGGCCGTTATCCACAGCCCGGCCTTTTCGGCGTTCGAAGTGCCCTCGTCGGCGATAGCGTTCCAGCATGACCGCTCGTAAGAACCGACTCGACTCGACTCTGCTCGATCGCATCACCCTGCGGCCGGCGTGGGTCGGCTCCCCGAAGTTCCGGCGGGTGGCGGCAGGCGCATTGGTGGCACTTGCAGCAGTCTTGTTCGTCGACGACGCCGCCGGCGACGACCGAGTCGAAGTGATCACCGCAGGACGCGATCTGACACCCGGGACGGTGCTCACCCCAGCCGATGTGGTCGTCAGCGACTGGGATTCAGCCAGTGTTCCCGAGGGCGCACTGATCGATACGGGTGCGGTGGACGGCCAGACGCTCACCGGGCCGGTACGAGCGGGCGAATTGCTCACCGACGTACGCCTACTCGGATCTCGGACCGCCACGACGGCACTGGGCACCGAGGCACGCGTCGTACCGGTGCATCTCGCGGACGCCGGAGTGAGTGACCTGTTGCGTGAAGGTGATCAGGTCGACGTGTTGACCGTCGAGGTACAGGAAGACCCGAACGCCGTCCCCGCCGCCCGGGTGCTGGCATCTGGTGCCGTGGTCGTACTCGTCTCCGCCGACGCCGGGGGCAGCAGACAGCGAGATCGCGTGGTGCTGCTGGCGTTACCGACCGACGATGCGACGACGGTGGCCGCCGCGTCGTTGGTCAGCGCGCTCACCGTCACGCTGCACTAACGTTTCTCGAGACAGAACAAACCGAACGTTGGGAGAAGGGCTCATGCTCAAGGGCTTCAAGGACTTTTTACTGCGCGGCAACGTCGTGGATCTCGCAGTCGCGGTCGTCGTCGGTGCAGCATTCACGGCCATCGTCACCGCATTCACCACCAACATCATCAACCCCCTCGTCGCCGCCCTCGGTGGCAGCAACGAATACGGGTTCGGCTTCAACATCACGTCGTCCCCGGAATCGTTCGTCAATGTCGGCGCGGTCATCACAGCGATCATCAACTTCATCATCATCGCGGCGGTTGTCTACTTCGTGCTGATCCTGCCGGTGAACACCGCGAAGAAGCGCTTCGTCAGCCAGCCGGAGAAGGAACTGAGCGACGTCGACGTGCTGGTGCAGATTCGCGACATCCTCGCGGGCGGAACCGCAGCGGGACAGAAACTTTCGACGGCCGCCGACACCACCGGCGGTAGCGGAGAAGCAATCGATTCCTCCTCCCCCGACCTCGGGAAGCACTCGAAGGACTGACATCTCTCGCCCGCTCGTGGCGGACCCCGATCGAATGAATGTGCCAGTCACGCACTCTGAGTGCGTGACTGGCACATTCATTCGTTGGTGGGGTCGTGATGGAACTGGCTGAGAGGGCTGTCAGGCGCTCAGTTGGAGAACGTCGACAGCGGAAGCGCGTCGAGGGTGATCGTCGTGCCGTCCGTCTCGCATGCAGACTTCACTGCTGCACCGTTGTCGACGAAGGCCTTACCGGATTCGCTGTCGGTGGTCGAGAGTTCGAGTGTGTCCGCCGGCAGTCCATCGCTGAAGGTCGTCAGCGAGCTCGCGACATCGCCTGATGCGGTGCCGGGCAACGCTTTCAGCTTGTCGACTGCGGCCTGCTTGTCTGCAGTCCACTTGTCGATGTTCTCTGCTGATCCTGGTCCCGCTGCAACCAGTCCCACGAAGGCGTTGTGGTCGGTGGCGAAGGTGTTGCAGACGTCGATGTTCTCGCCGGAGGCCGCTGGCTCGTCGCTGCTACAACCGGCGGCGAGGCCGAGAGCAAGGATCGCTCCCGCGGCGACGACTGTGAAACGGGCTTTCGAGTGCATCTTCGGTTCAGTGCCTCTCTGTATACGTCGAACTACTTCTGTGCAGAACATAGTTCAGGCCCGTACGGAGTGATCCGTACGGGCCTGAACTTGTCTCGAATTTCAGCAGGTGACGTTACGTCACCGAGCTACAACCGATTCGGAAATCAGTTGAGGCGAACCGGGACGCCGTAGGTGATGGCCGTGTCGCCCGTTGCGCTGGTCAGCGAAACGTACGGACGGATGGTGACGTTGCCCAGGATGCCGGTGGCGGTGCCGTGCAGGTTCGCGACCTGGATGGATCCGCTGGTGCCTGCTGCGTCACCCTCGGAAGAGGTGATGTCGGCCTCTTCGTTCTTGAGTGCATATGCGCTCTCGGACTGGACGACGCCGGGGCCGTTGGTCAGTGCGATGGTGCCGGTGGCCTGCGGGATCAACTGAACGCCGACGTCGAGGCCGCTGGTGGAGGTGCCCTTGCCGCCGAGATCGACAGTCGGTCCGGCCAGAAGCTCTCCGGTAACCGGGTCGGTCGGCCCTACGAGCGGGATGTTCCCCGTAACCGAGGACTCGTTACCCGAGCCGAGGTTGAACTCTGCCGAAGGCGAGGACCAAGAGACCTCGACGCCACCGTTGAGGCTCAGCGGGTAGCCGATCTGGTAGCCGATCTTGAGGGTGCCCTCGAAGTCGTCGGCCGTGGGGCCCTGGACATCCCAGCTGGCCCGACCGTTGGCGAACCACTCGCGGGTGAGCGGGTTGCCGTCGAGCGGAGCAACACCGTTGATGAAGGTGTCGGACAGCGTCACCGTGACGGTGTTGCCGTCGCCGTCGACGATCGAGTTGGAGCTGTCGACAGCGGCGGAAGCGGTTCCGGTACCGAGCACCAGGCCGACTACCGAAGCGCTGGCAGCAACTGCGACGCTCATGGACTTGAGTCCCCGGCTGCGCCGCGACTTCTGGATCTCCGTCATTTATTCCTCATCATGTTCAGTCCCAGCGCGGTGTCGCACGGGGAAGCTTGTGGCTTTCACCCTCGAACTAGATCGCACGCAACGGTGTGTGCGAGCCCGAGCCGGATGGAGCCGTGAAGGCCACATCCTCGTTCAACAGTTCCGAGATGAAGGGCGCGGCACCGGTTGGTCCCACGCCCTGATCCTTGGAAGCTGAGGGGAACATTAGAGGAGATGCCTGACCGTGACAATCCCTACGATCGGCCGCCAAACGTTGCCGACTCGTGATGTGTTTCGACGGCGTGAACAACTTTCACAGCAGTGTTAGCGATAACCCAAGTCACAGCATCTCTCGGAGGCGTCGAACTGTTACATCCGCCTCATTCGGATAAACCGACCCTGATGTGGGAATACTCCGGCTGAGGCTTGTCCTGATCGGCCGAATAGTCCGGTCTGCTCGACGTCCGCTACGCCCGTTTTGGGCCTTGCCGTCCGAAGCTACCAACGGGTAGCTCGCTAACGCTAGGTAAACGAGTAACTAACAGACCTGTCATTCCTGCCAAGAAAATGTGTCGTGGATCACATCAAAAGTAATGAGGTGGTCGCTGCTGCTTCAACCATTCGTCCGACTGCGAATCGCTCGACTCCGCATCCGGACCGTCGTGTCGCTCGTCCCCAGTCGTCTCGGGGAGTACTTCGCCGAAGATGCGAGCGAGCCGGGCCCGTTCTGCTCGGGCCCGGCTCGCTTGGTCTTCGGCCGATCGATCGTCGTTCGGCTCGTTCATCGGCGTCGCTACGCGTCCAGCCCCGACAGCTCGGCTATGACCTGGCTCGCCAGCGGCGTCAGCGTGGCCATGCCGTCGCGAATAGCTGCCCGCGACGACGCCAGGTTGACCACCAGGGTGCTGCCGGACACCCCGACCAAGCCTCTCGACAGGCCCGCGTCCAGCGAGCCTGCTGCCAGACCCGACGAACGCAGCGCCTCGCTGATACCCGGAATCTCACGATCGAGCACCTCGGCGGTGACATCGGGGGTCACGTCGCGCGGCGAGACGCCCGTGCCGCCGATCGACACCACCAGATCGACTCCACCGATCACCGCTGTGTTGAGGGCATTTCGCACGTCTACTTCGTCGGCAGTCACTGCGACAACGCCGTCGACGAGAAACCCTGCCTCGGTCAACAGTTCGGTGACGAGAGGTCCCGTCGAATCCTTCTCGGTGCTGTGCGCAGTCCGGTCATCCACGATGACGACCAACGCGCGCCCTGCCAGTGGTGCGTCGAGTTCCATACCGCTCACCGTAGTAGTAAGGCCTCCACCCGGCTCACGCTGTGCATAAATCGTTGCAACCGTCCCGTGCCTGCCCGCTTCCCGCAACATCAGCGACCGCCCGGGAAGGACGGGATCTGGAAGGGCAACTGCTGTTCCTGCTGCTGGGTCTGAGGCTGCTGCTGGGCCGCGGCCGGATCCGCCGTTCCGAGCGTCACCTTCGCCGTCTTCTCGCTACCACCGTCCGTGTAGGTGACGGTGACGGAGTCTCCGGGGGCGTGCGAGCGGACCGCCGCGATCAACGCGTCACCGCTCGAGATGATGCGATCGTCCAGCTTGGTGATGACCGCGCCCTTCGGAATTCCTGCTGACGCCGCCGGACCCCCCTCGGTGGCCTCGACGACGGTCGCGCCGTTGGCATCGTCCTTCGACGGCACCTGAACCCCGATCATGGCCTGGGTCGCCTTGCCTGTGGTGGTCAGCTCGTCGGCGATGCGCTTCGCCTGATCCACCGGGATTGCGAACCCGAGCCCGATCGAGCCGCTCTGCGTACCGGATCCCTCGCTTCCGCCGAGTGTGGCGATTGCGGTGTTGATACCGATCAGCTGGCCATCGGTGTTGACGAGCGCGCCGCCGGAGTTGCCCGGGTTGATCGCAGCGTCGGTCTGGATGGCGTCGATCACAGAGTTCTGATTGCCGGACTCACCGGAAGTCGACACCGGCCGGTTGAGTGACGACACGATGCCGGTGGTGACGGTGCCCGCCAATCCGAGGGGTGAACCGATCGCGACAACCTGCTGTCCCACTTCGAGATTCGACGACGAACCGAGTTCGATGGGTGTCAGATCGGTTTTGCCCTCGGCCTTGATGACGGCCATGTCCGACACCGAGTCGGCACCGACGATCGTGGCGTCGGCCACCGAGCCGTCCGAGAATGCAACGGTGAGTTTGCCGTTGGCGCCTGCGCCCGTCGCAACGTGGTTGTTGGTGAGGATCAAGCCGTCGCTGCTGAGGATGACGCCCGAGCCCTCACCCTCTTCCTGCGAACCCTTGACCTGAATCTGCACCACACTCGGGAGCACCTTGTTCGCGACGGCCTGAACGGAGCCGTCAGGGAAGTTCGCGGCAGGTTGCGCGGCTGTGACAGTCGAGTTCAACGAATTGCTGACTGCGCCACCGTTGCCGTTGGCGTTGTTGGTCGCAATCGCACCGACCGCGCCGCCGATTCCGCCACCGACCAGAACGAGAGCGATGGCTCCGGCCACCAGCGCCGAGCGACCGGGCCGGGTCTTCACAGCGCCGTGCGTCGAATTCGACTGCGGTGCAACGTGCTGCGGCTGGGCATGAGCCTGCGTGGACGCCTGGGGATGGCCCTGCTGGCCGTACGGCCCGTAGCCGGGCTGGTAGGCCCCCTGTCCGTAGCCGGCGTACTGCTGCGGGTAGCCCTGCTGCGGCGGTTGCGACCCTGCGTTGTGGGGTTCGTTCTGCTGGGACGGGAACTGCTGCGTCGGGTGCTGCTGAGCGGAATCCTGCTGAGCCGGATTCTGCTGTGTCGGATGCTGCTGTGTCGAGTAGTTCTGCTCGTCGCCGCCCGAAGCCCGGTTTACCGGATGCTGCTCGGACCCGGCACCCTGTCCGGGCTGTTCGGATTCGTTACGGTCGTCACTCATCGTTGCTGCTTCCTTCAGTAGAGACCTCGACATCCGAGGTCCGCCCGCCTTCTTGCTACTCACTGTGCAGGGCGGTACTGAGAGCGCGCTGAGACCCGGCTATCAGTTTGCCGAGAGTGTGTGGGGATCCGGGGCACCTTCGCCTGGCAGCACGATCCGAATGAGCGCACCGCCGCGTTCGGATACCTCGACCCCGATGGTGCCGCCGTGCTTGACGACCACCTGTCGCACGATGGCAAGCCCCAGGCCACTTCCGGGCATCGAGCGCGACGCCGTGGAGCGGTAGAAGCGCTCGAACACCAATTCGCGATCTTCCTCGGGGATGCCCGGGCCCGCGTCGTCCACCGTCAACTCGAGCAGACCATCACCGATCTGCCGCATAGCGATTCGTACTTCCCCGCCGCTCGGACTCCACTTCGCTGCGTTGTCCAGCACGTTCAGCACTGCCCGCGACAGTCCCGCTTGGTCGCCGTAGACGAACCACGGCATCAGCGTTGCCTCGAAGTCGATTTCGTTGCGGCGTCGGCGTGCTCGTTCGAGGCTGCGTTCGACGGCATCGGCAAGGTCGACGCGCTCGAACACCGTCTCCGGTGCGTCCTCACGCGCCAGATCGACCAGATCTCCTACCAGCGTCGACAGTTCCTGAATCTGCGCCACCACATCGGTTCGCAGTTCGGCCATGTCCTCGTCCGGAATGGACGGTGCACCGGGGCGACCGGCCGCGATCAGCAACTCCATGTTGGTCCGAAGCGATGTCAAGGGTGTGCGAAGTTCGTGGCCTGCGTCGGCGACCAATCTGCTCTGCCTGCCGCGAGATTCGGCGAGCGCCCGGAGCATCGTGTTGAAACTCTCTGTCAAACGGGCCAATTCGTCGTCACCGGTTACCGGGATCGGCGTCAGATCATCGGTACGCGCCACTCGTTCGGCCGCGGCTGTCAATCGAGCAATCGGCCGTAAACCGGTGCGGCCCACGGCCATGCCTGCGCCGGCAGCCAACACCACGCCGCAGCCACCCACGATGAGCAGAACCCACGCCAGACGATCGAGCACTTCTCCGGTGGGCAGCAGTCGCTGCGCGACGACGAGGGTGCTGCCATCCTCGGTGCGGATGGCCAACACTCGCTGATCGTCGAGCGTTCGCAGCGAGGATTCCTGATCTCCGCGCACCACGGCGAGTTCGGCGTCGCCGATCGGAACCTTCGGCCCGGGAGGGTTGTAGCTCGACATGTCCGGATAGATCAACGCCACGCTCACATCAGTGCTGTACAGCGTGGCACCGGCAACGAAGCGAGGATCGTACGAAACCAGGGTCGACTCCGCCAAAGCCGATGCACGAGAACGCAATTGCGTGTCCACATCGCCGTACAACGCCCGCGACACGACCGTGTACGCGGCAATGGCCATGACCGCGACCGCAATTGCCACGACCGAGGCGGCCAGCAGCGTCACCCGCCAGCGCAACGACACCGACCGAGTCAGAGGAGTCGGCGGCCGCATTGCTGTCGGCGGCCGCATCGCGGTGGGCGAGCTTCCGCCGACGTCGGCCGTCTTGCGTCCGAACGGAGCGACCATCACGGGGGCGTTTCGCGTAGGACGTATCCGACACCGCGAACGGTGTGGATCAGCCGCGACTCCCCCTCGGCCTCGGTCTTACGGCGCAGATAGCCGACATACACCTCGAGCGCGTTGCCCGACGTCGGAAAGTCGTAGCCCCAGACTTCCTCGAGGATTCGACTTCTGGTGAGGACTCGGCGTGGATTGGTCATCAGCATCTCGAGCAACGAGAATTCGGTTCGGGTGAGGCTGATGGAGCGTTCGGCACGCGAGACCTCCCGGGTGACCGGGTCCAGAGACAGGTCCGCGAACGTCATGGTCTCCGAGTCGATGCCCGCCTCCATCGCGGTGCGCCGTAGCAACGCTCGCAGACGGGCCAGTAGTTCTTCGAGCGCGAACGGCTTGGGGAGGTAATCGTCGGCCCCCGCATCGAGACCGGCGACGCGCTCGGACACAGAATCCCGAGCCGTCAGCACGAGAATCGGCAGGTCGTCGCCGACACTGCGCAATCGCCTGCATACTTCGAGGCCGTCGAGCCGAGGCATCATCACGTCGAGTACCAGCGCATCGGGCCGCCCCGCCGCTACCTGCTCGAGCGCGTCGAGCCCGTCGACAGCCAGGTCCACGGTGTACCCGTTGAACGTCAGCGACCTGCGCAACGACTCACGCACCGCTCGATCGTCGTCGACCACCAATATCCGCATTCGTACAGTTTGTCCTGGTCGACTGAGATCTGTCTGAGAGGGGTACCTACTCCGCCTAGAGCACCGGAAGGTTCCGTGCGAGCGGGAGGTTCCACTTCCGCCACAGCGCAAGCAGACGCAACCCAGTCGCAAGCACTGTTCCCACTACCAGTCCCACGTTCTCCGGCAGTGCCAGAACATCGGCCAGCACGACCGCCGACGCGCCGAGCAACGCAGGCAGGGCGTACAGATCCCGATGCAGCAGCAGGGGCACTTCATTGACCAATACGTCTCGGATCACCCCGCCGGCCACCGCCGTCGTGGTCCCGATAAGGGCTCCCGACAGGGCGCTCCCGCCGGAGGCCAACGCGATCGTCGCACCGGTCGACGCGAACAGTCCCATCCCGAAGGCGTCGAGCACGAGAACGCCGCGTCGCACCTTGCCCATCTGTCGATGAGCAACGAAGACGACCAACGACGCACAGAAGCCGACGGTGATGTTCGGCCACGTGTCCAACGACGTCGGAGGGTGGATTCCGAGAAGCAGATCACGAATGATCCCACCGCCGATACCCGTCGTGATGCCGACGACGCAGACCCCGAAAAGGTCCAGTCGGCGATGCACTCCGACCAGGGCACCCGACGCGGCGAACACCGCGATACCGATCAGGCCCAACACGTCGAGAAGCATCGGATCAGCATGTCACGGCACTGACAGGGTTTT
Organism: Rhodococcus sp. 15-649-2-2; assembly: GCF_002258645.1. NCBI lineage: Bacteria > Bacillati > Actinomycetota > Actinomycetes > Mycobacteriales > Nocardiaceae > Rhodococcus > Rhodococcus sp. 15-649-2-2. The sequence continues at coordinate 273,112 of NZ_NPFM01000002.1, forward strand.
GACAGCAACATCCGAGCGCAACCACAGGACCGACGAGCACATTCGAGTCGTCACCGATTCCAACCTCAGGAGCACGTCATGCGTATCGGATTCAAGAAGACCGTTGCCACAATCGCCGTAGCCGGTGCCCTCTCACTCGGCGGCGGTGCCATCGCCCAGGCCGCGCCGGACCGGGCCACGATCCCTGCTGTCGCAGGGACCTCGGAATCGGACGCCCTGCAGGCGCTCTCGGATGCCGGCTTCACCAACGTCACCACCGACTACGACCGCCCCGACGCCACCGTGATCGGAACGAATTTCCAGGCCGGAGCCAAGGTCAGCGAAAACGCGTCCATTCTGGTGATCGTCGGCAACGGCTAGCTCGACGGCAACAGGATCGAAGTCGGACGGCCACTGCTCCAGGGCACGTGCGTTACATGCACTTGCTGCTGCGTCGCTTCACTGTTTCAGGCGATAGTCTCGATCGAGTGCCGTCCGGCACGTCTGTTTCTCGAACCGAGGTGACCCGAAGTGCCGATCGTCGACAACGCCGTCTACGTGGAGGGGAAGCGAACCGCTAATCCCGAAAGCCTCGATATCACTTTCGAGTGCATGCGAGATCGCCACGGAATGGCATGGATTGGTCTCTACCGACCCGAACTCAGCGAAATCAACGCTGTGGCAAACGAGTTCGGGCTTCATCGGCTGGCCGTCGAGGATGCCATTGCGGCCCATCAACGACCGAAGCTCGAACGGTACGCCGAGCAGCTCTTCGTCGTACTGCGCCCAGCCAGGTACATCGACGAGACCGAAAAGGTCGAATTCGGCGAATTGCACATTTTCCTCGGCGCGGATTTTGTGGTCACCATTCGCCACGCCGAATCGCCCGAACTCGGCAAAGTGCGGCACCGGCTCGAAGAATCCCCGGAATTGCTCGGACTCGGGCCCGAAGCGATCCTGTACGGCATCCTCGATCAAGTCGTCGACGAATACGTTCCCGTCATCAAGGGGTTGCAAACCGACATCGACGAGATCGAGGATCAACTGTTCACCGGCGATCCGAGTGTGTCGCGTCGAATCTATTCGCTGTTGCGTGAGGTATCCGAATTCGATCGTGCTGCAAAGCCTTTGGTCGAGATGATCGAATCGCTCAAGCGCGGTTCGGACAAGTATCACGTCGACGTCGAATTGCAACGCAATCTTCGCGACGTGCTGGACCACGCGATCCGCATCTCGGACCGCATCGAGGCGTTCCGGTCCAATCTGCAGAACGCTATGACCGTGCACTCCACCATGGTGGCGCAGCAGCAGAACGAAGAAATGCGCAACATGACTCAGGTCAGCCTGGAACAGAACGAACAGGTCAAGCGCATCTCATCCTGGGGTGCAATACTTTTCGCGCCCTCGCTGATCGCCGCCATCTACGGCATGAACTTCGACGACATGCCCGAGTTGAAATGGCAGTTCGGCTACCCACTCGCGCTGGTCGCCATGGTGATCTGTTCCAGCGCGCTGTACGTGGTGTTCAAACGCCAGAAGTGGTTGTAGAGCGGCTTCGCCGCATGTGAGTGGAACTTCGTAGCAGGGGTCGAAGTTCCACTCACCTGGGCACTCAGGAGGAGCCGAACCTCGGGCCGATCGGGATGTCGCGGGTGAACGTCAACCTGTCGAACTCGTTGCCGTATTCGTCGATGGCACCGATGATCATCTTGCTGGGCGTGATCCCCGGAATACCCGGCACCACATCGACTCTGACGAACGAGTAGTTGAGGAACCGCACCCGAGACCAGGTGATGGACTCGGCCGACTTGGTGCCGTCCGGTGCCCACACGTAGCTGTTCGGAACTGCCGTGTCGGGGAGCTCGTGACCCCGATAGCTGACGCCTTCGCCGTCCTGGAACGTGTATCGGGGACGACCGCCCCCGCCGACGGTGTAATACACGGTGCCGTCCGTCTTTCCACTGACTGTCGCGTTGTCCCCGGCGACCCGCGTCGCGCGATTGCCACGGATGGGGTCGGTGCGCTCGAAGACGTGATTGTGGGCCTGGAGCACCACATCCACCTCGTACTTGTCGAACAGCGCTACCCAGGCGTCGCGCACACCGCCGTCGCTCGCGTGGGTGGACGTCGTCGAGTACGCGCAGTGATGGAAGAAGCAGACGATGAAGTCGATGTTCGGATCGGCACGGTATTTCGCGAGAGTCTGCTCCACCCAGGTGTTCTGGGCTCCCCCGCTGTACCCGGTATTGGCCTTGATCTCGTAGCTCACGTCGTTCGCGTCGAGCGAGAGAACGGCCATGTTGCCGTAGACGAACGAGTAGGCCGACGGACATCCCTTGGGCCCGGTGGTCGGCTGATCGAGCCGCGCCGCGTGACCGCCGTATCCGTTGGGGCTGTACAGCGCTTCCATGTCGTGATTGCCGGTGGCGAACAACCACGGAGCGGTGGACGCGCTCGCCTCGATCGCCTGGAAGTAGCCGTCCCAGACGAAGGGGTTGAACTTGTCGAACCCCTTCGGCGGCGTCTGGCCGTGCTTGGCGAACTGCGGCGGCAGACCGGCACCGGACGGATCGGCGTACGCGATATCACCGGCGAGGATGTGGAAGTCCGGGTGCGAGGCCTCGATCTGCCGATTGATGTTGCGCGCATGCTTGACCGACGGTTCGTTGTCCGCCTTGTAGTACTGGTCGTCGTAGTCGCCGGCGACCAGACCTGCTGGCTGCGAGGGGGTTTCGTCAACACCCTGATCGCCCATCATCGTGAACCGAAACGGTGCGATGCGGCCGGACGGTAGCGCCGGAGACGCGCTGCGGATATCGCTCACGAAGCCGTCGGCGGTGCGCCAGCGGTAGTAGTGCGGTAACTTCGGCGTCAGATTGTCGACGGGCACATGCACGTAGTACTGCTCCGCCGACAGAATTCCGCCGTCGGTCTGCGGTACCTGACTGATCAGATTGCGTACCTCGGCCGACGTCGTCGCACCGAGAGCAGGCGTGGGGCCGTGGTCGAGAAAGACGCCGGTGAGCCCGGGGTTCCGAGAGAGCTGAGCCGAGAACCGCAGCTGCGTCGCCGGATCGTTTCCGAATCCCATATGCCTACCGGCCACCGCCAGCGGAGCGTCCTGCGCATAGGCGGTGCGCGCGAACACCGAATTCCCGACGCCTACCGCGGCTGCCGTCGCGGCGGCTCCCACCAGGAAGTTTCGACGACTGACCGGGTGTCGTCGCAGGAACGACCGATGCCAATCGTGCTGTTCGGCCATGGTCATGTTCTCGGCGAGCGTGCCCGGGATTCCGGTTGCGACAGTCTCGCCTGCGGGATTGAGCGTCATGCATCGATCGTGACCGCAGAGCCCCTCGAACGCTGAACAGAACCGAGCTCTACGGGTGAACAAAAGGAGAACACCGATGCACAACGGGACGAACGAGGACAATCCCGTCGGGCCGACACCTCAAAATCTACGTTCCAAGCTCGCATCGGGAGGGAGGTCGTCAACGAGGCCGAGAAAGTGAGACTGAGACCGGCAGAAAGTCACAAGACAAGCTTCGCCAACGGACAACCCGGGGTGAAGCTTGCTCGCGCAGACCGACGGTTCACCAACACGCGTTACGTCACCGCATTGAAAATTACGGACAATCTTCGTTCAATCAGCGTATATCCGGCCGCTTCACCCGTCCGTATCGTTCTGGCGAGCCATGCTCGCCTCCAGAGCATCTTCGAACAAGTCGGAGCCACATGACATATCGGAGTGGGCGGGCAAGAAGACTTGCCGCCACCATCGCCAGTTCTCTCGTTCTCGTCGTCGCATTAACTGCTTGCGATCCGGTAGGTACAGGATCAGCAGGTGGCACCACGACGGTCCCCCCAGTGACGACAACCACCACGGAACCTGCCGGCCCAACCGACCCGACCGATACCCCCGTCACCACCGATCCGCCCATAACCACCGATCCCAGCCAGCCGGCGGAGCAATTCGATCCAATCGATCCCGACGCACCGAGCGACTGGGCTCCAGCAGAACCGCTGACCACGAAGATTGTGCCGCGTCCGGAGACTGTAGTCGCGCAACCGGGTACCGTTCTGTCCATCACTGGTGATCCCTCGATCAGCCAAGTTGTGGTGCTCGCACCGGACCAGCAGGTACCAGAGATCGGCGGATTCTTGGCAGTCGATATCGATCAGGACAATCCCCTGGGCGCACTCGGTCGAGTGGTGGCCATCAACCAGACTCCGGGTGGCGCAACAGCGGTCACGATCGAGCCGGCACTGTTGGATGAGGCTTACGAAGTCTTCCAGGTCAATTCGACCTATTCCATGGCCGACGCTGTCCAGTTCGAGTCCGGGTCTGGAGCCGATGGAGCAGCACCGGAACCGGAGAGCCGGCGGGGTCCCGCGATCCCCGCAAGCTTGAACAAGCTGATGGACACGTCGATGTTCGAGTGCAACGGTGACAAGACCGGGCTCACTCTCAGCAATGAACTAACTCTGGCCGATCTGCGGGTCACCATCCAATTCGACATGGCTAGCCGGTACTTCCGGACTGTCGTGGACCTGGAGCCGAAGACCGTTCTGAGTCTCCAGGTCGCAGGCGTCTTGAGCTGCAACGTGAAGCCCGAGAGGATGCCGCGCGTACGTATCCCGATCGCAGCGGTATTCGGCGTCAACTTCAAACCAGCGGTGTCTTTCTCATTCAAGTCTGGGCTCAATGTCACGGCAACCAATTCTGTAGTTGCCTCGGAGGGCGTTGAGTTCAGCAACGGTCGATCGAGATCGGTACATCGTGCTCCGATTTGGGAGACATCGATTGATTTCGCACTTGCAGGCAAGGCGTCGACTTTCGTCGGACTCTCTGGAGCCTTCGACATGGGTGGCCGCGCAACTGCCGGGATCGAAGTCGGTCCCGAAATTTCCTTCGAGGTGAACACCACGGGTCTCTGCCTCGACACGTCGGGCGGTGTCAAAGTCGGTGGTGTGCTTGACCTGGACCTTGTCTTGTTCAGGTGGCATCAAGAACTCACGCTATTGCGACTTGGTGACAGACTTCTGGTCACTAGATGCTCGGACGACCCCACCGGACCGCCGACGACGTCGGCTCCAGTCACCACCACACCGCCGACGACTACCCCACCTCTAGGCGTTCTCGTTCCAGGGTCTTTGACCAATCTTCAGATCGATCAAAATTTGCGATGCAGTGTCATTTCGCCGACTGACGGAAGATCCGTGTACTACGGCGGAAATTCTTGTGGCACGGCAGCCTTCATAAACGGCATCGCTTATGGTGTGGTCGGTCCCGCTTTTACACTGGTGAGCGGACCGACATCGACGGGCGACGGGTCGGGCGGAAACCCGCAAATCATTCGAACCACCGTGGCCGCGGGCGACACGGGTGTGCAGCTCGAACAAGTCGATACCTTCGTCGAAGGAAGTGGTTCCTACAACACGACGATCAACGTCCGCAATACTCTCGCGGAACCTGTCGACGTGAAGCTGTATCGAGCTGCGGACTGCTATCTGGGCCAATCGGACTTTGGAACCGGGCAGATTTCCTCTGATTCTGTTTCCTGCGTCGCAAACAACAATCGCCGCATCAGCTGGACCGATCTCACGGGCGGCGCAAGTGTCAATGGCCAGGTTGATGTCCCCGCTGGTGGCCAGGTGAAAGTCCCCGGTCCGTGTTGATGTTTCCGGTTTGTCAGGGGCTGTCCTTTCGGTGTTGT
>NZ_NPFM01000034.1:0-258287 GCF_002258645.1 Rhodococcus sp. 15-649-2-2
CAGTCCGTCCTGCGGTAACCAACCCGCGTATATGAGAGTTGACGACGCGTCGAACACTACGACACGCTCACCTCCCACTCGCATCGATCACCATCCCGGCAACAGGAAGCGGTGGCACACACGACGGTGCGTGCCACCGCTTCACCATGCCGTCGTTGACAGGCCGACCTCCATATGAGAGCGGCTGCGCCGCATGTGAGCGAAACTTCGTAGCAGAGTACGAGTTTCCGTGCACGTGCGGCGCAGCCGCTCCCTCAGCTGTCGAAGCCCAGACCCAGCGCGTCCATTCCCTTGAGCCACAGGCCGCGCTTTCCGCCGTTGCGGTCGGCTCGGGCGAATGCCGCGCGGGTGATGTTGATTCCGATCGACTTGATGGGCTCGGGCGGAAACGGCAGCGGCATGCTGCGCACCATCTTCAGTCGCGTTCGTTCGGTGTCCTTGCCGTCGAGTAGGTCGAGCGCGGTGCGGGCTCCGAAGTGGGACGCGCCGACGCCGAGTCCGGTGAACCCGGCCACCGTCGCCACCCGTCCGTTCATGCCGAGATCCCAGAACGCACTGAACCGCGAGCACGTGTCGATCGATCCGCCCCAGGCGTGGGTGGCGCGGATTCCTTCGAGGCCGGGGAACATCTGCAGCAGGTGTTCGGCGAGCAATGCGAACTCTTCGGGATGCTGGGTTCGACGAGGGTCGGTGTCGCTACCGTAGAAGTAGTGCGCGTCCCACCCGCCGAACAGGATGCGATCGTCCGCCGTCAACCGGAAGTAGTGGAATCGGTTGCCGGAGTCGGCCAATCCTTCGCGGCCGGACCAGCCGATGTCGGCGAGCTGAGACGGACTCAGCGGCTCGGTCATGATGACGTAGTCCCACACGGGCACGATCCAGTGACGGAGCTTTCGTCGCAACGACTTCGATGCCGAGGTGGCCAACAGTACCTTGCCCGCCTCGATGGTTCCGTAGCCCGTCTTCACCCGAATACCGTTGCCGGACTTGTCGATCGACAGTGCCTTGGTGTTCTCGTGAATGTGTACGCCGAGCGACTCGGCCGCGTCGGCCAGGCCCCAAGCCAGTTTGGCCGGGTCGATCATCGCGACATCGGGGTCGAACAGTGCACCGCGCGCCATCGGTGAGGTGATCCTGGACTGCACTGCAGCGGCGTCGAGGTATTCCATCGGCTGCGACAGGCGTGCACCCTCGTCACCGAGCTCGCGCAGGTCGTCCACCTGCCAGTCGAAATTGGCGATGTCGAGCTCGCCGGTGCGTTCGATGTCGGCGTCTATTCCGTACCTCTCCGCAGTCGCGCAGATCGCGTCGAGCGTCTCCGTGCCCATCCGCAGCAACTCGGGGAGTTCGTCGGCATACCGGTCGAGCCCGTTGCTCAGTCCGTGCGTCAGGCTGGCCGCGCAGAAGCCGCCGTTGCGACCGGTTGCACCCTCGGCGATGCGGTCGCCTTCGAGCAGCACGATCGACCGGTTCGGGTTCTCCTCTGCCGCATGCACCGCCGCCCACAGGCCGGTGAATCCGCCGCCGACTATCACCAGATCTGCTGTTGCAGAGCCGGTGTGCCGACTGCGCGGAGCGGGCCGTTCGGGACGGTCGAGCCAATAGGACTCCGGTGCCGCGCCCGCCACCATCGCCACGCCGCGGTCGGTGGGTTCGGTTGCCCATGATGCACTCATCGGGCGTCCTCCTGTGCTTCGGGATCGGCCGACGCGAACACCGTTCGATGCCAAGCCTTTCGAGCCACTCCGGTGATGTCGGTCATGACGTGTTTGACGGTGAGGTACTCGTCGAGCGAGTAGCTCGACATGTCCTTGCCGAAGCCCGAAGCCCCGAATCCTCCGTGTGGCATCTCGCTGATGATCGGAATGTGATCGTTGATCCACACACAGCCGGCCGCGATCTCGCGCGTCGCTCGTCCTGCGCGGTACACGTCTCGGGTCCACGCGGAGGCGGCGAGTCCGAACGCAGTGTCGTTGGCGCGCCGGATCGCATCGTCGTCGCCATGATGCTTGGACACCGTGAGCACCGGGCCGAACACCTCGTCGCGATAGATTTCGTCCTGCTCGCCGACATCGGCGACCAATGTCGGTGGGTAGAACGCACCCCTGCCCTCAGGAACGCGGCCACCGGTGACGATCCTGGCTCCGGTGTCGCGAGCTCGATTCACCATGGCCGCAACACGATCGCGATGAGCGATCGAGATCAACGAACCCATGTCGGTAGCCGGATCGGTCGGGTCTCCCATCACAACGCGTCCCATCAACTCGGCCACTCCAGCAACGAAGTCGTCGTAGAGGGATTCTGCGACGATGGCGCGGGTGGCCGCCGTGCAGTCCTGGCCGCCGTTGATCAGGGATCCGGCGACGGCACCGTGAATGGCGGCATCGAGATCCGCGTCGTCGAACACCACGAAGGGTGCCTTGCCGCCGAGCTCGAGCTGCACCCGAGTGCCGTGGACGGCGGCCTGTGCCATGACTCGCCTGCCGACGGGAGTCGAGCCGGTGAAGGTCATCAGATCGAGGCCCGCGTGCGAGGACAACGCGACCCCGGCATCTTCTCCGGTTCCGGTGACGACGTTGAACACGCCGTCGGGAACTCCCGCCTCGGTGGCCAAGCGCGCCAGACGCAGTGTGGTCAGCGGAGTGAGTTCGCTGGGCTTGAGCACGATGGCGCACCCGGCCGCGAGAGCCGGAATCGCCTTCCACACCGCCATCTGCAGTGGATAGTTCCACGGGGTGATCGACCCGACGACTCCGATGGCGTCGCGGCGAATCGACGAGGTGTGCTCGCCCGAGTACTCCGCAGTGGCCTTGCCGTCGAGGTACCGTGCCGCTCCGGCGAAGAATTCGATGTTGTCGATGCTGCCCGGCACGTCGAACTCCGTTGCCAGCCGCACGGTCTTGCCCGTCTGCGCCACTTCCTCGGCCGCGAAGTTCTCGGCATCGGCGGCAACCAGCCGAGCCAACTCCGTCAGGACCGCGCTGCGCTCAGCGGGCGTTGCGCCGGACCATTCCGAAAATGCCGACCGAGCATGTGCGAGTGCCGAATCGACGTCGTCTGCCGTCGCCAGCCCGACCTCGGCCAAGACCGACCCCGTTGCGGGATCGTCGACGGCATATCGCTGACCACTACCGTCCATCGCGCGTCCGTCGATCCAACAACCAGGAATGTTCGCCATACCTGCACAGTACCGCCGAAGCTACTGATTCTCTCCATTTCACGCCTCGTGACAACTGATTCTGTCGTCCGAATCGACAATTGATACGCATTTCATCGTCGAAGGGTTGTGTTCACCACCGCGACAATGACAAGATCGACGCATGCCCGAGCAGCCACCCATCGCACTCGACGACGTCTCCAAGGCGATCATCGAACAACTCCAGGAGGACGGGCGACGCTCGTACGCCGCGATCGGCAAAGCAGTCGGTCTCTCGGAAGCTGCTGTCCGCCAACGTGTTCAGCGGCTGACGGACTCCGGCGTCATGCAGATCGTCGCGGTGACCGATCCGGTACAGGTCGGATTCAAACGGCAGGCCATGATCGGCATCAAGTGCACCGGAGACAGTTATGCGCTGTCCGAGGAACTGTCGGCCATCGACGCGATCGACTACGTCGTCCTGACCGCAGGGTCGTTCGACGTCGTCGTGGAAGTGGTGTGCGAGGACGACGAACAGCTTCTGCAGATTCTCAACAAGCAGATCCGCAGTCTGGACGGTGTCACCAGTACCGAAACCCTGGTCTATCTCAAACTCGTCAAGCAGCAATACAATTGGGGAACACGATGACACGAACGACAGCCGAACTCGACGCCTCCGCAGCCAAGCACCTGTGGGGCCACTTCACCCGCCACGGTGCCGGGGTCACACCTCCGATCATCACCCGCGGCGAAGGTTCGACCATCTGGGACTCGAACGGCAAGAGTTACATCGACGGACTGTCGGGCCTGTTCGTGGTTCAGGTGGGGCACGGCCGCGAGGAATTGGCCGAGGCGGCGGCCAAGCAGGCAAAGGAATTGGCCTTCTTCCCGCTGTGGTCGTACGTCACCGAACCAGCCATCGAACTTGCCGAGCGCCTCGCCGGCTACGCCCCCGGCGACCTGAACCGGGTCTTCTTCACCACCGGTGGCGGCGAGGCCGTCGAGAGCGCGTGGAAGCTGGCCAAGCAGTACTTCAAGAAGGTCGGCAAGCCCGGCAAGCACAAGGTGATCTCGCGGGCAATCGCCTATCACGGCACCCCACAGGGTGCGCTCGCGATCACCGGAATCCCCGCGCTCAAAGAGCCTTTCGAGCCGTTGACGCCGGGCGCGTTCCGAGTCCCGAACACCAACATCTACCGAGCTCCCGCTCCCCTGGATACCGACCCGAAGGCGTTCGGAATCTGGGCTGCGGATCGGATCGCCGAGGCCATCGAATTCGAGGGCCCCGATTCGGTGGCCGCGGTGTTCCTCGAGCCGGTCCAGAATGCCGGAGGTTGCTTCCCTCCCCCGCCCGGATACTTCGAGCGGGTCCGCGAGATCTGCGACCGCTACGACGTCCTGCTGGTCTCGGACGAGGTGATCTGTGCGTTCGGACGGATCGGATCGATGTTCGCCTGCAACGACTTCGGCTACGTTCCCGACATCATCACCTGCGCCAAGGGATTGACCTCGGGCTACTCCCCGATCGGCGCAATGATCGCCTCCGACAGACTGTTCGAGCCGTTCGACGACGGCACCTCCAGCTTCGCCCACGGCTACACCTTCGGCGGCCACCCCGTCTCCGCTGCGGTCGCCATGGCCAATCTCGACATCTTCGAGCGCGAGGGGATCAACGCGCATGTCGCAGACAAGGCACCGGCGTTTCGCGCGACGCTCGAGAAACTGCACGATCTGCCTATCGTCGGGGACGTGCGCGGCGAAGGATTCTTCTACGGCATCGAACTGGTCAAGGACAAAGCCACGAAGGAAACGTTCAGCGATGCCGAAGCAGAACGCATCCTCCGCGGGTTCCTGTCGACCGCTCTGTTCGACGCAGGGCTGTACTGCCGCGCCGACGATCGCGGCGATCCGGTAGTGCAGCTGGCTCCGCCACTCATCTGTGGTCAGAAGGAGTTCGACGAGATGGAACAGATTCTGCGCAGCGTGTTGACCGAGGCGGGGAACCTGATCTGACCGAGACTGCTACCGACCGAGCTCGTTACCGACCGATGCGGTCGATGACGAGAGAGCTCGGCTCGACAGCCGTTGCACCGATTTCCCAGCTCCCGACGAGTGCTTGCTGCGCGTACTCGAAACGCTCGGGAGTGTCGGTGTACAGGGTTGCGAGCCGATCCCCGGCCCGCACCCGATCCCCCGGCTTGGCGTGCAGCCGCACACCGGCCGCGCTCTGCACCGGCTCACCCTGACGTTCTCGGCCTGCCCCCAGCCGCCACGCAGCGAGTCCGACGCCCATCGCGTCCAACCCGGTGACGACGCCGTCCTGCGTCGCGGTGAATTCCTGACTCTCCCGGGCGACGGGCAGCGCGGCGTCGGGATCGCCGCCCTGTGCCGCGATCATCGTCCGCCACCGGTCCATGGCGGACCCGTCGGCGAGCTTGTCGGCCGGATCGATGCCCTCGATCCCGGCCGCGGCGAGCATGGTGCGTGCCAGCGTGATCGTCAGCTCCACGATGTCGGCGGGGCCGCCTCCGGCGAGCACCTCGACCGACTCCTGCACTTCGAGCGCATTGCCTGCGGTGAGCCCGAGCGGGGTGTCCATCGCCGTCAGCACCGCCAGAGTGCGCACACCCGCATCGGTTCCGAGCTCGACCATCGCGGTCGCGAGTTCGCGCGCATCGTCGATGTTCTTCATGAACGCGCCGGCGCCGACCTTCACGTCCAACACGAGTGCGCCGGTGCCCTCGGCGATCTTCTTGCTCATGATCGAGCTGGCGATCAGCGGAATCGACTCGACGGTTCCGGTCACGTCGCGCAACGCGTAGAGCTTCTTGTCGGCAGGAGCCAGATCGGCACCGGCGGCGCAGACGACCGCACCCACCAACGGATCGGCCAGAATGCGCTGCATCTCCTCACCGCTGAGGTCGGCTCGCCACCCGGGGATGGACTCGAGCTTGTCGAGCGTTCCGCCGGTGTGCCCAAGGCCGCGCCCCGACAGTTGCGGCACCGCTGCCCCGCACGCAGCGACGAGGGGAGCCAACGGCAGCGTGATCTTGTCTCCGACACCGCCGGTCGAGTGCTTGTCGACGGTGGGCAGCGGCAGTGCCGAGAAATCCATGCGTGTGCCCGAGGCGATCATCGCGCCGGTCCACGTACTCAGTTCCCGACGGGACAATCCGCGCAACAGAATTGCCATCGCCAGTGCCGACATCTGTTCCGGCGCGACGGTTCCGCGAGTGAACTCGGCAATCACCCACTCGATCTGCTCGTCGTCGAGAACGCGACCGTCGCGCTTGGCGCTGATGATCGATACGGCGTCAGGCATGGTTGTTCACGCGTCCTTCGTCGAGGTTGTCGGGTCCGAATGCATCCGGAAGCAACTCTGCCAGTCGACGCGGTCCCGAGGTGGTGTCGACGAGCAGATCCGCGCCGCCGAATTCGTACAGCAACTGCCGGCATCGCCCGCACGGCATCAGGATCTCACGCCGAGAATCGCAGCAGGAGAAGGCCACGAGTCTGCCGCCGCCGCTCGAGTGCAGGTTCGAGACCAGCCCGCATTCGGCGCAGAGCCCCAAACCGTATGAGACATTTTCCACATTGCACCCGGTGACTATTCTGTTGTCGTCCACCAGAGCGGCCGCACCGACCGGAAAGTTCGAGTACGGGGCGTAGGCATGTCGCATCGCCTCATGAGCATTGTCGCGCAACGTATTCCAGTCGATTTCGTCCATGGTTACCCATCCAATCACGCCGTCTGAATTGATGCAGATATCTGCCCCGAACTTCGATCGGTAATTGGGAAGGCAAACCTAACACCGAATTTCGGCACCGTACGAACCTCGAGTCGAATTAGTTCCGTGTTTCGAATGGGTTTACAGTTTCGAGTAAGCGGCTAGTACAACCAGCACTAGGGCCGAATCGCGACAAATCGAGCCAGGACAAGACCGGCCACCGGGCTCGAAGCGTCCACCAACGACGTTGGAGGCATTGCACTCGATGAGTAGCACGACGGAAGTCGCTCCGGTCAAGGAGCGCAAGCGGTCTCTGTACCGCGGGGACCCGGGCATGTGGTCCTGGGTTCTGCACCGCATCACTGGCGTGTTGACGTTCTTCTTCTTGTTCGTCCACGTCCTCGACACGGCGATGGTTCGGGTCAACCCCGAAACGTACGACGCCATCATCGAGACCTACAAGACTCCGCTCGTCGGCCTGATGGAACTCGGCCTCGTTGCCGCAGTGCTTTATCACGCGCTGAACGGCATCCGGGTCATGCTGGTCGATTTCTGGTCCAAGGGACCGCAGTACCAGAAGCCGATGCTGTGGGTCATCGCAGTCGTCTGGCTCGTCGTCATGATCCCCGGCGCGGGACGAATCTTCTACAACATGTTCACGGCGGGTGGTCACTGATGTCGACGCAGGGTCCCGAGGCGAAGGTCCTCGGCACGAACTACGACCGTCCGGCCAGCTTGGCCAACCCCCGTTCACCGCGTCGGCAGAGCAAGGGCAACTTCGAGCTCTACGCGTGGCTGTTCATGCGCTTCTCGGGCCTGGCACTCGTCGTGCTGGTGCTGGGACACATGTTCATCATGCTGATGCTCGACGACGGTGTGCACCGCATCAACTTCGCCTTCGTGGCCGGTCGCTGGGCCAGCCCGTTCTGGCAGTTCTGGGACCTGACGATGCTGTGGCTCGCTCAGCTCCACGGCGGCAACGGCCTGCGCACGATCATCGCGGACTACTCCCGCAAGGATTCGACGCGATTCTGGCTGACCACGTTGCTGGTGCTGTCGATGATCCTGATCATGGGCGTCGGCACCTACGTCATCTTCACGTTCGATCCCAACATCTCGGCGAGCTAAGGACACTGACGCTTACATGCAGGAACATCGTTACGACGTACTGATCGTCGGCGCAGGCGGTGCCGGTATGCGTGCTGCGATCGAAGCCGGACCCCGCGCTCGCACCGCCGTACTGACCAAGCTCTACCCCACTCGTTCGCACACCGGTGCAGCCCAGGGCGGCATGTGCGCCGCTCTGGCGAACGTGGAGGAAGACAACTGGGAATGGCACACGTTCGACACCGTCAAGGGTGGCGACTACCTCGCCGACCAGGACGCCGTGGAGATCATGGCGAAGGAAGCAATCGACGCCGTTCTCGACCTCGAGAAGATGGGTCTTCCGTTCAACCGGACGCCCGAGGGCAAGATCGATCAGCGTCGCTTCGGCGGCCACACCCGCGACCACGGCAAGGCACCGGTTCGTCGTGCGTGCTACGCAGCCGACCGCACCGGCCACATGATTCTGCAGACGCTCTACCAGAACTGCGTCAAGCACGACGTCGAGTTCTACAACGAGTTCTATGCGCTGGATCTGTGCCTGACCGAAACCGACGACGGCCCCGTCGCAACCGGCATCATCGCCTACGAGCTCTCCACCGGTGAGCTGCACATCTTCCACGCGAAGTCGATCATCTTCGCCACGGGCGGTTCGGGCCGGATCTACAAGACCACGTCCAACGCCCACACCCTCACCGGTGACGGCATGAGCATCGTGTTCCGCAAGGGTCTTCCCTTGGAGGACATGGAGTTCCACCAGTTCCACCCGACAGGTCTCGCCGGCCTGGGCATCCTCATCTCCGAGGCAGTACGAGGCGAGGGCGGCATCCTGCGCAACGAGTCGGGTGAGCGCTTCATGGAGCGCTACGCACCGACCATCAAGGACCTCGCGCCCCGCGACATCGTTGCTCGCTCGATGGTGCTCGAGGTACTCGAAGGACGCGGCGGTGGCCCCAACAAGGACTACGTCTACATCGACGTCACGCACATCCCCGAGGAAGTACTCGACGAGAAGCTCCCCGACATCATGGAGTTCTCGCGCACGTACCTCGGCGTCGACCCCGTCAAGGAGCCGGTGCCCGTCTACCCGACGTGCCACTACGTCATGGGTGGTATCCCCACCAAGATCCACGGTGAGGTTCTGCGCAACAACACCGACATCGTTCCCGGTCTGTACGCCGCCGGTGAATGCGCCTGCGTCTCCGTGCACGGAGCCAACCGCCTCGGCACCAACTCGTTGCTCGACATCAACGTCTTCGGACGTCGTGCCGGCATCGCCGCGGCCGAGTATGCCAACTCGGTCGACTTCACCCCGCTCCCCGAGGAGCCGGCCAAGATGGTGCAGGACTGGCTCGAGCTGATTCTGTCGGACCACGGTCACGAGCGCGCAGCCGACATCCGTACCGAGATGCAGCAGTCCATGGACAACAACGCATCGGTGTTCCGCACCGAGGAGCGCCTGGAGACGGCACTCAAGGATGTCCGTGCCCTCAAGGAGCGGTACAACAAGATCACCGTCGAGGACAAGGGCAAGCGCTACAACAGCGACCTGCTCGAAGCCATCGAACTCGGCTTCCTGCTCGAGATGGCCGAGGTCACGGTCGTCGGAGCACTGAATCGCAAGGAATCGCGCGGCGGTCACGCCCGCGAGGATTACCCCGAGCGCAACGACGCCGAGTACATGAAGCACACCATGGCCTACAAAGAGGGCGAAGGTCTGCTCACCGAGATTCGCCTGGATTACAAGCCGGTAATCCAAACCCGCTACGAGCCGATGGAGCGGAAGTACTGATATGAGCGCACCTACCCTGGACAAGAAGTCCGAGTCCGATCTGCCACCCGTGCCCGAAGGCGCGGTGATGGTGAACCTCAAGATCGCGCGCTTCAACCCCGAAAGCGGAGACGGACAGCGATGGGACACCTTCCAGGTGCCCACCCTGGAAACCGACCGTCTGCTCAACTTGCTGCTGTACGTCAAGGGCTACCTGGACGGCACACTGACGTTCCGGCGTTCGTGCGCACACGGTGTATGCGGCAGCGATGCGATGCGCATCAACGGCGTCAACCGTCTCGCCTGCAAGGTGCTGATGCGCGATATGCTCCCCAAGGACTCGTCGAAGACGCTCAACATCACCATCGAGCCCATCAAGGGCTTGCCGGTGGAGAAGGACCTCATCGTCGACATGGAGCCGTTCTTCGACGCGTTCCGCGCCGTGAAGCCGTTCCTGATGACGACCGGTAACGAGCCGACTCGTGAGCGGATCCAGTCCGCCGCAGACCGCGCCCGGTTCGACGACACCACCAAGTGCATCCTGTGCGCGTGCTGCACGACCTCGTGCCCCGTGTTCTGGAGCGACGGCAGCTACTTCGGCCCCGCCGCGATCGTCAATGCACACCGGTTCATCTTCGACAGCCGTGACGAGGGTGCAACCGAACGTCTGGACATCCTCAACGACGTCGAGGGTGTGTGGCGTTGCCGCACCACCTTCAACTGCACCGACGCATGCCCCCGCGGCATCCAGGTGACCAAGGCGATTCAGGAAGTCAAGCGCGCGTTGCTCTTCGCTCGCTAGCAGGCACATCGACCGACGGCAAGCGCCCCTTCGCACATGCGAAGGGGCGCTTGCCGTTTCAAGGGTCAGACGAACGCGCTGAAGCCCGTCACACCACGGCCGACGATCAGGTTGTTGATCTGCGCTGTGCCCTCGTAGGAGTACAGCGCCTCGGCATCGGCGAAGAACCTGATGACGTCATGCTCGATCAGAATTCCGTTGCCGCCCATGATCTCTCGGGCCCAACTGACCACTTCGCGCAGCCGCGTCGTACAGAACGTCTTCGCGAGCGCTGCATGCTCGTCGTAGTGGACGCCGTTGTCCTGCAGCTGCGAAACACGAATTGCCATACCGAGCGAGGCGGTGATGTTGGCGGTCATCCGTGCAATGAGATCGGCGATCAGCTGAAACGAGGCGATCGGAGAACCGAACTGCTCGCGTTCACGCGCATACGCGACAGCCCGCTCGTATGCACCCATCATGACGCCCACCGCCTGGAACGCCACTCCCCCACGGGTCAAGCGGAGCACCTTCGCGGTATCGGCGAAGGAGTTGGCCTCGGCGAGCTTGTTGGCGACCGGAACTCGGCAGTTCTCGAGATGTACGTCCGCGTTCTCCACCGCGCGGAGCGAGTACTTGCCCTCGATCTTCTCGGCCCGGAATCCCTCGAAGTGCTTTTCGACCACAAAGCCCTTGACCTCGCCGTCGGCCTCGTCCTTGGCGAAGACGATGGTCAGGTCTGCGAAGGTGGCGTTGCCGATCCAGCGCTTACTACCGTTGAGGACCCAGTGATCGCCTTCGAGGCGGGCTGTCGTTTCCAGCCCGCCCGCGACGTCGGATCCGCCGTGCGGCTCGGACAGGCCGAAGGCACCGATGGTCTCCATCCGGCGCATGGCGGGCAACCACCGCGCGCGCTGCTCCTCGGAGCCGAGAATCGAGACACTGCTCATCGCCAGCGAACTGTGCACGCTGAACATCGTTCCCGTGGACGGATCGATTCGTGCGAACTCCATCTCCAGCCATCCCGTGAGCAGCTTGCGCGAGGCCTTTCGATCGTCGAACTCGTAACCGAGACCGGCGATCTCGAGCTCGGCGATCAGCGGCAACAGATGTACCGGCGAGCTCGCCTTCTCCCAGAATTCGTTCGCCCTCGGCGCGACCTCCTCCTGCAGGAACCGACGGGCGCGCAGTACCACCTCGATCTCGTTGTCGTCGAGCATCCCCTGATATCCGTAGAAATCGGACTCGAGAAAATCGGGCGACAGTGGTCCGAGGGGCTCGTGCTCACTCATGTTCGGCTCCTTCGTCTGGTGCCTCCGTCGGGCACCGCTACCGATCTTCTACCCGCCACACCCGCTTCTCACTCATGCGAAGCAGCGGTCAGAGGTCAGCGGCGCAGTTCGTCGGTGAGGGTCGCCAGTTCGTCGCCGCCCGCCATTTCCCTGGTGAGGTCGTCGAGCGAGATGTCGTCGTAAGCACAGTCGAGCGTCTGGCGACCACGGTTGAGCAGAACGAAATGATTTCCGACCAGGTACGCGTGGTGTGGATTGTGGGTGATGAACACGACGCCGAAGCCTTGCTCTCGGGCCGCGGAGACGTAACGCAGAACCATGCCCGACTGCTTGACGCCCAGCGCGGCCGTCGGCTCGTCGAGGATGAGCACACGCGCACCGAAGAAGATGGCGCGGGCGATGGCCACGCACTGTCGCTGTCCACCGGAGAGAGAGCCGATCGGAGCATCGACGTCGGGCAGATCGATGCCGATCTTGCGAAGTTCCTCGATGGTCGTCGCGCGCATTGCGTGGATGTCGAGTGATTTCAGGACCTTGCCACGACGCAACTCCTGACCGAGAAAGAAGTTGCGCCACACCGGCATCAGGGATACCACCGCGAGGTCCTGATAGACGGTGGCAATCCCCTTGTTTAGGGCGTCTTTCGGCGATCCGAAGGTCGCTGGTTCGCCGTCGACGAGCAACTGACCCTCGGACTGCTGATGTAGGCCGGCCATGATCTTGATCAAGGTGGACTTGCCTGCACCGTTGTCGCCCAGAACGCACGTGACCTCACCGGCACCGACACGCATATCGATTCCCTGCAGCGCAGTGACGTTGCCGTAACTCTTGCCCACGTTCCGAAGTTCGATGAGGGGCGTGTTCGCGGAGGAAGTCATCGATTACCTTTTTGCCGCGAAGTTGCGGAATGAGTTGTTGGCGATCACGGCGAACAGCAGCATCGCGCCGAGAAAGAACTTGAACCAGTCGGGGTTCCACCCGGCATAGACGATGCCCTGATTGGTCATGCCGAAGATGAATGCGCCGATGAATGCGCCGACGGCTGTCCCGTATCCGCCGGTGAGCAAGCACCCGCCGATGACGGCGGCGATGATGTACAGGAACTCGTTGCCGACGCCCTGGCCGGACTGCACGGTGTCGAAGGCGAACAGCAGATGCATGCCGACGAACCAGGCGCAGAAGCCGACGAACATGAACAAGCCGACCTTGACCCTCGTGACCGGCACCCCGACGGCTCGCGCCGATTCCTGATTGCCGCCGACGGCGAAAATCCAGTTGCCGGTACGAGTTCTCATCAACACCCAGGTTGCCGCCAGCGTCAACACGATCCACCACACGACGGTGATTCGGATCGACACTCCGAATACCGAGAACGAAGACGAGAACACAGCTTTGGCCGAATCGAATCCCTCCATATCCGAGATCGACGGGGTGGCAACCTGTCCGGTGACGAGTTTGGTGACGGCGAGATTGATGCCGGTGAGCATCAAGAACGACGCCAGCGTGATCAGGAACGACGGGATTTTGGTCCGCATCACCAGATAGCCGTTGAACACGCCGACCGACAGCGCCAAGAGCAGTGCCAACGCAGAGCCGGCCCACACGTTCAGATGCAGGTTGTAGGCCAACATCGACGCCATGATGGACGAGAAGGTCACTGCAACACCGGTGGAGAGGTCGAACTCGCCGCCGATCATCAACAACGACACCCCGATCGCCATGATGCCGATGGTCGAAGACGCATACAGCACGGTCGCGAGAGCCTCGGGCGATCGAAACGGTGGTGCCACGATGCAGAAGAAGACGAAGATGGCGACCGCGCCGAACAGGGCGCCGACCTCCGGACGGATCAGCAAGCGCTGCAACGGCTTTTGCTTCGTAACGCGCTCGTCCGTGATCACGGTGTGTTTCGACAGAGCCGGATCGGCCTGTGTGGGCATGATGTTCCTTCCGCGCCGAGGCGATGCACTCAGCGTGTGCCGTTACGGGCGTACTCGGCGACCGCGTCGATGTTGGTCGAATCGATGAACGCGGGTCCGGTCAGCACCGGGGTGCCGCCGCCGATCGTGTTGCCGTTGTTGAGGTAGAGCCACAGCGAGTCGATCGCCAGGTAGCCCTGCAGGTACGGCTGCTGATCGATCGCCCACGCCACATCGCCGGACTCGATCGCATCGACCAAGGCGGCATTGGTGTCGAACGTGACAACCGTGGCATCGCTGCCCGCGTTGACCGTGGACTGCACAGCTGTCAATGCGATCGGAGCGGCGAGGGCGATGATGTGATCGATCGTCGGATCCTGCTGCAGCTTGGCCGTGATGGTCGACTCCACGGACGGCATGTCCTTGCTGTTGACGTTCAGGATCTCGGTGGTGCCTCCGGTGAAGCCCTGCCTGACGCCAGCACAGCGAGCCTCGAGCGACACTGCACCCTGCTCCTGGATGATGCACAGTGTCTTTCGAGCACCGTCGGTGGTGAGACGCGCTCCTGCCGCCTGGCCGGCAATGGTCTCGTCCTGACCGAAGTACTGGCCGACTCCCATGTCCTTCCAGGAGTCGTAGCCGGAATTGAACGCGACCACGGGAATGCCCGCGGCAGTGGCCGTCTCGACGGCGGGGGCCATCGCGTCGGGCTTGGCCAGCGTGACCGCGATGCCGTCGACCTTGGAATCGATTGCACTCTGGACGAGGTTGGCCTGATTGGGCGCTTCGGGATCTGCGGAGTAGCGCAGCTCGATGTTGTCCTTCGCTGCCGCGGCTTCGGCACCCTTGCGCACCAGATCCCAGAAGGTGTCGCCGGGAACCTCGTGCGTGATCATCGCTATCGTCGCCGCCGGCGTGTCGGCTACGCCCGCATTGTTTCCGTCGTCGGACGAGCGAGGAGCACCACCGGTGCTCGAACAGGCAGCGACAGTCAGTGCCGCGACCGCACAGACCGCGACGACCGCGATCTGCCCGCGCCTTTGCCGAAACCTCATTGCACTTCCCTTTCCAACAACCGGCTCTCGAACACCGACGAATCCGAGCCGCCGACCTGATCACTGTAAGAAACGATTGGTACTCGTCACGCATCTTCGACGATTATTCGTCAGGCAACACAACCGGTGTGCGCACCACCGGACCTCGGACCACATGAGAGAACTCTCATCTCCGATTCACGTAGCCACAATCCGCCGTCGTCAGACTCGGTTGTGTGCGAACTATCATCGTCTCGGCCCTGGGACTGCTCACGCTCGCCGTTCTCGTCACGGCCTTGCTGACGACGCGATCCACGGGCGAGCAGACCCCGTTGCCCGCACCCATCGTCGCACCCGCCGCACCCGCGCAATCCGCCCCGGGTACCCCGCAACCCGTTACCCCTGCACCGGGGACGGGGAATCCCGCTCCCACCGCCGTGGTTCCGCAGCCGGTGGCACCGGACGGATTCGTGCCCCCGCCGCCATTGCCGCCCGCGGACTGGGACGATGACTTCGACGACGACTGGGATGACGATGACGACGACTGACCCCACTGCGAGACCGACCACGTGATGCGGACCCGACTGCACGCACTGCGCCCGACGAGCGCCCGCAGCCGCATCTTCTCGTGGGTACTGCTGCTCGTGCTGGTGTCGCTGGCGGCCGTCACCGTCACCACCTGGCTGCTGATGATCCGCGCGACCGACAACCGCATGCGCGAATCGCTGCGCACCGAGATCGCCGAGTTCACCACCCTCACCGATGCGGGCGTCGATCCCGGAACCGGCGAACCGTTCGACGGCATCAACGACGTGCTCCGAGTGGTGATCACCTACAACCTCGCTCGCCCCAACGAGAAGTTCCTGGGGTACGTGGACGGACGATTCGCGGTACAGAGCAGGCAGCAGGCACCGGTACGACTGTCCGACGATGGCGGCTTCACCGCTGAGGTCGGCTCTGTCACCGCGCCGGTCGAAGGCTCTTATTCGAGCGCGGCAGGCGAAGTGCTGTACCTCGCTGTGCCGGTCTCGTTGGCGGGCGACCCGGTGCCGGGTGTGGTGGTTGCCGCCTACTTCGCCGATCAGGAACGTGCCTCGGCAGACGAGACCGCAACCTTGATGCTCGTCGTCGGCGGCGTCACCTCGGTTCTCGCGGCGATCGGCGCATGGTTCGTTGCGGGTCGCATCCTGTCCCCGATCAGACACATCACCGCCACCGCCAGAACGATCAACGAAACCGACCTGTCCGGTCGGATCACCGACGCGAGAACGACGGGTCGAGGCGACGACATCGGAGCCCTGGTCGACACACTGAACTCGATGCTCGACCGAATCGAGTCCGGCGCGGCGAGTCAACGCCGATTCCTCGACGACGCCGGCCACGAACTCCGCACTCCCATCACCATCGTCCGCGGTCATCTCGATGTGCTCGACCACGGCGACGCCGCCGATGTTCGCGACACCGTCGCGCTCGTCGACGACGAACTGGACCGGATGAACCGACTCGTCGCCGACCTGTTGCTACTCACCCGTGCCGACCAGACGAGCTTCGTCACGCCTGTGGTCACCGATGTCGATGCGCTCACTCGAAGCGTGTTCGACAAGGTGACCACTCTCGCCGACCGGGAATGGGTGCTGGAGGCGAGCGCAACCGTCCACGCTCCGCTCGACGCACAACGCCTGACTCAAGCTCTGCTGGCGTTGGCGGACAACGCAACTCACCACACGATGCCCGGCAGTCGCGTCGGCATCGGATCGCAACTGTCCGACGGTGACATCCGGTTCTGGGTCACCGACTCGGGCCCGGGGATCGAGCGCGACGAGCAGGAACGGATCTTCGAGCGCTTCGCCCGCGGTCGCAACGGAACCAGACGCACCGAAGGGGCCGGGCTCGGATTGTCCATCGTCACCGCAATTGCTCGAGCCCACCGCGGACGGGTGAGTGTCGGCAGCGCACCGGGCCACGGTGCCACGTTCACTATCACCATTCCACTGATCGATTCCGTTGCCCCGCAGAAGGACCGACCATGGCCCGCATCCTGATCGCCGAAGACGAACCCCGCATCGCCTCGTTCGTTCACAAGGGGCTGAGAGCGAGTGGATTCAGCACGACGACGGTATCCGACGGCAGGTCCGCCTACGAACACGCCCGCAGCGGCGACTTCGATCTGGTGGTGCTCGACATCGGTCTGCCGATCATGGACGGCTTCGAGGTCCTGCACCGCCTCCGCGGAGAGCAGTGCGAGATACCGGTCATCGTGTTGACTGCCCGCGACAGCGTTCAGGACGTGGTGTCCGGTCTCGAAACCGGTGCCGACGACTACATGGCCAAGCCGTTTCGCTTCGAGGAACTGCTCGCCCGTATCCGAGTTCGCTTGGGCACCAAACGAACCGTCGACACCACGCAGCTCACGGTCGCCGATCTCACCCTCGACCTGCGCACCCGGCGAGCTGTGGTGGGAGACCGAACCGTCGACCTGTCGGCCCGTGAGTTCGCCTTGGCCGAGACCTTCATGCGCCACCCCGGCCAGGTCCTTTCGCGAGAGCAACTCCTGTCGCAGGTGTGGGGCTACGACTTCGACCCGGGCTCCAATGTCGTCGACGTCTACGTCCGCTATCTTCGGGCGAAATTCGGTGCCGCACGAATCGAGACCGTCCGCGGAATGGGATACCGACTGTCCGAGACATGAGTGGCGTCGGCCGGTGCCGACGCCACTCCAGAGTCTCAGTCGTCGTTGTCGTCGTCCAGGTCGTCGTTGTCCGGATCGTCGTCGTCCAGATCGTCCCAGTCGTCACGGTCGTCCAGGTCGTCGTTCAGATCGTCCCAGTCGTTGCGGTCGTCCCAGTCGTTGCGGTCGTCCCAGTCGTTGCGGTCGTCCCAGTCGTCGTCACGGTCGTTCAGGTCGTCGTTGCGGTCGTCCCAGTCATCGTCGAAGCGGTCGTCCGGGATCTGTGTGGGTGTCTGCTGCTGCGCTGGGGCCGCCGGCTGGACTGGAGCCGGATCGGCCACAGGCAGCCGCTGTTCCACCGAGATCGAGGACGGACGCTGCTGGGTGGGGTCGTCGTCGGCGATCGCGAGTGCGCCGACGCTTCCGAGGGTGAGTACAACGGCTGCTGCACCGACGATCACGAACTTTCCTGGCATTCTCATGGCTGCTCCTTGAATCCGAGTTCTGTAGGCCACCTTTTCGGTGATGACTCAACGATCGCTGTCGAACGTGAGAAGCGAAGGAGCACAACATGAGCGAGTTCTCATACTGGCGGCGGACGCCTACCCATCAGCGGGGCCGGCCGATTCAGCGATGGACAGTGGCGCCGAACCGCCACCGGACGCGCGAGAGCGCTTCGCCGGTGAGTCGCGGCGTCGACCGACTGCGGAACGCCTATGGTGATTCGCGATGAAAAGGATCAGAAGTTTTGCGGCTGTGTGTGCTGTATCGATTGCGCTCGTCGGAATCGGTGCCGGACCTGCCCTGGCACAGCCGGCCGCCGAACCGCCGGTTCCGACGACGACACCGCCGTTCACGACGCCGGACACAGACAGCTGCCCGTACGCCGCGTCACCTCCCCCGGCGATCGACCTGTCGGAGGTACCGGCCCCTGGAAGCACTGCCCCGCAACCACTTCCGATCCCAGCCGACGCGGTCGGCGGCGATCGCCTCGCCGAGTGCGGAGTGGTGTTGCCGGACGGTGCTCCCCCACTACCGGCGGATATTTCCGCGACCGGGTTCGTGGTGGCGGACATGGACTCGAGGGCGGTTCTTGCGGCCAAGGATCCACACGGACGGTACCGACCTGCCAGCACGATCAAGACCCTGCTGGCCCTTGTCGCACTGGACGAGCTGAATCCGAGCACACAGATCACCGCAACCGCCGAGGATGCCGAAGCCGAGGGCAGCGCCGTCGGCATCGGCAAGAACGGCGTCTACACCAATCTGCAATTGATGCAGGGTTTGGTGATGGCATCGGGAAACGATGCGGCGCACGCGTTGTCGACTCAACTGGGCGGGGATGCCGCTACTGTGGACAAGATGAATGCCAAGGCGGCAGAACTGGGCGCCCTCGACACACGCACGGCCACGCCGTCGGGTCTCGACGGGCCGGGGATGGCGAGTTCCGCCTACGATCTTGCTCTGATCTTCCGCGAGGCGATGCGCAATCCGACGTTCGCCCAACTGATTTCGACGGAGACCGTGCAGTTTCCGGGCTACCCGAAAGATCCTGCGATCCCAGAAGATCAGGACAGACCCGGTTTCGCACTCTCCAACGACAACCAGCTGCTCTACAACTACGAGGGTGCCCTCGGAGGAAAAACCGGATACACCGATGACGCCCGCCAGACCTTCGTCGCCGGGGCCGAACGCAATGGCCGCCGGCTCGTCGTGACGATCATGAAGGGCGATGTGCTGCCTATACGTCCGTGGGAGCAGGCGGCGCGGCTGCTGGACTACGGGTTCGCCATGGATCCGAACGACACCGTCGGTGATCTCGTCGAACCGCAGTCGACGGCGGCGGTGACCAGCACACGAGCGAGCGAGGCCACGCCGACTCTCGCCCAGCCACCCGCGACTGCATCGGGGTCTGGCTTCCGCCAGTCCGAGATGCAGGCCCAGGGTGACACCGTTGTCCGTATCTCGATCGGTGTCATCGGTGCGATCGTGGTGATCGGCTTGCTGTGGGGCGCGCGCAGACTTTCCCGCAACCGCTGATCAGACCTTCGGTCGTGCGCCGTCGCGAGGCATTCAGCGGCGCCGGTTACGCAGTCCCGCGACTCCGACCGCGGCGAGAACACCTGCACCCACCAGCGCCAACCCGCCGGTCACGCCAGGACCTTCACTGACCTCGACCCTCGTGTTGATCACTGCCGGTTCCGGTGCCGGAACGTGGGCTTCGGCGAGGCTTTCACGAGTCGTGGCAGCGAACGACGTGGAGAACAGCACCAGTCGTGAAGTCGTGAACACGAACACCAACAGACCGATGATGGGTCCGAAGACGACGCCTGCAGGACCGGTGGTCACCGACGCCAGATAGAGGGCACCGAGCTGCTTGAAGATCTCGAACCCGATTGCGGCCAGCAGAGCACCCTTGGCTGCGCTACGCCACGACACCGGTTCGCGCGGCAGGCGCGAGATCACCCAAGTGAACAGGGCCCAGGTGCCCGCCAGCGCGAGGAGCACCGAGAATATGCGCAGCGCAATTCCCACTCCCGGTACGGAGTCGAGATTCGCCCATTCGAGGATGCTGCGCATGACGCCGCCGCCGGCCAGAGCCGAGAGGGCGAGCGAAAGAACCAATGCGGTCCCGAGCCCCAGCAACGCAGCGAAGTCCTTGGCCTTGGTCGCCAGAAAGCCACCCTGCTCGTGCTGGCTCTCCCACATGGCGGTCAGCGCTTCACGAAGGTTGGCGATCCATCCGAGACCGGCGTACAAGGCACCGAGCAAACCGATGATGCCGACACTCGTGCGCGATTCGATGGCCGTCTCGATCAGAGAACTGATCGTTTCGCCGAAGCTCCCCGGCACGTTCTCCGCGATCTGCGACTGGATCTCGGCAAGCCACTCGGGCTGGTTCACGAGCACGAAGCCGGCGACCGCAAACGCGACCATCAGCAGCGGAAACAACGCCAGCACACTGAAATACGTCATACCGGCCGCGTAGTAGTCACCCTTCTGACCTTGATAACGCTGCGCCGCAACGACGGTGTGATCGAGCCAGGGCCACCGGGCGCGCCGGTCGTCGAGCATGGCCTTGAAATCGGGCATCGCGCTCACCTTCTCGCTGTCGTCGGCCGCTGTCGGATGGTGTTGCCGCATCGCTGCGCAACGAAACCCGGTGTGTCGTAAATGCTATGCGCCGGGAGGCAGGAAACCCACCCGGTCGTACACCTGAGCGAGCGTTCGACTCGCCACTTCTCTGGCTCGATCCGCCCCAGCCGCGAGGATGCGATCGAGTTCGGCGACGTCGGCCATGAACCCGTCCATCCGCTCACGCAGCGGAACGACGAACTCGGTCAGTACCTCGGCGGTATCGGACTTGAGGTCTCCGTATCCCTTGCCCGCGTAGCCGGCCACGAGATCCTCGATGCTCGTACCCGAGAGAGCAGACTGGATGACCAGCAGATTACTGACTCCGGCCTTGTTCTCCGTATCGAACACGATGTCGCGTTCGTTGTCGGTCACCGCCGAGCGAATCTTCTTCGCAGACACCTTCGGATCGTCGAGGATGTTGACGATGCCCGCCGGATTCGACGAGGACTTGCTCATCTTCGCGGTGGGATCCTGCAGGTCGAATATCTTCGCGGTGCCCTTGATGATGTGTGCGTCGGGAACGACGAATGTCTTCTTGAACCTCGTGTTGAAGCGCTGCGCCAGATCACGAGTCAACTCGAGATGTTGACGCTGATCCTCGCCTACCGGAACCAGATTCGGACGGTAGAGCAGGATGTCGGCGGCTTGCAGAATCGGGTAGGTGAACAGACCGACGCTGGTGTGATCGCGACCCTGCTTGGCAGACTTGTCCTTGAACTGCGTCATCCGCGCTGCTTCACCGAACCCGGTGATGCAATTGAGGACCCACGCCAGCTGCGCGTGCTCGGGCACCTGACTCTGTACGAACAGCGTCGACTTCTCCGGATCGATGCCTACCGCGAGCAACTGCGCCGCGGCCACTCTGGTGCGACGACGCAACTCCTTGGGATCCTGCGGAACAGTGATGGCATGCAGATCCGGGATGAAGTAGAACGCGTCGAACTCGTCCTGCAACTCCACCCAGTTCCGCACCGCACCCAGGTAATTGCCGAGATGGAACGAATCGGCCGTCGGTTGAATGCCGGAGAGCACCCGCCGACGCGGACCCTGCGGAGTGTCGATGGAGTCGGGAGAAGACATGGTGCAATCTTTTCACGAACCGATCGACACCTGGGTCTCGCCTAGCCAACACGGGTCACTCCGCAGGCTCCGCTCTAGCGGTAGCGCACTGTCACCGGTGCGTGATCCGACCATCGCTGGTCGTAGGCCTCGGCGCGCTCGGTGATCGCTTCCTTGGCGCGCTCGGCCAGATCACTCGTGGCCAATTGGTAGTCGATGCGCCAACCGGCGTCGTTGTCGAACGCCTTCCCGCGATACGACCACCAGCTGTACGGACCCTCGACCTCCGGGTGCAACGCCCGAACGACATCGGTCCACGGTGCCTTCTCGGCGAGCAACCGCGACACCCACTCACGTTCCTCCGGCAAGAACCCCGAGTTCTTGCGGTTCGTCTTCCACGCCTTCAAGTCGGCCTCGGTATGGGCGATGTTCCAGTCGCCGCACACCACCACGTCCCGGTCGGCGGTCTTCGCTGCCTTGGCCAACTTGCTCAGGTACTTCGCGAACGCGGCCATGAAGCGTTCCTTCTCGTCCTGGCGGTCGGTACCCACCTCGCCCGACGGCAGGTACAGGCTCGCCACGGTGACATCTCCGAAATCGCCTTCGATGTAACGACCGGCGTCGGCGAACTCGGCAGCGCCGATGCCGGTGCGAATCGCGTCGGGCGCTGCCTTGGACAGCAACGCCACGCCGTTGCGTCCCTTCGCCGACGGTTCGGCCGACGCAAGGTGCCACCCCGCATCGAGAGCCGGAGCCAGCGCCTTGGTCAGTTCCCCGTCGTTGGCCCGAGTCTCCTGCAGGCAGATGACGTCGGCATCGGTGGCCTCCAGCCACTGCAGCATGCCCTTGCGGGCAGCAGCACGTATTCCGTTGACGTTGACTGTGGAAATTGTGATCGGCACGCCGACGACGGTAGCGGAGACCACCGACAGACGGCAGGTCGCCTTCTGTCGGCGGCACTGGCCCGTTACCGACGCCTGGGCTTGGCCCCGGGCTTCGGAGCGGTGACCACCGATGTCACCTCCGGCACCACTGTCGGTTCACGGTCGATCCGCCGGTAGACGATGTGCTGTTGGGCATACGTCCAGATGTTGTTGCTGACCCAGTACAGCAGCACCGCGACCGGCAACACCGGGCCGCCGACGAGCACACCGGCCGGGAACACCCAGAGGGTGAGCTTGTTCATGATCGCCGTCTGCGGATTGGCAGCTGCCGCTGCATCCTGGCGGGCGATCGATGCCCGGGAGTTCAGGTGGGTGGCAACCGCGGCGACGATCATCAACGGGACCGCAACGAACGCGATGCTCCAGATCGACGGCACTCCCCCGAACGGACCGAACGCTTCGAGCACGTCCCGAGAGCTGTTGATGGCAGCGGAGATCGGCGCACCGAAGAGCCGTGCGTCGAGAAAGGACTGCACATCGGCGGCACTGAAGACGTAGTTCGCGGTGTTCGCATTCTCCTGCGCCGTCATACCGAGGTGCCCGAATCCGGTACCGGTTCGGTTGAACGAGCGCAGCACGTGGAGCAAACCGATGAAGACTGGGCCCTGCGCAAGCAGAGGCAGACATCCCATCAAGGGATTGAATCCGTGTTCCTGCTGCAGCTTCCGCGTTTCGGTGGCCAGTCGAGCCCGGTCCCCGGAGTGCTTCTTCCGGATGGCCTCGAGCTGGGGCTTCAGCTGCTTCATCAGGAGCTGGGAACGAATTTGGCTGACGAACGGCTTGATCAACACCGCTCGCAGAGTGAAGACGAGAAAGATCACCGCCAATGCCCAGGCGAAGCCGTTGTCGGGTCCGAGGACGAAGCCGAAGACTCGGTGCCAGAACCAGAGGACTGCGGAGACGGGATAGTAGACGAAATCGAGCATGGTGGAGCACCTCACTGTGAGAGAAAGTCGGTCGGAAGGCGTCTCGACCGGATCTCGCAGTGACTCAGCAGAATACGAGCCACCGGTCCGGTCGAAAGACCGAACCGGGCGCTCTCGGCATGGGGCGGCCGGGAGTATCGGGGTGCTCCTGCCTACGGAAGGATCCTCGAAGACGTCGGCCGTCCGCAGCTCCGGCGCACGTCGACCGTGGTGCGACCGCCCCAGGATCGACCGGCGCGCCGAATGTCAGCAGCGATGCGGCCACCAACGCACCGAACATCGCGATCTGGGCGGCGGGTTGCGCATCGACAACGGTGAAGACGACGAGCAGGACGGAGAGGATGCCGACGAGTGTGATTGCGTGGCGTCGAACAGCCAAGCGACATGCGTGTGATCGAAATCCGAGCATCTTCGGTTCCTTGTGACAGCCTCGCGGATAATGGATTGCGAAGGCGTGGGGGAACTTTCGAGCTACAGTGCCCCCACCGGAGCACCGGGTGCTCGTGGCTGTGGACGGCCCGGGGCATCCGGGCGGTGTTGACGTCGGAACGCACCTCGTAGATGACGTTCCTCGGCAGTGGGTCCGACGTTCGGCAGCCGGCGTAGGAGCGTCAGTACATCGACACGGTGCGCGAGCACCATCAAGACCGCCAGTGCGGCAACGAGAACGAGTGCAACGTCCGCTGTTCCGGCCGGCGTCGTCAGCAGCAGCGACAGAAGAAGCAGCGAGGTGACGACGAAGTTCTGGTATCCCATCCCCCACCTCCCTGGTGTGCCGCTGATCCGAGTCGTTGCTCAGGGTACAGATACCGACGGGTCTGTGCACTGTTGCCACGTGTTGCCCACTCGCGCCAGGCCGCGGCCGTGCACACACGCTCGCGTGAAATCAGGCAATCGATCGAGCTCCGCGTCGGCGTCGGACGACAACCCACTCAGGTAGCCGACATCGATACGCCCGGTCTGCTCGAATCGCTCCACGTTGTGACGCGCGATGTACGCATCGGGATTCAGGGCCGCCAATGCGAGCACGGTGAGTACCGCCCCGGCGCCCACTGCTCGTGGAATCCAGCGACCCGACATCCGCACACCAACGGCGAGCAGGAGCACGAACACCGATCCCAGCCACCACTCGACAGCCGTGACGAACAACCTCAAAGTGGTGTATCCGTACTGCTCCTCGTACAACGACATTCGATGCAGGGCCGACGCCACGATCACCATCGACAAGACACAGAGCGCGCCCAACAGGGCACGCAACGCAATACGGTCGCGTCGGGCGATGCGCTCGGCCTTGGTCACGGTGACCGCGATGACGAGCAAAGTCAGCACCGTCACCGCGAGCAACTGCCAGAAGCCCTGCCGCGCGTACTCGGCGTTGGTCAGACCCTCGGTGGTCAGAACGTGCCCCTGGCCGCCGAACAGCGTCGGCACCTGGAATCCGACGAACACGACGAACAGCGCGACCACCGCCCCCAGGGGAACCATCCACTCCCACAACTGCAGTGTTCGACGCGGCGACGGTGCGAGGCGATCGAACCGAGGCGGGTGCAGTGCAACGTACGACACGGCCAGCGCACCCGCTGCGGTGAGCAGGAAAACGAGGGTGCGTCCGACGATCGATGCGGCGTCGAACTCGGGCGTCACCGCGCCCAGTGCATCCGCGAACCGCTTGTCGGCCGCACCGAACAACGCCGCGAACACGACGCAGAGCGCAACGGTCACGACGGCCACCATGCCGATCCGCACCGGCCGCGGCCCCTCCAGGTCGATCGAACCGGCTCCGCGTCGGGTCCACCGAGCCACGCGCATCGGCAGAAACAACGGCAGGAGAGCGCCGAGTGCGATTCCCGTCCACGTCCAGGCACGGGAGAGGACCACCACTGCGACCACGATGGCAAGCGTCGTCGACATCGTCACGATCCATTCGGCCGCTCGCAGTGCAGACACACTCGCCAGTGCCAGCACTCCTGCCACGCCGGCCCATTCCCACCGCGATAGCCTGCCGCTGCGTGCTGCGAGCACAACGACCACGAAGGTCACGGCAGTGATCAGCACACCGAACGTGTTGTCCACCAACGTCACTGCACCGATCAGTCCAGCAAGAGCCGACCCGATGAGCGCCGCACGAGGGGGCTGCGAATACCGCAGCACCGGCCAGGTGCGCGGCCCCCAGGGAAAGCGCCCGTGCTTCGTTCTCGGATGAATCGGAATGTCGATCGTGCTCATGGCTCGTCCCTTTTTCTGTGTTTCGGGCATGGAAGGTCGGCGGCTGTAGTCCGGAGACGAGCAGTCGCGGTTCGGATGGATCGAGAAAGTCAGTGCTCGGGGATGGCCACTCTGATGTGGCAGCCGATTTCGCTGTCGAGAACTTCGATGGTTCCACCGTGCAGTTCGGTGGCCCAGCGGGCGATGCCGAGGCCGAGACCTGTTCCGCCGTCGGTGGATCCGCCGCGAGTGAATCGATCGAACACCGCGTGGCGATCGGCGAGCGCAATACCGGGGCCCTGGTCGATGACGTCGAATGCATACGCTCCGACGATTCGATGGGCCCGCAGCGTCACGGTGCTCGAAGAGGGCGAATGCCGCACGGCGTTGTCGACGAGGTTGGTGATCACCTGGGTCATGCGAGATCGGTCGGCCACGACGGTCGAATCGGCGGGCGAGACAACGATCGACACTCGTTCACGGTGAACGGAGGTCGCATCCTCGAGGAATTGCCGCACCGCGAACTCCTCCGGGGCAATGGTGAGAACACCGCCCTCCACCCGCGACAGGTCGAGCAGTTCACTGACCAGATCGCCGAGTCTTTCGGTCTGGCTCAGCGCCACCGACAGTGTTGCGGGATTCGCGTCGGTCACCCCGTCGACCATGTTCTCGAGCACGGCTTGCAGGGCAGCGATGGGCGTCTTCAACTCGTGCGAGACGTTGCCGATCAGTTCACGGCGATACTTCTCTGCGGCTTCCAGATCGTCTGCCATGGTGTTGAATGCGGTGGCGAGCTCTCCCACCTCGTCCCGCGAGGTGGCCCGCACGCGTTTCGAGTAGTCGCCACGCGCCATCGCCTTGGCCGCCGAGGTCATCTCGCGCAGCGGCGACGTCATTCCGTGAGCGACGAATTGTGTTGCGGCCAAGGAGACCACGAGCGCCGCGAGCAGTGTGTAGCGAAATTGCCAGCCCGCCCCGATCCAGAAGACGACACTGGCCAACACCAACACAGTGCCCACGACGAACGAGACCTTGAGCTTGAACGAGCGCAAGGGATCCAGCGGGCGCGGCAGCATGCGCATCATCGCGGCGACTCCACGGCATACCCGACGCCGTGCACCGTTCGAATGAGATCGCCACCGAGTTTGCGGCGCAATGCTTTCACGTGAGAGTCGACGGTTCGGCTGCTCGCGGAATCGTCCCAGCCCCACAATTGCGACAGCAGGGTCTCTCGCGAGACCGCGGTACGAGGACGAGCAGCGAGATAAGCCAGGATGTCGAATTCCGTTCTGGTCAAATGGATGTCGCCGGATTCGTTGGACACGCGTCGTTCACGGTGATCGATCTGCAGGTCGCCGACGCGGACGGAGTGGGTCTCGGCGGTCGCCGATCGCTCGGCGCGGCGAATCAGCGCGTGCACGCGAGCGACCAACTCTCGCATGCTGAACGGCTTGCCCAGATAGTCGTCCGCGCCGACGCCCAGGCCGACGAGCATGTCGGTCTCGTCGGACTTGGCCGTCAGCATCAACACCGGCACCGGCCGTGACGCTTGAATGCGGCGGCACACCTCGAGCCCGTCGAAACCGGGCAGCATCAGGTCCAGAACCACGAGGTCGGGATCGAATCGCGCACAGGCCTCCACAGCGGCGGGGCCATCGGCTGCGGTGACGACCTGGTACCCCTCGCCGCGGAGTCGCGCCGCTACGGCCTCGGAGATCGTGGGCTCGTCGTCCACGACGAGAACTGTGCGGCTCATGAGAACTGACCCTAGAGGGCGCAGATGGAGGAGTCCGTCGGGAAATGTGGAGGTTCGGTGAAGGTTCGAGCCGGACCGTCGGGTCGATCCCGAACTCGGCCGCACGTTCGATTTAGGGTCGGCTATCCTTCCGTTCGTTAGCCAACCCTTCCGAAAGGCGTCTCGATGCACTTCCGACCACTACATACGACTCTTGCGGTGTGCGCGATAGCGCTGACCACCGCAGGATTGCTCAGTGCTTGCTCGAACTCGAGTGACGAGGCGTCGCCTGCCGGAGGGACGGACACGGGCTCCTCGTCCAACTCGTCCGCATTTCCGGTCACGATCGAGCACGCGTTCGGTGAGACCGTCGTTCCCCAGGAACCCACTCGCATCGTCGTGGCGGGGTACACCGAGCAGGACACCGTGCTGGCGCTCGGCGTCATACCCGTCGGCGTCACGGAATGGTACGGCGAACAGCCGTACGCAACCTGGCCCTGGGCGCAGGCAGCGCTCGGCGACGCGCAACCAGAAGTGCTCTCGAACGACGATGGATTCGAGACGGAGAAGATTGCCGCACTCGAACCCGATCTGATCATCGCCACCAATGCCGGCCTGACGGCGGACACCTACGACATGCTCAGCGACATCGCACCGACGCTCGCGCAGTCCGACGCATCGACCGCCTACTTCGAGCCCTGGGACGTCCAGGCCGAGAAGATAGGACGCGCACTGGGCCAGAAGACCGAGGTCGATGCGTTGATCGACGGAGTGAACCAGAAGTTCGCGGACGCCGCTGCCGCACACCCGGAGTTCGCCGGCAAGAAGGCGATTTTCTTGCAGAACGCGTTCTACGAGGGCAAGGCGATTGCGTACCAGGACGGACTGAGCACAGACTTTCTCACCAAGCTCGGCTTCGCGATCCCCGACGACATCGACGCGTACGTTCCGGCCGACGGTAGCGCTCAGGCCAGTATTCCGCTGGAGAACCTGTCTGTACTCAACGTCGCCGACGTGCTGATCTGGGGAACCGAAGGACCCGGCGACCGCGCCCAGTTGGAGAAAGAAGCGGTGTACAACGCACTGGAGCCGGTGCAGGACGGCAACCTGGTCTTCACCGACGGGGTGACGGCCGGTGCGATCTACTTCACCAGCGTGCTGAGCCTGCCGTACGTCATCGACAAGCTGACCCCAGCGCTGACCGAAGCACTCGGCGGAACGGCAGCGACGATCACCAGCTGACAGGACCTGGCGGCCTAACGTGCGGCCGCGCGCTTGTCCATCCACATGGCGGTGGCCAGCACACCGAGGCCGGCCACCGCCAGGCCGGAGCCGACAGCGGCGGGTGCCGTGTAGCCGAAGCCGGCGGCGATCACGGCACCACCGACTGCCGCACCGATGGCATTGGCCAGGTTGAATGCGGCGTGGTTCAGCGATGCGGCCAGCGTCTGGGCGTCCTCGGCCACGTCCATCAACCTCGTCTGCAGACCGGGAACCACCGAGGAGCCGGATGCGCCGATCAGAAACACCAGTAGCAGAGCAGTGATCGGATTGTGTGCCGCTGCCACGAACAGCGCCAGGAACACTGCGGTCGCGGCCAGCCCGACGAAGGTGCCCTTGAGCTGGTACCGGTCTGCCAACCAGCCACCGGCGTAGTTGCCGGCGACCATTCCGAGTCCGTAGATCATCAGGGCGACCGGAACGAGCGCGCGAGCGAGACCGGCGACATCGGTCAACGTCGACGCGATGTAGGTGTACACCGCGAACATGCCACCGAATCCGACGATGCCCACGAACAGGGTCATCCACACCTGGCTGCGGCGCCGTGCACCGAGCTCGGTGATGGGGCTGGTGGTCGGCATGGCGTCGAGTCGCGGCATCCACACAGCGAGCGCGGCGACGGTGAGGGCTCCGATGACCGCCACGAGAGCGAACGCACTGCGCCAACCCAGCGCCTGCCCGATCCAGGTTGCCACCGGTACGCCGACGACGTTGGCGACCGAGAGACCCATCATCACCATCGCGACGGCTTTGGCCCGTTTACCTGGTTCGGCGAGATGGGCAGCCACCAGGGCGGCCACTCCGAAGTACGCACCGTGCGGCAGGCCCGCGACGAATCGCGAGGCGACGAGCTCGTTGAAACTGGGTGCGAACACCGTTCCGAGGTTGCCCAGAGTGAAGGCGACCATCAACACCAGCAGCAACATCCGCCGAGGAACGCGCGCGGCCAGGGCAGCGATGGTGGGCGCACCGACCACCACGCCGAGCGCGTAGGCAGAGATCATGTGGCCCGCGGAGGGCTCGGAGATCCCCATCGTGGTGGCGATGTCCGGCAGCAATCCCATCGACGCGAATTCCGTGGTGCCGATGCCGAAGCCGCCGATGGACAGGGCCAACATGGCGAGCCTGCGACGGGTCGAGTGCGGTCGATGACTGACACTCAGACCACTCGAGACCTTGCCGCGCACAGCGCTGACTCGGGAAAGAGCGGAATCGGTGACAGTCACAGCGGTACTACCTTCGTTTCGATCGGGGAATCGAGCAACAGGAACGGCGGCCGGCCGAATCGATTCAGCAGAGCGCAACCGAGTAAGAGAACAGCCAACCCGACCATTGTCTTCCCTCGGGCAACCTGTTTTCGAGTCGCAGCGCGGTGATTGTCCTCACCCGAGCATCTGCTCGAGTCCCACCGGCCGCCGCACCGAGCCCTTGTTCCTGCGACACGTCCGCACCCGCTAAGATCTTCGCCAGGTCATGAGTGCCAGCATCGAGCCCCGGCTTGCTGGCCGGCAACCCTCCAACCGCGGTGGGGTGCCCCGGGTGAACGACCGGGCCGATTCGGCACGCCGAGTGCCGAATCGACAAGCGCGGGTCCGCAGGCAGCGGACCCACTGAATCTTCGGCCTCCTGGGGCCGAGGCCTGTCAGGAGGTTCTCTCATGTGTTGCTGTACCGATACGCCCCG
Source organism: Rhodococcus sp. 15-649-2-2 (assembly GCF_002258645.1). Classification (NCBI taxonomy): domain Bacteria; kingdom Bacillati; phylum Actinomycetota; class Actinomycetes; order Mycobacteriales; family Nocardiaceae; genus Rhodococcus; species Rhodococcus sp. 15-649-2-2. The sequence goes on from NZ_NPFM01000034.1 coordinate 30,405, forward strand.
TAACGCTCGACTTCTCGAGCATCATTCGACATTCGATTCGTCTCAGACAGACTCGTCTCAGAAAACGGAGTATCACCAGCCATGACCGATTCGACCCCCGACATCGTCGACGCCACCGGAGCACCCACCGAGGATCCGTTCACCGACCCGGCGGCCAACTGGAGTTTCGAGACCAAGCAGATCCACTCGGGTCAGACCCCGGACGGCGCTACCAACGCCCGCGCATTGCCGATCTACCAGACCACCTCGTACACGTTCGACAACACCGATCACGCGGCCGCATTGTTCGGACTCGCAGAGCCGGGCAACATCTACACCCGCATCATCAACCCCACCCAGGACGTCGTGGAGCAGCGCATCGCCGCTCTCGAGGGTGGCGTCGCGGCACTGTTGCTCGCGTCGGGTCAGGCGGCCGAGACGTTCGCGATTCTCAATCTTGCGGAGGCAGGCGACCACATCGTCTCGAGCCCGCGGCTGTACGGCGGTACATACAACCTCTTCCACTACACGCTCCCCAAGCTGGGCATCACCGTCTCGTTCGTCGACGATCCCGATGATCTCGAGCAGTGGCGAGCCGCGATCACGCCGTCGACCAAGGCGTTCTACGGCGAATCGATCTCCAACCCGAAGAACGACATTCTCGATATCCCCGGCATCTCGGCGGTGGCCCACGAGAACGGCATCCCGTTGATCGTGGACAACACGGTGGCGACGCCGTACCTGCTGCAGCCGTTGAAGCACGGTGCCGACATCGTCGTGCATTCGGCGACCAAGTACCTGGGCGGGCACGGCACGGCGATCGCGGGCGTCATCGTCGACGGTGGCACCTTCGATTGGACGCAGGGCCGTCACCCCAACTTCACCACCGCGGATCCGAGCTACCACGGTGTGGTCTTCGCCGATCTCGGCGCGCCTGCATTCGCATTGAAAGCACGCGTGCAGTTGCTGCGTGACATCGGTGCGGCGGTCTCCCCGTTCAACGCCTTCCTCATCAGCCAAGGTATCGAGACGTTGAGCCTCCGAATCGAGCGGCACGTGGCGAACGCACAGAAGGTGGCGGAGTTCCTCGCCGGCCGCGACGACGTCGTCTCGATCAACTACGCCGGACTCGAATCGTCGCCGTGGTACCGACGCGGCCAGGAGTTGTTGCCCAAGGGGCAGGGTGCGATCGTCGCATTCGAGTTGAAGGGCGGAGTGGACGCGGGCAAGAAGTTCGTCAACGCGCTCACACTGCACAGTCACGTCGCTAACATCGGAGACGTGCGCTCACTCGTCATCCATCCCGCGTCCACCACCCATTCCCAGCTGACTCCCGACGAGCAGTTGGCATCGGGCGTGACGCCGGGTCTGGTTCGTCTGGCCGTGGGAATCGAGGGAATCGACGACATCATCGCCGATCTCGAGGTCGGCTTCAGCGCGGCGGCATCTTGAGTCACAGCTGCGACACAGGCGTTCGTCCGGAGGCGGTTCTTCCGTCTCCGGACGGGCGGCTGGGCACCATCGACATCGGCGGTCTCGATCTCGAGAACGGCGCTCGCATCCCCCAGGTCACCGTGGCGGTGCAGCGGTGGGGCGAACTCGCCACCGACCGCAGCAATGTCGTGCTCGTCGAACACGCCCTGACGGGCGATTCGCATGTGTCCGGTCCGCCGGATGCAGATCATGCGCTGCCCGGTTGGTGGAACGGAATGGTCGGACCCGGGCGCCCTATCGACACCGACGAGTGGTGCGTAGTGGCAACCAACGTGCTCGGCGGGTGCGGCGGCACCACCGGACCGAGCAGCATCTCGCCCGACGGCACACCGTACGGTTCGACGTTCCCCGAGATCTCCATCCGCGACCAGGTCGCGGCCGAGGCAGCCGTCGCCGACGCCCTGGGCATCGACCGCTTCGCCGCAGTCGTCGGCGGTTCGATGGGCGGCATGCGCACCCTCGAATGGATCGTCAGTCGCCCCGATCGAGTGGCGGCGGCACTGATTCTGGCAGTCGGAGCCCGGGCAACAGCCGACCAGATCGGCACGCAGACAACGCAGATCGCCGCGATCAAGGCGGATCCGGGTTGGCTCGGTGGCAACTACCACGCCACCGGAACATCTCCGACGGCCGGACTGGGTATCGCACGACGCATCGCGCATCTGACGTATCGCACCGAGAGCGAACTCGACATTCGGTTCGGCAACTCTGCGCAGAACGACGAGGATCCGTGGGCCGGCGGTCGCTACTCGGTGCAGAGCTACCTCGAGCACCAGGCCGCAAAGCTGGTCAATCGATTCGACGCGGCGACATATGTCCTACTCACCGAGGCAATGAACCGTCACGATGTGGGTCGTGGCCGCGGCGGTGTAGCCGAAGCTCTTGCGTCGGTACCGGTTCCGACCATCGTCGGCGGCGTCGATTCGGATCGTCTGTATCCACTGCGCTTGCAGAAGGAGATCGCTCGCGAACTCCCACAGTGCCGCGGACTCGAAGTGATCCAATCTCGCGACGGTCACGACGGCTTCCTCACCGAAGCCGACTCGGTGGCGAAACTGCTCGCCGAGACGATGGAACTCGCTCGCCTCGGACGCCGCTGACACCGACGGACCCTGGTCCGGTCGCTCCCCCAGGGTCCGCTCCTGGTATCAGTCGGTGCCCAGTGGGTCGATCGACAGCGACAAGAACACGATCGCTCCGCCGACGCAGCCCAACGCGAGCACGTCGAATCCGCGACTGCGCACGCTCAGGGTTCCGACCCGAGATTCGGGCAGGCACAATCGCAGCACCGCGGCCAGTAGCGCCGCACATCCGAAGATGAACGCGCCGCGCCGCCAGCGATCCGCCAGCACCAGAACGAGCGCGGCAAGCACGACGACCGACACCGCAACGATCGGTAGGTTACGTGCTACCGCTGCACGAAACCCCTGGTCGGATTCAGCTCGCGAATCCTCGGCGGCGTTCATCCTCGGATCGCTCAGCTCTCGGCTGCGGTGCGCTCGGCGCGCTCGACGACATTGGTGAGCAGGAAGGCTCGCGTCAGAGGTCCGACACCACCGGGGTTGGGCGAGAGGAAACCTGCTACCTCGGCAACACCGTCGGCGACGTCCCCGCGCAATCCGTCCTCGGTGCGGGTCACACCGACATCGAGGACGGCAGCACCGGGCTTGACCATGTCCGCGGTGATCAATCCCGGAACTCCGGCGGCGGCAACGATGATGTCGGCACGGGAGACCTCGGCGGCAAGATCGCGAGTTCCTGTGTGGCACAACGTCACCGTGGCGTTCTCCGACCGTCTCGTGAGCAACAGCCCGATAGGCCGACCGACCGTGACGCCGCGGCCGATGACCACCGCGTGCGCACCGTCGAGGGCCACGTCGTAACGACGCAGCAGGTGCACGATCCCGCGAGGGGTACACGGCAGCGCGGCGTCCTTACCGAGCACCAAACGGCCCAGGTTGATCGGATGTAGGCCGTCGGCGTCCTTGTCCGGATCGATCCGCTCCAGAGCAGCATTCTCGTCGAGATGCTTCGGCAGCGGCAGCTGCACGATGTATCCGGTGCACTCGGGGTTGGCGTTGAGTTCGTCGATCACTGCTTCGAGATCCGACTGGGTGATGTCCGCGGGTAGATCGCGACGAATCGAGGTGATCCCGACCTTGGCGCAGTCGTTGTGCTTGCCTCGGACGTACGCCGCAGAACCCGGGTCGTCTCCCACCAGGACAGTGGCCAGCCCTGGGGTTATGCCCTTCTCACGGAGCGCTGCCACGCGGGCGGTGAGATCGACGAATATCTCGTCACGGGTCGCTTTGCCATCGAGAATCGTTGCAGTCACCCGGCCATTGTTCCAGGCTCGAGGTCGACCGCGCCGCGCCGGTCCGAAGACCGCGTCAACCCTCCACGACGAGACCGTGCGCTCCGGCGTATGCCACGGCCTGCATCAGCTCGATCTTGGCACCCCGCACACTCGCGCTCACCCACAGGGACGGATCGGCGACGGCTCCGCGCAGGTCGGCCTCGTCGAACTTGGCGTCGACGGTGCGGGCTCCAGCGAAGTCGACCGAGCGCACTGTTGCTTTCCGAAAATCTGCAGACACCAGGTTCGCCTCCCGCATTCGACACCCCGTGAGGTCGAGACCGCGCAGGTCGACGTTCCCCAACGCCGCGAGAGTGAAATCGACCTCGTCGTAGGTCGCGGGCCGCATCCGACTGTCCACGAACACCGAACCCATCATGGTCGAGTGACGAAATGTGCTGTGCTGCAAGTTCGTCCGAGTGAAGGTGCACGATCGAAATGCAGAGTTCGTGTGGATCGATTCGGTCAGGTCGGTGCCGGTGAAATCGCATTCGGTGAACACGACCGACTCGGTTCGCACTCCACTCATGTCGGCATCGCGGAAGGTGCACCGGACGAATTTCCTGCCGTTCCACTCCTGCCCGTCCAATCGAGTGTCGGAAAAATCTTCACCGATGATCTGCTCGTCGTCCACCTGCCCCATACTTCCCCGGTTCGTGGTGGCAGAGTGAACCGGGTGTTTCGACTGATGTTCTTCGAGCCCCGAATCCCCCAGAACACCGGCAATGCAATTCGCCTGGTCGCCGGCACCGGATGCGAGCTGCACCTGGTGGGTCCGCTCGGCTTCGACATGTCCGAGCCGAAGCTCAAACGGGCCGGCTTGGACTACCACGATCTGGCGTCCGTCACCGTGCACCGAGACCTGCCGTCGGCCTGGTCGGCTCTGGCACCGACGCGAGTGTTCGCCTACACCGCCCACGCCACACGCTCGTACGCCGACGTTGCGTACGAGCCCGGCGATGTTCTCCTCTTCGGACCGGAACCCACAGGACTCCCCGACGAGGTCCTCGACGACCCGCACGTGAGCGACCGCCTTCGCATACCGATGATTCCCGGCCGTCGATCGCTCAACCTCGCCAACGCAGCGGCTGTGACGATGTACGAGGCATGGCGGCAACACGGGTACGAGGGCAGCGTCTGAGGAGTTTGCGTTCGAGTGCGCTCGAACCCCTAGCGTGCGTTTCATGACATCTGCAGCACAACGGACCGATTCACCACGTACCTGGCTCGTCACCGGAGCATCGTCCGGGTTGGGACGGGCGCTCACCGTAGCGGCCCTGGAAGCGGGCGACACCGTCGTCGCGGCCATGCGACGCCCCGAACGACTCGGCGACCTGATGGCCGAGTACCCGAAGTCGCTACTGCCCATGGCTTTCGACGTACGAGACACCGAGTCCGCGCCGACCGTCGTCGAGAGGACGATCGATCGATTCGGACGGGTCGACGTACTCGTCAACAACGGCGGCGTCGGGCAGATCGGTGCGGCCGAGGAAATCGACGACGCACGACTGCGCGACATGCTCGAACAGCATGTCGTCGGACCCGCCGCCCTGACCAGGGCCGTACTGCCGGGAATGCGTGCGCGTCGCGCAGGAACGATCGAGCAGATGAGTAGCCAGGGCGGCCGCATCTCATTCCCTGGAGCCGGTTCCTACTCGGCTGGAAAATTTGCACTGGAGGGTTGGTCGGAGGCACTGGCCGGCGAGGTCGCACCGTTCGGGATTCGAGTTCTGATCGTCGAGCCGAGTCGCTTTCGGACCGGTTTCAACAGTGCCGACGTACTCGAGCGCGCTGCGTCCACAGATGCGTACGCCGACGCTCTCGGCGCGATGAGAACCGACATGCTCGCCGCGAACGGACGACAGGAAGGTGATCCTCACCGCGCGGCGCGAATCATCCGTGACCTGGTCGAGGCCGACTCGGCTCCCCTTCGTATTCCGCTGGGACGCGAGGCCGTCCGACGGCTGCGCGAGTCCTACCGGCGGGAGCTCGCCTCACTCGAGACCCATGCCGAGGCGAGTGCCGGTGCGGATTTCCCGGGTGTTCCCGAATCTGTCCGGCCGGTCTGACACCGCTCGCCGGACTATCTTCTGTACTCATGGCGACGACGGACTTGATGAACAGGGCGCTGGCAGCCGCGGCGGATTCGGACGCACCGCTGACCGTCGAACTGGTACACGAGCTGATCGAGCCCGGAGAGCTCTCCGAACCACTCGGCATCTCAGAGGTTTCCGAGTTGCTCGATATCTCCGCACACACCCTTCGGTACTACGAACGGTGCGGTCTGATCGAGGTGGCCCGCGACGGGCTCGACCATCGCAGCTACGACAACGTAGCCATTCGTAGACTCGTGTTTCTCACCCGCATGCGGCTGTCGGGAATGCCGATGCGCGACTTGCAGCACTACGTCGAGCTCGTCGACGGCGGAGAGCACACCGTTCCGGAACGACTCGACATGCTCGTCGAGCATCGAGACACCGTTCGACGCCGCATCCGCGAACTGCAGCTCTCGCTGGTGGCAACCGAATACAAGATTGCTAGGTACGGCGGTACAACCGGTCCCTGACGCCGCGAGGTCAGGCCGAAGCCCGGACCGGTTCGGGCGTGCCACCCCCTTCCTCGGACGCGAAATCAATTGTGAGCGTCGATAAATGGGCAGGCCGATCGTCTGTGACAACGAACCGTCACACGTGCCCCCACGGCTCGACACTGACGATCCGGTCTCGATGAGATCGGCAGTGTTCGACGCGTCTGCGCCACAGCGGCGGGCGGTAGCTGTCGGTAACGATTTCCTTGCGATCGGCGGGCATCGGCGCTTGCGCCCCCGCCCCGCCGAGTACCGACTCGGGCGTGACGGACAACCCTGATGCGAACACCGAAATATCAAGCGAAGGAACAGAATTCGATTTATCGACCGAAGCGAAGGACAGTGCCGCGAACGCACCACCGGCGGCCACGACAGCTCCGGCAAGGGTACGCAAAACCGGACTTCCACGACGATTCATTCCCGGATGTCGGCGGCACCGTTACACAAACCGAGCAGGTTGCTGCCGTGAACGACTCGAGCGGGGTACCGTGTGCCGCACCGACCCGTTTCGCTCGTGAAGGAGCTTTCTGTTGTTCTCTGTTTCCCAGCCCCGCCGTTCTTCGTCCTCCTCCTCCACCACGCGCACGTCGAGTCGGTTCGGTAGCCGAATTGCCCGCACCGCAGCAATATTCGCCCTCGGCTCAGGAATGACCGCCGCGGCGCTGGTGGGTGCCGGCACCGCGTCGGCTGCCCCCGTCAACTGCGTGTCTCCGCCCTCGGCCAACGACATCCAGGTCGACGGCACCGCCAGCTGCGGCGCCACCTCGGAGGGCACCGGCCGTGCCACCGCCGGTGCTGCTGACAGCGGTACCGCGGTCAGCGTCAACGACGGCCCAGGCGCAACGACCACCTACGCCAACGGATACGGCGTCGCACTCGGAGCCAGCAAGAATGCGGGTACGGCCTACGCTCTCGCGCTCGGCGGGGGCATCGCACACTCGTGGGCCGACGCCGGCCAAACGACTCTCGCCGTCGCCGGGTGGGGATCCGGTGCTACATCCGAAGGTCAGGGTGTCGATTGCGTCGGCCCGCTGTCTCTCGCTCTGAATCTTTCCAGCGGCCAGTTCTGCGTCCTCGGTAGCTGATCTTCGGGGACACGATCTCCCGTCGTCGAACGGAGCCGATTACCCGCAGCTACTGCTCGAGGTAATCGGCTCCGCCGACGTAGACGACATGCCCTGATTTTTCGATCGGATCGGCGCATGCTTCCACCACAGCCGTAGCGAATTCGGCGACTGTCGGAAGCGCACCGTGAGCGGTACGAGCGGCCACCGCGTCGGGGTTGCGGCGTTCCAGCAGAGTGACGACGATCGTGCCCTCGATCATGTCTCCCGAGACGACGACCAATTCGATGCCTCGACTCTCGAAGTGGGGAATCGAGTCGCGCAGGGCGTCTTCTCCTGCACGCTTGCTGGCGGCAATGGGCTCGTACTCGACAGGCACCGGCTTTCGGCCGTGAAAATGCGCCTGATGACTGGTGAGGAAAACGATGCGCGAGCCGGGCTTCATCCGACCAGTGGCCGCGCGAGCCAATGCAACCTGGGCGTCGCGGTTGATGCTCATCGCGTAGCCGGGATCGGCACCGAGCTCGAGTCCACCGGATGCGTTGAGCACCAGTACATCGAGAGCGCCGAACTCGGTGACAACCGAGTCGAGCATCGCCTCGATTGCGACTGGATCGGTGACGTCGGCTCCGACAGCCAGAGCTCGCCCCCCACCCTCCTCGATCGTTCGCACCACGGCGTCGGCCCTGCGCTTCTTCTCTCGGTAGTTCACTGCAACCATCGCACCTTCCGCACCCAGCTGCACCGCGGCTTCGGCTCCGATGCCACGGGATGCGCCGGTGATCAACACCGACTTTCCTGCCATACGTCGGGTCATCGAGATCCTCCTCGAGCTTCGATTTTCGAACTGCTTCGATTTTCGAACCACTATGATGAAGCGCGATGGAAATGGCAAACGCACCCCGCCGATCGATGATGGCCGTGCTCGATCTCCTGGGGCAGCGATGGAACATGCGCATTTTGTGGGAACTACGCGACGGGCCGCTCGGGTTCCTCGAACTCAGGCGACGAACCGACGACGTCTCGTCCAGCGTTCTCGCCACCCGACTGCGCACGCTCGTCGATGCGCGAGTGCTACTGAAAGACTCGGATGGGACCTATCGCCTGACCGAACTCGGCGACGAGCTGGGGCCGGCACTGGAACCACTATGGCAATGGGCGCAACGATGGGACGAAGGCAACGCGCCCGCCGACCGGCGACCCTGAGCAACTGCGTCGAACCCCTCACCCACCGCGCTCTGCTCCATCACCCCGACACTCTGGACTGGTCTGCGGAGTCATGGACTCGCGCCGACCGGCATACTCGAAAAATGAGGAATTCGCGCGCGGCCGCTCGCCCTAGGGCGCTGTCGCTGCACGGCCGGATACGAGTGTTGACGATGAGTGTGGCGGCCCTCGCCGTAGCCGTGAGCGCGCTGGCGATCTATCTCGTTGCGGAGCAAGCCTTACGTTCGCAGATCATCGACCGCGTCGGCCGCAACAGCGACGCCATCATCGCCAGCGCGACATCCGGCCTGCCTGCCGGTTTGCTCGGCTTCGGCATCGAAGACACCGAGGGCACCAAGGTAAAAGTAGCGCTGGTGACGAGCGACGGCGCGTTGGTGACGTCGACGAACGGTAGCGAACCGTTCATCAACTCGGACGGCACCCTGGACGGCCCTGAACAATCTGTCGTCGACGGTAGCGTCGATCGGTCGCTGCGTGAGGTCCGTGGCTACTACCTCTCGGCCCAACGCACCGACTCAGGCGCAACAATCATGGTGGCCGAATCGCTCAGCGAAGCGTCACCACTGCTCGCCAAGCTCACACTTGCACTCGTTATCGTCGGGGCATTCCTCGTAGCGCTGGCCGGTGTCGCCGGTGCCGCTGTTGCCCGAACCGGACTCCGACCGGTCCGACGCCTCCGTGCCGGCACCGAAAGAGTCGCCAGAACTGGAAGTTTCGAGCCGATCGACGTCAACGGAGACGACGAACTGGCCTCACTCGCCAACAGCTTCAACGAAATGTTGGCAGCGCTGTCGCGATCGCGAGAACGCCAAGGGCAGTTGATCGTCGATGCAGGTGCCGAACTGATGCAGCCGTTGACGGCACTGCGGACGAACATCGACCTACTGATGTCTCTCGACCGGCCCGACTCACCGGACATGCCCGAGGAAGAGCAGGATCGTCTACGCGTCGAGGTGATCGCTCAGATGGATGTCATCATCGGGTTGGTGCACGATTTGGTCGACCATGCCCGGGAACCCGCGCCGACACCCCGCTGACACTCGATGCGACGCAGTCGAAGTCGATCGCTTCACGACGAGAGTCGCGCACCGGTCAGCTCTTCGGACGCTTCCCACAGCCGGCGTGCGTCGTCCATGTTGCGCAGTGGCTTCCACAGCCCGACCTCGGCCGGCGGTCCACCGATCAACCGGGTGGGACCGACGAACTGATCACCGCGCGAGGCTGTACCCGCCGCGGCGATAACGCCCGGTTGCGCGGCGCTGTCCACTGTTCCTGCGATGCCGACGCGGGCAAGAACACCGATGAGCCGTCGTCCCGCAGAGTCTTTCGGACGCCCCAGACCTGGTTGGGCCGCAAGCAGATTGGTCGGTGAAATTCCGGGATGGGCCATGTTGCTGGCGATTCCCCACCCACCGGCCCTGCTGCGTGCGTCGAGTTCGCGAGCGAACAAGGCCACCGCGAGCTTCGACTGACTGTATGCCTTCATGACGTCGTAGGAACGCTCCCAGTTCAGGTCGTCCCAGTTGATGGTCCCCGATCGCGCCGCGATGCTCGTCTGATGGGTAACTCGCGCACGACCGGCCCGAAGAAGCGGCAACAGGGCCAGGGTGAGTGCGAAATGACCGAGGTGGTTGGTTCCGAACTGCAGCTCGAATCCGTCCTGAGTGACTTGGCGCTCGGGTGGCTGCATGACTCCTGCGTTGTTGACGAGCACATCGATCGGCCGTCCTTCGGAGACGAGCTGGCTCGCCAGCGCTGTAACCGAATTCAGTGACGACAGGTCCAACTCGCGGGTGCTGACCTGCGCGCCGGGTACCGAAGCCCGGATCGACTCGGCTGCGCGCTCCCCCTTGGCGGCAGAGCGCACCGGCATGACGACCTCTGCTCCGGCCCGCGCGAGCCGCGTCGCGATGACCGTGCCGATCCCGTCACTGGCTCCCGTGACGACGGCGCGCTTGCCGGTCAGGTCGGGGATGGATAGATCTGCGATGCGGCCCATATCAAGCTCCTCGGGTGTTGTGATCGTCCGGCTCGGACGTGCAGAACCCATGTTCGACTACCGTTTCGGGCTTATCCAGGACTTCCCGATCCACTGATACTCCGACACCCTGCACCGAGTCAGGACAGGACCTGTGTTCCCACCACCGCGAGCAGTTCCAATTTGGCGTAGCTCTCGCTGCCGGGTACTGCCGTGTACACCAACAGCCGATGCGCTTGCTCCGGGTCGAGAAGGGTCTGGCAGTTCAGTTGCAACATGCCGACCGTCGGGTGCAGGAACCGCTTGGACTCGGGTGGATGCACCCCCACTTCGCGCTTCTCCCACAGGGTTCGGAACTCCTCGCTGACCTCGTGCAGCTCGGCGGCCAGATGCGCTGCTGTCGAGTCCGGCCCGCGAAGAGTGACGATCTCGCGCAGCCCCGACGCATACACCCGAGACAGCACGGCACGCTCGTCGGGCGGGTACGACTGCTGGGTAGCGGGGTCGGTGAACCAGCGATATCCCAGACTCCGGTTCGGCCCGGTGCGCAACGACGCATCGCCGGTCAATGCCGCGCCCAGCGGCGTCTGGCGCAGAGTTTCACCGAGCTCGGACACGATCTCGGCGGGGGTGTCGTTCAGTCGGTCCAGTATCCGCAGCAATCCTGGGCTGATGTGGTCGGTCGAGATCCCGCGCACAGGAGGAGCGTGCCCGGCGAGGCGGAACACGTGATCACGCTCGCCCAGCGACAGGTGCAAACCCTGCGCGATCGACGCAATCATCTGCTCCGACGGCGCCGGACCGGACCCACGTTCGAGCCGGGCGTAGTAGTCGGTCGACATATGGCACAGTTCGGCGACCTCCTCGCGTCGAAGGCCCTGCGTTCGCCTGCGCTGTCCGCGTGGAAGGCCGATGTCCTCGGGCTGCAACGACTCACGCCGCTGCCGAAGAAAAGCGGCCAACTCCGGCCGATCGATCATCACAGACCTCCTTCCGTCGAATGCGGTTGGTGCTTCCGCAATTGTGCCCTCTCCACGGTGGCTATTGTCGAACGATGAGCGCTCCCTTGACCATCGTCACCGGTGGCAGCCGCGGGATCGGTGCCGCCGTGTCCCGACGGTTGGCTGCCGACGGGCACGATGTGGTGATCGGCTACCGTTCCGATGCCGTCGCTGCCGAGAGACTCGCCACCGAGTTGTCGACATCCGGCCGAACTGTGGTCGCGGTATGCGCCGACACCACCGACGAGCAGGCGGTCTCCGCCCTGTTCGCCGCGGCCGCGGAGATCGGCACCCTCACCGGATTGGTGAACAACGCGGGCTCGGCACGCGCCGTCGGGATGCTGGTGGACAACGACATCGAGACCATCAGAGCAGACCTCGATGTCAACTTGATCGGGGTGATCACCTGCTGCAAATATGCGATCGCAGCGATGGCCGAATCGGGTGGAGCAATCGTCAACATGTCCTCTGCTGCCGCCACCCTCGGTAGCCCCGGAATGTACGTGCACTACGCGGCAGCCAAGGCTGCGGTCGATACACTGACCGTGGGTCTGTCCAAAGAGGTTGCCGCGCAAAATATTCGGGTCAATGCAGTGGCACCCGGAATCATCGAAACCGACTTCCACCGAGATCGACAACGGCCGCAGAAGATGGCGTCGAACATCCCCCTCGGTCGCCCAGGTGTGCCGGACGAGATTGCCGGTGCGGTGTCGTGGCTGCTCTCCGCCGATGCGCGGTACGCCACCGGAACCGTCGTTCGGGTGGCCGGCGGTATGTGAACGCCTCGGCTGCCACTAACGAGGTGCGATGCGGTGCAGTTCGACTTCGTCGAGCGCCCCGTTCTCGGCAACGGCCGTCATGTAGGTGCAGAACGGTTGCCGACGCCGATCCGTAGGAGATCCAGGGTTGAGCAGCCGTAGACCGTTGTCCGCGAAGGTGTCCCACGGTATGTGACTGTGCCCGAACACGAGGACGTCCGCCTCCGGGTATGCCGCCGCCATGCGTCGTTCACGGCCCGTCGCGGCACCGGTCTCGTGCACCACGGTGAACCGAACTCCGCCGAGCAAGACGTCGGCGCGCTCGGGCATCAGAGCCCGCAACTCGTCACCGTCGTTGTTCCCCCAGCACGCGACCAGAGAACGCGACCGCTGCGACAGTGCCTCGAACGATGCGAGGTCCACCCAATCACCGGCATGGATCACGACATCTGCGTCGTCGACAGCCGACCACACTTCGTCGGGCAGGTCGCGAGCACGCTTCGGGAGATGAGTGTCGGCAATCAGCAGCAGCTTCACCACTCGATTGTGCACGCGAGCGGTGCGGCCCGGTCAACGAAAGTCCCTCGACCTGGATGCGACTCGCAGATCCATCAGTTGCAGATGGTCTGCCACCACGGTCACCGCGCCCTCTGCGTTCTGCACTTTGCCTCGAATGAGCAACGCCGGAGCCGTGATTGCCAACTTGCGGTACTTGGCCCACAATCCCACCGAGCACACCACGTTGACCATGCCGGTTTCGTCCTCGAGGTTGATGAACGTGACGCCTCCGGCAGTGGAAGGCCGCTGGCGATGCGTCACCGCACCGCCGACGAGGACTCGGTCTCCATCGGGGATCTGCAGCAGCCGATTCGCAGGAACCACCCCGAGAGATTCGAGCCGATCTCGAAAGAATTGGGTGGGGTAGGAATTCGGCGAGACCCCGGTTGCCCAGACATCGGCCGACGCCAGATCGAGGTCCGTCATACCCGGCAGCGCAGGCGCTTTCGTCGACGCGCCGATGCCGGGGAGAAGACCAGGCCGCTCCCCCGCGGCCGCGCCGGCAGCCCACAACGCCTCTCGACGTGTGATGCCGAAACACCCTAGTGCGCCGGCCGTGGCCAGTGCTTCCGCCTGCGCAACCGACAGTTCGACACGACCGGTCAGATCCAGGAACGAGACGTACGGCCCGTGCGAGTTCCGAGCATCGACGATCTTCTGAGCCAGTGCGGTACCGATGAACTTCACATCGGCCAACCCCATGCGAATCTCGAGGCCGTCTCCCTCGAGATTCGCATGACCGAGACTGGCATTCACGTCGGCACCGTGTACCAGCACGCCGTGCCGCCTGGCATCGGCGACCAAGGACTGCGGTGAGTAGAAACCCATCGGCTGGGCGCGCAGCAAGCCTGCACAGAAGGCCGCCGGATGATGCAACTTGAACCACGACGAATAGAAGACCAACGAGGCAAAACTCTGCGAATGACTCTCGGGGAAGCCGAAATTGGCGAATGCCGACAGCTTTTCGTAGATTCGGTCGGCAGCCTCACCGGTGATGCCGTGCAGATCGCGCATCCCGTCGTAGAATCGCCCGCGCAGCAGCTCCATCTTCTCCGGTGATCGCTTCGATCCCATGGCACGACGCAATTGATCTGCGTCGGCGGCACTGAAACCGGCGACATCGATGGCCATCTGCATCAGCTGTTCCTGGAACAGCGGAACTCCGAGAGTTCGATCGAGTGCCTTCTTGAGCGACGGGTGCTCGAAGATCACCGGCTCCAGCCCGTTGCGACGCTTGATGTACGGGTGCACCGAACCACCCTGGATCGGACCGGGACGGATCAGGGCGACCTCGACCACCAGATCGTAGAAGTTACGTGGCTTGAGCCTCGGCAGAGTGGCCATCTGCGCGCGGGATTCGACCTGGAACACCCCCACCGAATCGGCTCGTTGAAGCATCTCGTACACCTCGGGCTCGGACAGGTCGATCGAGGCGAGGTCGATGTCGATGCCCTTGTGCTCGGCGATCAGGTCCATCATGTAGTGCAGAGCCGAGAGCATGCCCAGCCCGAGCATGTCGAACTTCACCAAACCCACTGCAGCACAATCGTCTTTGTCCCACTGCAGCACACTGCGATTCTCCATCGTCGCCCACTCCACCGGGCAGACATCTGCGATCGGCCGATCGCAGATCACCATGCCGCCGGAGTGAATGCCGAGGTGCCGCGGGAACCCCTCGATCTGCCGCGCGAGTTGGAGAACCGACTCGGGAATACCGTCACCTTCCTGATCACCGATTCCGGACCAGCGGGTGATCTGCTTGCTCCACGCGTCCTGTTGCCCCTGCGAGAAGCCGAGTGCGCGGGCCATGTCTCGTACCGAGGACTTGCCGCGGTAGGTGATGACGTTGGCCACCTGAGCGGCATGGGTACGGCCGTACTTGGCGTAGACGTGCTGGATCGCCTCCTCGCGGCGATCCGATTCGATGTCGATGTCGATATCGGGTGGGCCGTCGCGTTCGGGTGCCAGGAACCGCTCGAACAGCAACTTGTTGGCCACCGGGTCGACGTTGGTGATGCCGATGGCGTAGCAGACAGCAGAGTTCGCTGCCGAACCTCTTCCCTGACAGAGAATGTCGTGTGTCTTGCAGAAATGGACGATGTCGTGGACCACCAGAAAGTAGCCCGGGAACTCGAGCCGCTCGATGATGTCGAGTTCGTATTCGAGCTGCGAATACGCCGCCGGATTCGCCGATTGCGGGCCATAGCGTCGGGCCGCGCCCTCGAACGTGAGTCGCCGCAGATAACTGATCTCGGTGTAACCGTCGGGCACCTCGAACGGCGGCAGGCGTGGCGCGATCAGTTTCAGATCGAACGAGCACTCACGACCGAGCTCGACGGCACCGCGTACCGCGCCCGGATAGTGCTCGAACAATTCGGCCATCTCCGCCCCGGACCGAAGATGTGCGCCGCCTGTCGGTGCCATCCAACCGGCGGCCTCGTCCAAGCTGCTGCGCGCACGTACCGCAGCCATTGCCATGGCCAACCTCCTGCTGCGCGGACTCGCGTAGTGCGCGGCCGTGGTCGCGATCATCGGAAGGCTGTACTTGCGAGCCAGTGCCGCGAGCGCATCGTTGCGCTCGTCGTCGTCGGCAACTCCGTGCCGGGTGAGTTCGACGGTCACGCGGTCGGGACCGAAGCGGTCGACGAGAGTGCGCAGTGCGGCCTCGGCCGCCTCCGGACCACCGCGCGAGAGTGCCTGCCGAACATGACCCTTCCGGCAACCGGTGAGAATCTGCCAGTGCCCGCCTGCAGCTTCGGTGAGCTCGTCGATGTCGTACTGCGGCTTGCCTTTGACCCCACCGGCCAGGTGCGCGGCCGCGATCCGACGCGAGAGCCGTCGATACCCCTCTTGACCGCGGGCGAGCACCAACAGATGAGTGCCGTCGGGGTCGGTTGCTCCGGCCCTGGATCGGTCGCTGTCGAGCGATAGTTCGGCACCGAACACGGTTCCGATGCCGAGAGCTCTGGCCGCCTCTGCGAAGCGAACGACTCCGTAGAAACCATCGTGATCGGTGATGGCGATGGATTCGAGGCCGAGGCGTACCGCTTCTTCGACCATCTCCTCCGGCTGCGAGGCACCGTCGAGAAAGCTGAACGCCGAGTGCGCATGCAATTCTGCATACGGCGTCGTGGACAGCACGGGCTTGTCGATGGTGCGGTCGTAGACGTCCCTCTTTCGCGACCACGCCGGGCTGTCGCCGCCGTCGCCCTCGGCCGCAGGCTTGGGACGTCCGGACAGGACGCGCTCCATCTCCGACCACGTGGGTGGTCCGTCGTTCCATCCCATCGAGCCCTCCCCACACCACATTGCCGTTGCATCGAACACTTGTTCTAATGAGAGCACGAGGGTCCGACACGATCAACTACAGTCGAGTCGCCACTGACCCCTTCCACAGAGCCGGAGCACCGTCGTGACCCGTTGGGCCTCGTTCGTCGTATCGCACAAACGATGGGTACTGGCAGTCGTCGTTGTCGTCGTCGCCGTCGGCGGGGTGTTGGGACTGAGCGTCTTCTCGAAACTGAGCGAGGGCGGCTACGCCGACGCCGGCAGTGAGTCGTCCGAGGTAGCACGGCTGGTGCAGGGCATCGGTCAGCCGACACCGGATATCGTGGCGATCTACACCGCACCCGACGGCGAAACGATCGACGACATCGGGCCCCGAGTACAGGCGACGCTCGACGAGTTCACCGGTCGATACACCCTCGGCAACGTGAATTCGTACTGGACCGCAGACCCGGTCAGCAAAGAATTCCTGGTCTCGAAGGACCGAACGAAGGCGCTGGTGACGGTATCCCTCGGCGCCAACTCGGGCGTCACGTTCAATACCTTCGGCGAACTTCCGCCCCAGCTCGAAGTGCCCGGCGTCGAATCGCAGTTCGCCGGAGCGTCGGTGGTCGGAGTTTCGCTCAGTGAGACCCTCGAAAGCGACCTCGTCCGCTCGGAGCTCATCGCTGTTCCCATCACACTGCTGCTGCTGATCTTCATCTTCGGCGGCGTGATCGCCGCGGCGGTTCCGGTGTTCGTCGGCATCCTGAGCGTGCTCAGCTCCCTGGCGATCCTGCGTGTCCTCACCGAGTTCACCGAAGTCAGTTCGTTCTCGATCAACGTCGCGTCTCTGTTGGGGCTCGGCCTGGCCATCGACTACGGATTGTTCATCGTCAGCAGGTTCCGTGAGGAATTGCGAAGCGGGTCGACGTCGGTCGACGCGACCGTCCGCACTGTGGCCACTGCCGGCAAGACCGTCGTCTTCTCGGGACTGCTGTTGGTCTGTGCGTTCGCCGGCATGCTCGTCTTCCCCCAGGCGGTGATCCGGTCCCTCGGATTCGGTGCCATGGCCGCGGTGGCGAGCGCCGCGGCCCTGTCACTGACCGTCGTTCCGGCACTGCTCGCAATTCTCGGCACCCGAATCAATTCCTGGACCTGGTCACGCACCGTGTCCGATCGCAGCGATGCACGCGCACACAAGTTCTGGGGTGGTGTGGTCACCCGTGTGATGAAGCATCCGGGGATCGTCGCAGCCGTCATCGTCGCTGGGTTGCTGATCATCGCCACCCCGATCCTCAAGGTCTCGCTCGGCGAGGTCGACTACACGGCGTTGCCGAAAGACAACCCTGCGCGCATGGCGTTCGAGACACTCGGTGCCGACTTCGAGTCGACCGGTGACGGTGCCACCGTCGTTCTTCGTGGCCTGGACGGCGTCAAGCCTCAGGGCGCACCCATTGCGGCTCTGACTTCGGCTGTGGAATCCACGCCCGGTATCGCCCGCGCCGAATTCATCGGTTCCAAAGACGATTTCGTGACCCTCGAGGCGGCCTACAGTGAACCGACCGGTGGACTGACCGAGGCCGAATCCCAATCCGACTCAGTGTCTGCATTGCGTTCGATCACCCCTCCGGACGGGACCGAGATCCTCGTCGGCGGCAGCCGCGCGAACATCGACGACGGAAATGCGGCCATTGCGAAGTGGCTACCGGTGATGATCTCGATCATGGTGGTCTCGACGCTGGTACTGCTGTTCCTGGCGTTCGGCTCGATCGTGTTGCCGATCAAGGCCGTACTGATGGCAGGGCTGAGCTTGGGCGCGACATTCGGTGCCCTGACGTGGGTGTTTCAGGAAGGCCACGGGGCAGGACTGATCGGCGTCACTCCAGGACCACTCGAATCGACGTTCGTGGTCCTCATCCTCGCGGTCATCTTCGGCTTGTCGACCGACTACGAAGTGTTCCTGATGTCTCGCATGGTCGAAGCTCGCGCGGCGGGAGCGAGCACCGAAGAAGCCGTTGTCTTCGGTGCTCAGCGCACCGGACGTATCGTCACCGCCGCAGCGCTGATTCTGATCGTGGTCACCGGGGCGTTCACCATCTCGGGTCTGTCGATCATGAAGTTTCTCGGCTTCGGCGTCATTCTCGCCCTGATCATCGACGCCACCATCATCCGCATGCTGCTGGTTCCGTCCTTGGTCAAGCTCATGGGTGAGGCCAATTGGTGGGCTCCGGCATGGATGAAGAAAGTGCACGACAAGGCCGGTATAGGCCACTAGCCCAGGAACTTACTTCGGAGTAAGGTCGGCTCGCATGGCGAACTACATCGTGACCGGCGGTACCGGGTTTCTCGGTAAGAACGTCCTACCCCGACTGCTGGAGCGCGACGCGAACGCCGTGATCCACGTGCTGGTGCGTCCGAACTCGGTGGCTCGCCTCGAGCGACATGCACAGCAGCTCGAGGGCGGCGATCGGATTCGTCCGTTGATCGGCGATCTCACCGAGCCCGAACTCGGACTCTCCGACGTGCCGTCCGACATCGACCACATCCTCCATCTCGGTGCCGTCTACGACCTGACCGCAGGCGACGAGCAGGCACCGACCAATGTCGCCGGAACCGCCTCGGTCATCGGCCTGGCCGAGAAGACCGGCGCTCGGCTGCATCACATCTCGTCGATCGCCGTTGCCGGAGACCACCGAGGAACGTTTTCCGAGAACGATTTCGACCTCGGCCAGAGGTTCCCGACGGCCTATCACCGCACCAAGTTCGAATCCGAGAAATTGGTACGCGACAGCACCGCGGACTGGCGGGTCTACCGGCCTGCCGCGATCATCGGGCATTCGGAGACCGGAGCCATCGACAAGATCGACGGCCCGTACTACTTCTTTCCATTCTTTGCACAACTGGCCAAGCTGCCCTCCGTGCTACCGATCACGGTGCCGAAGATGGGCGCTACCAACCTGGTACCGGTCGACTACGTCGCCGACGCCATCGTCGAGCTCGTACATCGAGACACCTCTCCCGGCAGCGTGTTCCATCTGGTCAATCCGACGCCTCAGTCGATGGCAGAGGTCTATGCCGCGTTCTCGTCGGCTGCCGGATCTCACGCGAGAATCGTCGACGTACCCGGAGCGTTGGTCGCTCCGGTCGTCTCCCCCAAGTCCAGGGCGGTACGAAAGCAGCGCAATGCCGCCCTCCGTGATCTCGGCGTCCCACCGGTCATGCTCGATCACCTGACGCTGCCCACGGTGTTCGAGTCGGCAGCGACGCAGAAAGCGTTGCAGGGCAGCTCGATTACGCCGCCGCCACTGCGTACGTACGCAGATCGAGTGTGGACGTACTGGCAGAAGAATTTCGATCCCAAGCGCAACCGCCGAAACGACCCACGCGGGCCGTTGTTCGGCCGTCACATCGTCATCACCGGTGGCTCGTCCGGCATCGGCCGAGCCAGTGCCGAGGCGGCTGCCCGCAAGGGCGCGGTGGTCATTCTGCTCGCGCGCGGCCAGGATCAGCTCGACGAGGTGGTCGAGCACATCCGCGAATCGGGCGGCACCGCCTACGGCTACCCGTGCGATGTCACCGACAGCGAATCGGTGGATCAGACCGTGAAAACCGTTCTGAGCGAACACGGTCATGTCGACATGCTGGTGAACAGCGCCGGTCGATCCATCCGCCGGTCACTCTATCGATCCACCGATCGGTTGCACGACTACGAACGCACCATGGCCGTCAACTACTTCGGGGCGATTCGATTGGTACTGGCGTTGCTGCCACACATGCGCGAACGTCAGTTCGGGCACGTCGTCAATATCTCCAGCGCTGCGGTCCTGGGACACCCTCCTCGATTCTCGGCCTACGTGGCCAGCAAGGCCGCGCTCGACGGCTTCACCGATGTTGCTGCCGCAGAAACACTCTCGGACGGAATCACCTACACCACCATCCACATGCCCCTGGTGGACACCCCGATGATCACCCCGACGGGTGACAAGAACGTCGGCCCTGTGTTCTCACCCGAAAAGGCCGGGGCGATGGTGATCCGCGCTCTGAGCGACAAGCCCAAACGCATCGACACACCGCTGGGAACGCTCGGACAATTCGGAGCCATCTTCGCCCCCAAGGGTAAAGACCGCACGATGCACCAGCACTACCGCACGTTCGCCGAATCCGCGGCGGCCAAGGGCGAGGTGGCAACACCCATCGAGGACGGGACGGTGCCCTATCGAGTCCGCCCCTACGATCCGAAAGCTCCGACCGCACGCATCGGCAAAGTTGTCCGGCGTGTCGGGAGATTGGTTCCCGGCACCAGTTGGTGACAAGTCAGTCCCAGGTACCGCCAGTGTCCACAATTTCCATTCGCGATCGCGATCCCGTGTGTGGTCGCACAGAGTGGACACTCAGTGCAGTGGCTATCAGGGGGCCACGGCGGTCCAGAGAGTCCAACGATCCCGTTCGATCAACTCACCGGCGGCCAGGCGACCGCGTAGATACTCGACCAACTCCGCGAGTTCGACGTCGGAGAGTTCGTGCAGGATGGAGCGCCCGGTTCTGCCGGCGATTTCTGTCAGGTACTGCTCGCGATTCTCGTAGCGTCGACGGGTTTCCCAGAGTGGTTGCGTGGCTACATCGGTGAATCCTGCCCCAGCGAATGCGGCCACGACGTCGTCGACGTCGTGGCGGCGGCGGCCCTCGACCTCCGTCAACCGGGGAAACGCGTCGAAGAGATATCCGCGCGGGTTCGTAGGCGATCCTGTCAGTGTCGCGTCCTCGCTCGTCCGATCCTGGACGATCGCGATACCACCCGGCCGCAGCAGCCGGAGCGCTTCGGCCGCCACCGCGGAGGCATCGGGCAGATGATGGACCAGAGCGCGAGCGAACACGATATCTGCCAGGCCGTGGGGTAGGCCGGTGCGCTCGGCGGGTGCACACTCGAACGCAATGTCCGCGGGCGACGATCGGCGAGCGGACTCCAGGATCGGTGCACTCGAATCGACTGCTGTGACATGCGCTCCCAGCGTGCGCCATGCACGCGCATAGGTACCCCCGCCACATCCGAGATCGATGACGTGCGCGCCGACCGGATCGACGATGTCGGTGATCGCGGCACCCCAGGAAGGGTCGGCCTCGCGGCCGGAATAGGTGTCGCCGTTGGCTGGATCTTCGAAGTCGATGGGCATGTGGATCAGTACATCGAGCACGGTTGCCGGTCGCCACCATTTAGTGTGGGACTACATGCTCGCACTTCATCTCCGGGCCGCCGACCTGGCGGACACCTCGTTGACCGTCTCGCCGCTGTTCGAGACGGTCCTGAGCCTGCGCGCCTGGACCTCGCCGAATCGGCACCGTCTGCACGAGCCGTGGCGTCGACGCGTCCGGACGGCATGGCAGCAGTGTGACACCGAGATGCTGACGGCGTTGGTCTCTCCCGAGGGCAGGATCCCGGACTTTCTCGCTCCCCGTCCGCCCACCGAATCCCCGGCCTTCGACGACGAGATCGCCGTGGTCGGGGCGACACCGGCAGAGGAGATGCGACGCGATATCGCTGCCGCCTTCTCCGCTGACATTCCTGCGGTCCTCATCGGTTCGGCCCGAGCGGTGCGCACCCGTACAGTCCGGGCGCTCTCACAGTATTGGGCCACGTGCCTCGAACCCGACTGGTCCCGGATCCGAGCGGTACTGGACGGTGATGTGGACTACCGAGCACAACAGCTCTCGCACTTCGGGGCACGAAAGATGTTCGAGCACCTCGATTCCCGAGTTCGATGGGACGACGGTGTGCTGTGGGTCGATCGGCTCGAAGACCAGGTGTGGGTCGACGTCGACGGACGTGGACTTCCACTGATTCCGTCGGTGTTCGTACACGGTGCGATCACTCAGATCAGCCCGACGCGGGCTCCGTCACTGGTGTATCCAGCCCGCGGGCGCGGCGCAGTGTGGAACATGGCACGGACAGCTCCGAACCGAG
Source organism: Rhodococcus sp. 15-649-2-2 (assembly GCF_002258645.1). Classification (NCBI taxonomy): domain Bacteria; kingdom Bacillati; phylum Actinomycetota; class Actinomycetes; order Mycobacteriales; family Nocardiaceae; genus Rhodococcus; species Rhodococcus sp. 15-649-2-2. The sequence goes on from NZ_NPFM01000034.1 coordinate 52,633, forward strand.
CGCTGACCAATCTCCTCGGCACCCACCGTGCCACGATTCTCACGCTGCTCGACGCGCCCACCACCACCGGGGAAATCGCTGCCGCACTTGGTGTCTCACCCAGCGCGGCGAGCCAGCATCTTCGTGTTCTGCGCGAAGCGGCCGTGGTGCGACGCGTCAGACAGGGACGATCGGTGCTGTACGTACGCACTCCCCTCGGGGAGGAGTTGGTCGAATGACAGGGGTAAGGCTGTCGCGAGGTTCAGCGCAACAGAGCCTTTGCCCACACGCGCAGAAATCCCTGACTCAGGTACGCCAGTGAGCCGATCGCAAGTATCCACTTGACGGTGCTGACCACGGTGGTGGCGCGGACGACGGTGTCGGTGATCTGTTCTCGGTTGTCCACCAGCATCAGTCCGACGATGTTCTCGATGTAGTCACCGGCAGCGGAGGCCACGGGCGCGACGGCCAATGCCGTCGTCGCCGCAGGGCTCAGCGGCGTCTTCGCCGCCAGGCTGCGTGCACCGGCCCTGAGTGCGATGGCATAGATCGCCGGATGCACGAAGTCGGGAAAGTAGTGGCTGCGGAATCTGGCGATCTCGGTCTCGTCCATGCTCGCGAGGATCTGCCGGTAGCGCCGCGCGGACCAGGCCGTCTGCACCTCGAGTACTTTCGGGGCCGCGGGTCCGAGCAACCGAGCGATGTTGGCTTGCGACACGACGAACAGTGACGACCACGCCAACAGCTTTCCATCGAGCACGCTGAGGGACATGAGTGCAGATTACTGCGTCAGAAACGGAAGAACGGTGGCCTCGAACGCCGAATAACCGTCGCGATGGATGCTGTGTCCGGTGCGAAACGCTTCGACGCGGCAGGTCGAGATCTCGGTGACCATCGCGTCGAGCCGAACCGGATCGACCATGCCGCCGGGACCTCCGCGAAGCACCAATGTCGGAGCAGTGATGTCGGCCAACGACTCCCACCACTGCGGATTCGGCCGACGGAACTGCTCGAGAGCAGTGGCAGTCATCGACCGATCGAACGCGAGTACCGCACGGGGATGTAGGACAACGCTGGTTGCGGCGTGCCAGAGCTCGGTGACCGACGGCATCTTGCCGGTGAGGCTCGGCGGGGCATCCCCCGGCCGAATCGGTATCGGAAGTTCCTCGAGTACCAGACGGCGCACGAGCGGCGGGCGACGCTGTGCGACGAGCGAGACCGCATATCCGCCGAGGGAATGCCCGACGAGATCGACTTCGGTGAGCCCGAGGTGATCGATCAGAGCAAGGAGATCGCCACCGAACGAGTCGAACTCGTACGTGGGTGTGTGGGCGCTCTTACCGTGCCCGCGCAGATCGACGGTGATCACTCGGCGACCTCGAGCTGTCAGTGCTCGGGCGAAGCGATCCCAGGTTCCGCTGTCCCCGCCCATCCCGTGCACCAGCATGACCGGCACCGGTGCCGCGCTGGGGTGTTCCTGCGGGACGAACGAGCGATACGCGATATCGACGCCACCGAGGTCGACCGTCTCCGACATCATCTGCATTCACTCGAATGTAGCGGTGTCACTATTCGTAGATTCCCTCCACCCGCCACCGACCTTCGTCGAACACGAGCAGCAGGGCCCTTTCGTCGTCGAGCACCACCTGGGCCCGCGCTGTCGGACCCGTCGATGCGTTGCCACTGTCCCACCACCGCTCGTCCACCGGCCACGGCCCGGCCAATCCCGTCAGTTCCCATTCCTTGGTTCCCCAGCGCAACCGTGCCGGTGGCGCGTCGAACACACCGCGGTCGGTGACGCCGATTCCCGTACCCGTCCGATTCATCAGCGTCACCATCGGACGGGTCTCTATCACTGCCGCCGGAGCAGGCTCGGGTAATCGTCCTGGCCATGGATGGGATGGATCGGACATCGGTACCAGCTCGTCGCCGAGTGGGCGCAGCGTTATCCGTTCGGCCGGCCCGCGTCCACCGCTGAGAACACCGCCCAGCACCGATTCGCCACCGAGCAGACCCTGAACGCGCACCAATGCCCGACGCGCTCTGTCGTCCTCGTCGCCGACACTGCCCCACAACCCCAGTTGCAGCTCACCGGCTGCCACCACCTCGATCGGTTCGAGCCTCAGGACAGTGATCGCGGACGTCGGCTTGTTCTCGCTGCGCCCGGTGAGCCAGCCGTCCAGTTGCCACCGCACGCGATCGGCTGTTCCCTCCGGCGTCAACGGCTCCGCGCAGCGCCAGATCCGCGACAGGTTCTCACCGTTACCGGTACTGGCATGCACCAGCAGACGAGTACACGCAACGGCAGCGGCAGCAAGCTTGGTGTGCAACTGTTCGGCAAGACCGCGCCCGGCGAATGCAGCGGCGTCGACCCGATCGATCGGCGGATCGCACCGATACTCCACATCGAGATCCGGCGGCAGCGCCCGGGCCGAGGGCGGACGCTCGGGCTCGCCCCGAGCACTGCGATGCGCCAACACCGCATCGGTACCGAACCGCGACGCGACATCGCCCGGAGACAGCGCGGCGAAGTCGCCGATGGTCCGTAGACCCAAGCGTCGCAACAGGTCCACCAACTCACCACGATCGGCAGCGGACATACTCGGTTCTGCCGAGAGTTCTGCCACCGGTAACGGAGCGAGAAAGCCGGCACCACCTCCGCGCGGTACCACCTGTGCATACCGAGCGGCGACGACCGCAGTGGACAACTCGTCGGCGATACCGATCTGGCATTCCACACCGGCAGCCGATGCCTGGTCGATCAGCCGTTCCGCAGCCCGATGCTCGGTACCGAAATACCGTCCGACACCGCGAGCGGCGAGAACCAACAGACCCGGCCGCAGCACTTCGACTCCCGGTGCGATGGCGGCGACGGCAGAGACCACGGGCTCGAACAGTCGCGCATCACGATCGGTATCGGCGAGAGCGACATGCACATCCGGGCACCGCGCCTGGGCTTCCCGACGCCGTAGTCCGCGTTTGATACCCGACGCACGTGCCGTCGCCGAGCACGCGACGACCCGATTGGCCGAGGTGACGACCACCGGATGCGTCGCAGGCAGATCGGCCTGAGCAGCTGCTGCAACAGCGGGCCAATCAGGACACCACAGCGCGAGAACACGGCTGGAACGATCGATGCTCATGTCGAGACCGCGATCGACAATGGATTCTGTTCGCGCTCCTCGGCATGCCACTCGATGCGGCCGTTCTCCGAACGCAGGTCGAGCCGAACGGTGCGGGGCCGCATCGCCTTGCCGCGCGCACACACCGACAATCGGACACCGCGGAGCCGGCCACGTCCCAGCTCCCGACCCGTACCGAGACCGTCGTAACCGTGCACCGATGCGTCCAGTCGTAGCTCTGCCCCGTCCCAGTGTCCATCGGTCACCAGCAGCGTCGAACCCTTGCTCCGTGCCCTGGCCACCACGGCTCTGGCCCGAGTGGGCGATACCGACAGACCACCGAGACCGAGCACCACGAGGTCCACGCCGTCGAGCAGGATTGCCGCCACTTCCACCGGATCGGGGCCCGGATCGGGAATCAGAGCCAGTTTGCTCAGCTGTGCGCCCATCTCCACCGCGGCGAGAACTCCGAAACGAGGCTGCCCGATGACGGCGACATGCCCACCGGCACCTGTCACTGCAGCCACCAAACCGATCAGCAGCGAGCCGGCACCGGACACCGAGGCCACCGTTCCACGCACCAGTCCACCGTGCGGCAGCACGTCGATCAGCGCAGAGGGCACCGGAAGAACGGCCCGCTGACGGACCGCACGTTTCGGCTCGGCCTCGCCGAAATCGGAACGAACGGGGTCGGGGTCCGAACTCTCGATGCGCACCGACGCCGTTTCGCCACGGGACGGCACGGCAGCCATCCGGCTACGCAGCAACGCGACACGCTCCGGCAGCGACAACCCGTCGAGCACATCCGGCGTGACAGAAGCTCCCGATACAGTCATGTCACTCCCCTTCACGATGTAGAAAATCGAGCCGAAACATCGGTGTTCGCCGAACGCGGGAAGTGGCGTATTCGAACACAATTTCGATCTGCACTCAGTAAAGCCGCTCGGACGGCAACTCGTCAAGGTGGTGCCGAAGCCGCTGGTGGGGGCCTCCGTTCTACGGCTGCGGGCACACCCCGCCATCGTCAACTAACCTGTGGGCGTGACCGATCAGCAGCGTGTTCGACGAGGAGTCGGACCCGACTACCTCCTGGCCGGAAGATACCGCCTTGCCGGCAAACTCGGAGGCGGCGGAATGGGCGCAGTATGGCTCGCCACCGACACACTTCTGCACCGCCAGGTGGCCGTCAAACAGGTCACGTCCACCACCACGCTGAGCCCTGAGCAAGCCGTCGAGGTGCGCAATCGGGCCATGCGTGAGGGTCGCATCGCTGCCCGCCTGTCCAGCCCCCACGCCATCGCGATGCACGACGTCGCTCTCGTCGACGGCGAGCCGTGGCTGGTCATGGAATACCTGTCCTCGCGCAGTCTCGCGCAGGCGCTCGGCACCACCGATTCGCTACCGCCGTTCGAGGTTGCTCAGATCGGGGCACAGATCGCCGACGCACTGACCGAGGCGCACGAGGCAGGAATCGTGCACCGCGACATCAAGCCGGGCAACATCTTGATCGCCGATCGCGGCAAGGATCTGGGCATCGTCAAGATCAGCGATTTCGGCATCTCCCGCGCGAAAGGGGACGTCGAGGAATCCGACGACAGCGTGATCACCGGCACCCCCGCGTATTTCGCCCCGGAGGTTGCCCGCGGACAGGATCCCACCGCAGCCAGCGACGTGTTCTCCCTCGGCGCAACGCTGTACACCGCTATCGAAGGCAAACCGCCGTTCGACATCGATCACGATTCGATCGCACTGTTGCACCGAGTTGCCAAGGGACAGATCATTTCTCCCACCCGCAGCGGAGATCTCACCGGTCCGCTGCTGCACATGCTCGAGCCCGATCCTGCTCGGCGTCCCACCATGGCGCAGGCCCGCGACGAGATCATCCTCGCTGCGATCAGCAAGCGCGGCACCATAGCTCAGCTACGCGGTGTACCCCTGACCTCTGCGGACGGCGTAGTTCCGGCATGGGCAAGGCGCTCGACACCGGTGTCCGAATCTCGCCGTCCGTCCCGAGAGTTCGGCAGCACCGTCGCAGGCCTACCCGCCGTGCAACCCGGTGAAAGCCCAGCGAATCCGGTTCCCTCCACCTACTCTCCCCCACCGTTCGACCTACCCCGCAAGAAGAAGAATCCCATCGAGAACGTGCTGATGCGGATCGAAGATGCCGTGGGCGATCGGACGACGATTCCGTCGCCGGTCATCCTCGCTGCACTGATCCTCGCCGTCGTGATCGTTCTGATTCTGCTGATCGGCCTTGCGCTGTAGTCGAGCCCTCAACGCGACTCGTGCACGATGATCGCAATCTGAACCCTGTTGCTGCACTCCAGCTTCGTCAGGATCCGTGACACGTAGGTCTTCACCGTTGCCACACTCATGTACAACTCCGCGCTGATCTCCGCGTTGGACTTTCCCGATCCGACGGCAACTGCCACCTCACGTTCCCGATCGGTGAGAGAATCGAGTACCGCTCGCGCTCGCGCCGTGGCGGAGTCGTGTGATCGAGCGTCCTGCTCGCGCCAGTGGGCAACCAAGCGTCCGACGGCCGTCGGCGACAACATCGACTCCCCGGTTCCGACGCGATGCACCGCGTCGATGATGTCGCGCGGTGGCGTGTCCTTGAGCAAGAACCCGTTGGCCCCCGCCCGCAGAGCACGCAGCAGATATTCGTCGGTGTCGAACGTGGTCAACACCACGATTGCCGCTGAAAAGCCCTCTGCTCGAAGCATTTCGGTGGCAGCCAGACCGTCCAGGACGGGCATCCGAACATCCATCAGAACCACGTCGGGAGACAACGCGTGCACTGCCTCGATACCGCCGCGACCGTCGGACGCCTCACCGACCACTGCGATACCCGGATCCGAACTCAGAATGAGCGACAAACCGGCCCGGACCAACGCGTCGTCGTCGACCAGCAACACCTCGAGTGTCTTGCCCGCTTCGGGACCATCGGTCAGTTCGGACACGGTAGCCATGCTTCCAGACGGTAGACCACTCCGACGCTGCTTCGGGCGATACCGTACTCGATTCGCCCTCCCGCCAACTCGACTCGCTCGGTGAGGCCGATCATTCCCGATCGAGAACCCGGTACTGTCGCGAATCCCCCTGTGCCGATGCTGTTTTCCAGCCACACTCGAATCTCGTTGTCGACCTGGGTAATTCCACATCGCACCGGCAACCCCGGCGCATGCTTTCTGGCATTGGTCAGGCCCTCCTGAATCACACGGTGAACGGTGCGAGAGGCAGAGGCAGGCAGCGAGAGGTTCACAGGCATCTCGTCGACGAACGTCACCTGTGTACCGGCTTTCTCCGAATCCTCGATCAGCACAGCAATATCGTTTACACCCGGTTGTGGACGCGGCACGTTCACGTCGCCCGATCGAAGTACTCCCAGTATCTCCCGCAAATCCTCCAGGGCCCCGTGCGCATTGGATCTGATGGTCGACGCGAGCGCCTCGACCTCCCGCGCACCGACATCCGGCCGGACCTCGAGCGCACCCGCATGGAGACTGACCAACGAGATCCGATGCGCAAGAGCGTCGTGCATCTCCCGGGCGATCCGCTCACGTTCGAGCCCGCGAACGGTCTCGGCCCGCAGGTTCGACTCCGACTCGGCCCGCTCGGCCCGCTCGCGCAACGAGTCGATCACCTCGCGGCGAGACTTGACGACGATGCCCCATGCCGCCGGAATGCTCAGAAAGGCAAGACTGGTCATCGCGATGTACAGAATCGACTGTTCGACCCATACGGTCGTCCAGATCACCGATGCCAGCAGGTGCAGAACCACCACCGCAGTGGTGACTCGCCACGACTTTCGGGACGCCACGGTGAAGACGGCCACCAGTTCGGCACCGCCCACTGCATCGGTGAGAACAGCGCACACGGCCAGCGCTACCGCGATCTCGATCGGCCACCGGCGACGCCACCACAGCAACACGGCACCGAGCACCCCCACGACGATCGATACGACCGTTCGGGTGGTGGTCATCCCCTCGGTTCCGGCGGCTACCGATAACACCAACAACAGGGCGAACACGATGGCGGCGACGTCCCATGCGCGGTCTCGATGTTTTCGCAACAGGGTCATGATCCGACCGTCATGATCGAACCAGGGGACGCCAGTATTGACTGGTCTTCTTGTCGCGCACTACTACACCGAGTCTGTCGAGCTCCGAACGCAATTCGCGCGCATCGGAACCCGCCTTCTTCTTCAGCGCCATGTCCCGAGCTTTGAGCACCGCATTCACCTCCGGTGCCAGGCCTGGCGTCTCGGGCACCCACAGGTGATAGAGATCCTCGTAGGGATCACCGGGCGCAACCGAGTAACCCCGCTGCTCGAATGCCGCCTCGATCGCCTCACGCTTCTCCTCGCTCGGTACTCGCACCAACTGACGCGAGGCTGCGTCGAGCAACACCAGGTCCTTACCGTCGACGAACACGGTACCCACCTGCGATCTGGACACCGTGGCGGTCTCGCCCTTCTCGGTGATGCGTACGTGCACCTCCGATACCGCCACCCGCGCAGTGTCGTAGAACGCGGCAGCCACCAGCGCCAACCCGAGCAGAACCCCCACCGCGATACAGACGTACCGCACCCACCACTGTGACCACGACGCGATCAACTCCAACGGACCCTGGAACGGTATCCAGGTGAGCGACGCTCCCCACTCCGCCACGTACGGCACCGCGAATCCCAGCAGTCCGCCCATCAGCATTGCCCCGGCGATCAGCAGAATTCGATCACCACGAGAGAACCACAGCACCGCCGGTGGCGTCTCCCCGAGCATCTTGTCGTCCATACCGTCGACGGTATCGAGTGTGGGAGCTCGTACCCAGTCATCGAAAGTCGACACTTCGCCGACTTTCGACGACAGGAAGCACTCGATCAGCCACGAACCGGCATCACCAGCGTCGTCAGAGCGCCGTCGAGCGCGGAGCGCACCAGCATCGGGTGATCCGGTGCAGCGATGTCGAGCATCAGGTCGGGTCCGACAGCCGAGGCGACGGCCGCCTGCAGGACGGCCGCGTCGAAGAACACCACGCTTTCCGATCCGGTCACCTGCGCGGGAACCGGAACGCCATCGACCGAGACGCCGTCCGGCCCGGCGGTCATGCGAATGGTGCCGCCGTCGAGCGGAACGAAATCGCGTCGAAGTACAACCCTCGTCACGGTCGGAGCCAAACCGTCCATGATCGCCCGCCAGTCGGGGAACTCGCCGTCGACCGGATCCACCTCGGCCCGAGCACCGTTGGAGTCGATCACCATCGCGTCGTCGGTTGCCGTCAGCACGAGGGTGCCGGTTGCGGTCACCGTCCCGAGTGAGCCGACCGCTGCGATTCGAGACCACGGGGTGCCTGCCGAACACTGCGCCACGAGACTGCGGGTGGAGAGTCGATACCGATCCGTCGCAGTGAGAGTGACGGTGCCGCCGTCCACCTCGATCAGGACGCCTCGCAACACAGGGAAATCGTCACTCGTCCCGGCTGCCGACGAGACCTGCTCCACTGCGGAGGCAAATTCTGCGGCAGATACCGTTGCCGTGCAGTACTTTTCGTCGAACAGCCGGCGGATCGACACCGCAGCCTCGGCTGCCGCGCGCGCATTCGCGGCAAGCTCCTCGACGTGTCGATCCACGATCTCGACCGCCGCGGCTCCGTCGCCGTCGAGGGCGGCGGTCACCTTGTCGAGTGGCATCCCGATCTCGCGCAGTTGTCGAATGATGTTGGCCCGCTTCGACTGTGCACGAGTGTAGTAGCGATAGCCGGACTTCGAGTCGATGGACGCCGGGACGAGCAATCCACAGTCGTCGTAGAAGCGCAGGGCACTCGGGGTCAGCCCGCTCGAGCGAGCGAACACACCGATGGTCAGGAATTCTTCGTCCGAATCAGTCATGGTGAAATCCTGAGGCTTCGGGTTGGTCGAAGGTCAAGCGTGACGCCGACGGTTAGTCGATTCGACGCTTGTGCGCCCATCGCGTGAGTGCGTTCCTGTTGGACTGCTGGGTCTTTCGGAGAACATTCGATGCATGAGTCTCGACGGTCTTGACGGAGATGAACAGATCCTCGGCGATCTCGCGATAGGTGTATCCGCGCGCCAGCAACCGCAGCACCTCCAGTTCACGGGGCGTCAGCGAATCCAGTTCCGGATCCAGCGGGGGCTCCGGGGCAGCACTACGACCGGTGAACGAATCGAGGACGAACCCTGCCAGACGCGGGCTGAAAACCGCGTCTCCCCCGGCGACGCGTCGAACACCGTCGGCGAGCTCCGCACCGGAGATGGTCTTGGTCACGTACCCCCTCGCCCCGGCGCGGATGACGGCAATGACGTCCTCGGCCGCGTCGGACACACTCAGCGCTAGGCACACCGGCCCCTCGGCGATGCGATTCAGCACGGCCACGCCACCGCCGTCGGGCATGTGCACGTCGAGCAACACCACATCGGGTTTCGTCGAGTCGATACCCGATACCGCCTCGGCGACGCCTCCCGCTTCACCGACCACCTCGATGTCCGCCTCCCGGCCGAGTTCGGCTCGCACGCCCGAGCGGAAGACCGCGTGATCGTCGACCAGGAAAACTCGGAACGGGTCGGTCACGTCGGCTGCTCCTGCTGGTTGGATTCGGGCGATTCAGTGGTCACAGTACTGCCGTTGCGGGGCATGAAGATGCGTACTTCGGTGCCCTTGCCGACGGTCGACCGTACCTGCACGGTGCCGCCGCGGCGCTCGACACGACCCCTGATGGACTTCGCCAGGCCCTGCCGGTCCTCGGGTACCTCGGTTTCGTCGAACCCGGTTCCGCGGTCGCGGACGAAGATACTGACCTGCTCCGCTTCGGTTTCGGCGAACAGGTCGATGTTGGTCTCACCGGAATGCTTGGCCGCGTTGACCAGTGCCTCGCGTGTGGCACCGAGCAGCGCGGTGAAACTTTCCCTGGACAGGCCGGATTCGACGTCGTCGGGCAGAAGATGTACGTCTCCGACGGTGATGGGTCTGACGGTCACACCGTGCTGATCCTCGACCTCACCGGAGATTGTCTTCAGGGCGTCGGCCAAGCTGGAGTTGTCGGTGTCGCCGCCGTCGAACAGCCATCTGCGAAGCTCCCGCTCCTGCCCGCGCGCCAACCGCATCACCTCCTGCGGCCGATCGGACTGCTTCTGGATCAAGGCGAGTGTCTGCAGCACCGAGTCGTGCAAGTGCGAGGCAATCTCCTCACGTTCGTCGTTACGTATACGCGCAGACCGCTCGGCACCGAGCGCACGCCACGTACGCAGCCAGATGGGAACCGTCAACAGGCCGACGCCGACGAGGGTGACCACCACCGCCAGCAGCGACGAACGCAGTGCGGCCAAATCGACGCGGGCAAGGACCACCACCCCCAGCCCGAGGACGATCAATGTCGCTCCGCCGACGACCCGCGCCCAGCTCAGCACGGTCGGATGCTTGGGCAGTCCCAAAGCCGTGCGCGGACCCTCGACGTCGAACTCGCGCCACACCAGCGCTGCACCGACCACCACGACGATGATCGGCACGATGACCGATGCGGCAGTACCACTGAGGAGCCAGGCGAGCCCCACCGCGAGGCCGAGACCGATGGCAGCCAACCCCAGCGCACGCTGACGTTCGGCGGCACTCGGGTGTGCCGTGTCGTCGCCGGCGGGCGTGAACATCCAGATCAGGCCGTAGGCGGCGATTCCGGCACCGGCCGAGGCCGCGAGCAGCGCGAACGCCACCCGAATCTTGAAGACGTCGACGCCGAGATGGTCGGCCAGACCCCCGGCGACGCCGCCGACGATGCGTCCGCCGCCGCGTCGTCGATAAGGGTCAGGAGCAGAGCGTGCAGGAGCGACAGGAAAAGCAGGAGCTGGGGGAATCGAGGTGACAGGAGCGACCGGCGCGTCGCCGGCTACGGATGGTGCGTTGCGGGCGGCGTCAACGGGTGGATTGTCGACAGGGTGCACGCATCGATCCTGACACGGACGAGGCGAGTGTCGCATCAGGGTTCGCCCTGATGTTTCGCGCCTTCGCCGACGTCCGATCACGCTCGGGGTCGATATCAGGGGTATCCCTGATGTGTTTCTCGATCGGGGACGCCACGATGGTTGTCATGAGCAACGTGACCGTCTCGGATCAAATTCAGCAGATGTGGCGAACCCGTCCGCACCGATTGCCGCAACGCGGACATGTGGCGGGTGTCGCGGCCGGTATCGGCTATCGCTACGACGTGGATCCTGTTCTGATTCGGGTCGCGTTCGTCGTGTCCACCCTGTTCGGCGGCACCGGCATCGTGCTGTATCTGGCGGCGTGGTTGGTACTCAGCCGAGCCGGTGACACTGCGTCGGGCGCAGAGTCACTCGTCGGCCGCGGCACCAGTTCCGACTCGACGACCAAGATGGTCGTCGTCGCGGTGGCGTTGGTGATCGCGGTGTCGACGATAGGCCCGGTAGGTGTCGGACTCGGAGGTTCGGGGCTCATCTCGCTGTTGGCCATGCTCGGTGGCCTGTGGTTGCTGCATCAGCGTTGCCCCGAGCCGCCGCCGTATATGCGGACGGAAGAGTTCTCCCGAAACTACTACGCCCCCAAGCCTTTCGGCTCGTACAGTACGTCAGCGGAGCAGTGGACGGCTGCGCAGTATCGGCCGCCGCAGTTTCAGCAGGAGCACTACAGCCCGTACACGACATTGCCGACCAGTTACGTTCCGACGCCGAAAGCAGCCGATAGCTCCGATGCTGCAGACTCCGGTGCAGACCACACCGTGAATCTGAACAAGCAGAGGCCGGCCGAAACGCCGACGGTGACTCCCCCGTCGTGGGATCCGCTCGGGGTGGCTCCGTTCGCCTGGGATCTCCCCGAACCGGCACCGGCATTCCCACCGGCGGCGATCGAGCGTAAGCACCGATCACGTTGGACAGCAAGCTTTCTCGGCCTTGCACTGCTCGGAGCTGCCGTCACCGCCGCGGTCGGAGCCGCGTCCGGCGGGGACTGGGCCACAGCGGGACGCGTCGGAGCCGTCGCGTTGGCGATCATCTCGGCCGGGCTGATCCTCGGAGCCTTCCTCCGCAAGGGCTACGGGCTGTTGGTGGTCGCGGCACCCCTGGCCGGATTCGTCGTCCTGGCATCGGCGGTCGGGCCGGTGGACCTGGGCAACGGTGCGTCGGGAACCCAACGGGTCGTTCCGTCGACCATTGCCGACCTCGCTCCGACGTACGACGTCGGTCTCGGTGAGCTAGATCTCGATCTCACCGGCCTCGACCTGACCGAGAACGACAGGGTGAAGATCGATGTGGCGTTGGGCAATGCGACGGTCACCGTGCCCGATTCGATGAACGTCACCGTGGAGTGCGAGGCGGCGCTGGGTTCGTGCCCCACCGAAACACGGTTCGGCCCGGCAACGAGCCCCGATGACCCAGTCTTGACGATTGTGGGAGATGTGGCATTCGGCGAATTGAAGGTGCAGAAGTGAAGAAGAACAACGCCGACAGCATCGGCCACGACTACGGCGACAGCGATTCCGACACCGAGGCGCAGAACTCGAACCGCCGCGGACCGTCGGCGCTGCTGTTGCTTGCCGGACTGGCCGCCATGGTCGTCTCGGTCGCAGCAATCATCGGACAGGATGCGATCGTCGCTCTGGGCGACGTGCAATTTCGCTGGGTCTTCGTGATCGCTGCGGTCGCCGTCGGAGTCGCTCTTCTATTGGGCCCCAGCAGAAGAAGCTGACGCGCTCACTCCCACTCGATGGTGCCCGGCGGCTTGCTCGTCACGTCGAGAACGACTCGGTTGACCTCCGGAACCTCGTTGGTCACCCGAGTCGAAATCGTTTCCAGCACGTCGTACGGCAGTCGGGTCCAGTCCGCAGTCATAGCGTCCTCGCTCGACACCGGACGCAGCACGATCGGATGACCGTAGGTGCGACCGTCGCCCTGCACTCCGACACTGCGGACGTCCGCCAGCAGCACCACCGGGCACTGCCAGATCTGCTGATCCAAGCCGGCAACCGTAAGTTCTTCTCGGACAATGGAATCCGCATGACGCAATGTGGCCAGCCGATCCGCAGTGATCTCTCCGACGATACGAATGGCCAGTCCGGGTCCGGGGAAAGGTTGTCTTCCGACGATGTCCTCGGGCAGTCCCAGTTCACGCCCTACGGCACGAACCTCGTCCTTGAACAACGCTCGCAACGGCTCGACCAGGGCGAACTGCAGATCGTCCGGCAAACCGCCCACATTGTGATGGCTCTTGATGTTGGCGGTTCCCGAACCACCACCGGACTCCACGACATCCGGGTAGAGCGTGCCCTGCACCAGGAACTCGACGGAGTCACCGTGCTCGGCGTTCTCACCCAGCACCTCGGTGACGGCGCCCTCGAAACTACGGATGAACTCGCGGCCGATGATCTTGCGCTTCTCCTCCGGATCGGAGACGCCCTCGAGCGCACCGAGGAAGGTGTCGACCGCATCGACGGTGACGAGCTTGGCACCGGTGGCAGCCACGAAATCCTGCTGAACCTGCTCGCGCTCGCCGGCGCGCAGCAATCCATGGTCGACGAAGACACAGGTCAACCGGTCGCCGATTGCGCGCTGCACGAGAGCTGCCGCCACCGCGGAGTCGACTCCTCCGGACAGACCACAGATGGCCTTACCCGTAGGACCGACCTGCTCCTGAACTGCCTCGATCAGAGCGTCGGCGATATTGGCCGCTGTCCAGTCCGGAGCGATGCCTGCCGTCTCGTGCAGGAACCGACTCAGTACCTGCTGCCCGTGCGGGGAGTGCAGAACCTCGGGGTGATACTGCACTCCGGCCATCCGCTTGGCCTCGTTCTCGAAGGCCGCAACCGGTGCCCCGGCGCTGGTGGCAGTGACGGTGAAGCCCTCCGGGGCCGCGGTGACCGCGTCGCCGTGGCTCATCCACACCGGCTGGGTCGCAGGCAAACCGTCGTGCAGACGACCGCCGTCCACGCTGAGCTGGGTGCGACCGTACTCCCGCGTTCCGGTGTGCTCGACGGTTCCGCCGAGGGCCTGAGCCATGGCCTGGAATCCGTAGCAGATTCCGAACACGGGGATGCCGAGGTCGAGGAGCGTCGAGTCCAGTTCGGGTGCCCCGTCGGCGTAGACGCTCGACGGTCCACCGGAGAGCACCAGCGCGACCGGATCCTTTGCCGCAATCTCCTCGGCGGTGGCGGTATGCGAGATCACCTCGGAGTACACGTTGGCCTCACGCACACGGCGGGCGATCAACTGCGCGTACTGGGCACCGAAGTCGACGACGAGAACCGGGCGTGCGTGTGCGGGATCGTGTGCAGTGGAGTCGGTCACCGGGTCAGTCTAGTGGGACCGCTGTAGTGCTTACGCAACACCCGAATGCTCGACGTGCAGCGCCGCGGAGCCTGACCTGATCTCGACGATAGGCAATCTCAGTCCACCCGGAGCGTCCACCGGAACGACCGGCGAATTGGGGGCGATGGGATCGAGCCGCTGATACGGAAGCCCCTGTGCCGGACGAAGATCCAGCTCGCCCTTGTTCGGCCACAGTGCGGCGGACCGCTCGGCCTGCGCGCTGATGGTCAGCGACGGGTTCACCCCGAGGTTTGCCGACACGGCCGCCCCGTCCACCACGCTCAGCGTCGGGTATCCGTGGACGCGGTGGTACGGATCGATGACGCCGTGCGCCGAATCCGACGCGATGGCGCAGCCGCCGAGGAAGTGTGCGGTGAGCGGGATGTTGAACAGCTCGCCCCAGGTGCCGCCTGCGACGCCGCCGATCTTCTTGGCGATGCGCCGGGTGGCGTCGTTGCCCTCGGGGATCCACGTCGGATTCGGCTCCCCGTGGCCCTGCCTGCTGGAGATCTTGCGGCCGAACGGCCCACGCTTGGTGAACGTGGTGATCGAGTTGTCCAGGTTCTGCATCACCAGCGCGATGATGGTGCGCTCGCTCCAGTGCCGGACGTTGACCACACGGACGAACTGAATCGGATGCGCGATCATCGCGAACACGAACTTGAGCCACCGCGGAATCTTGCCTCCGCCGTCGGTCATCAGGGTCTGCAGCATGCCCATCGCGTTCGAGCCCTTGCCGTAGCGGCACGGCTCGATGTGCGTGTTGGGGCTGGGGTGGAACGAGGACGTGATGGCGACTCCGCGCGTCAGGTCCATGTTCGGATCGACCGCCAGCTTGGCCGCTCCGACGATCGACTCGGAGTTGGTGCGAGTCAGTTCGCCGAGCGTGTCCGACAGTTTGGGCAGCGCGCCCGTGTCTTTCATCTTGTGCAGCAGATTCTGGGTGCCCCAGGTGCCCGCGGCCAACACGACATTGGCGGCGCTGTAGGTCTTCTTGCCCTTGCGGAGCCGAGCACCGGTGCGCTCGGTGTCGACGTCCCAGGTGCCGTCGGATCGGGGGCGAAGGCCGGACACCGTCGTCATCGGCACGATCTCGGCTCCCGCGCGCTCGGCCAAGCCGAGGTAGTTCTTCAACAGGGTGTTCTTGGCACCGTGGCGACACCCCGTCATGCACTCACCGCATTCGATGCATCCGGTGCGCTCGGGGCCGGCACCACCGAAGTACGGGTCCGGAACGGTCTTGCCGGGTTCGTCACCGAAGAACACGCCCACCGGTGTCTGGATGAAAGTGTCGGCGACACCCATGTCCTCGGCGACCGACTTCATCACCTCGTCAGCAGGGGTCATGTGTGGATTGCGCACCACGCCGAGCATGCGGGTGGCCTGGTCGTAGAACGGAGAGAGCTCACTGCTCCAGTCGGTGATGTGCGCCCACTGCTTGTCCTCGAAGAACGGCGCCTGAGGCTTGTAGAGGGTGTTCGCGTAGTTCAGTGATCCACCGCCCACTCCGGCACCGGCGAGGATGAGGCAATCGCGCAACAGGTGCACGCGCTGGATTCCGTACAGGCCCAGCTTCGGTGCCCACAGGAAGCGCTTGAGATCCCAACTGTTCTTCGCGAAGTCCTTGTCCTCGAAGCGTTGCCCGGCTTCCAGGATTCCGACGCGGTATCCCTTCTCCACCAGCCTCAGCGCAGTGACACTTCCGCCGAAGCCCGAACCGACGATCAGAACGTCGTAATCCGTGGCGCGAACAGCTGAACCCATGGTGACCTCCGCTACATCCGTTGCTGTCGAACAGTATGCACACCCCCATGTGACTACCGCCACAAACAATTCTAGCTGTTACGAGAGGTATCACCAACTCAGGGTCGGCTCAGGTGGACGACATGCAACAGAAAGGGCGCGCACCCCGATGGAAAGGAGTGCGCGCCCTGCTGGAAAAGACTTGATCAGGCCCTGACGTTCAGGCCCACCTTCTGGAATTCCTTGAGATCGGAGTATCCCGACTTCGCCATCGACCGACGCAGTCCGCCGACCAGGTTGATCGAGCCGTACGACTCGCGCGACGGCCCGTGCAGCACCTGATCGAGGCTCGGACGCTCCCCCGCCGACATCGGCAGCAACGCACCACGCGGCATCGACGGATGCGCCGCCGCCGACGGCCAGTACCAGCCGCCACCGGGAGCCTCCGCGGCGACGGCCAACGGGGCTCCCAGAACCGCAGCGTCGGCTCCGCAGGCGATGGCCTTGGCCAACGCACCGGAGGTGGTGATGTCGCCGTCGGCGATGACGTGCACGTACCGCCCGCCGGTCTCGTCCAGGTAGTCCCGACGCGCGGCTGCCGCGTCGGCGATCGCGGTGGCCATCGGAACACCGATGCCGAGCACCTCACCGGTGGTCGTGCCGCCTTCGACGGAGCCGTAGCCGACGATGACACCCGCCGCACCCGTGCGCATCAGGTGCAGCGCAGTGCGGTGATCGCTGACGCCACCGGCGATGACGGGGACGTCCAGTTCGGCGATGAACGTCTTGAGGTTGAGCGGCTCCTCGTCGCCGTGCGCCACGTGCTCGGCGGAGATGATGGTGCCCTGGATGACCAACAGATCCAGGCCGGCGGCGACCAGAGCGGGTGTCAACGCACGTGCGTTCTGCGGACTCACCCGCACCGCCACGGTGACCCCGGAATCGCGGACCTGGCCGACTGCGGCCGACAGCAGATCGGGCTGCAGCGGCGCGGCATGCAACTCCTGCAGAAATGCGATGGGCGCATCGGGATCGAGATCGGTCTCGGCGATATGGATCAGCTGATCCAACTTGGCCTGTACGTCCGCATGGCGGGCCCAGAGGCCCTCACCGTTGACGACTCCGAGTCCACCCTGGCGACCCAGCTCGATCGCGAACGCGGGCGAGACCAGGGCATCGGTCGGATGGGCGAGCACCGGGATGTCGAAGCGGTACGCGTCGAGTTGCCACGCCGTAGACACCTCCTTCGACGACCGAGTACGACGGGACGGCACGATGTCCACGTCGTCCAGCTGGTAGGTGCGGCGGGCTTCTCTGCCCATGCCGATTTCAACGAGGTCGCGCACGCGCGCACCTTTCTACTTCGAGAGCGAATCGAGTCGGCCGAGTGAGGCCGAATCGACTATCGGGTGGTGTAGTTCGGGGCCTCTGCGGTCATCGTGATGTCGTGCGGATGGCTCTCCTTGAGCCCGGCCGCGGTGATCTGCACGAACTGAGCCTTCTGCAGGTCTTCGATCGAGTTGGACCCGGTGTAGCCCATCGCAGCTCGCAGACCACCGGTGAGCTGGTGAATGACCTGATTCAACGGTCCGCGATACGGGACACGGCCTTCGATGCCCTCGGGCACCAACTTGTCCTCGGCCAGCACGTCGTCCTGGAAGTAACGGTCCTTGGAGAACGACTTCGCTCCCCCACGCCCCTGCATGGCACCGAGTGAACCCATGCCGCGGTAGCTCTTGAACTGCTTGCCGCCCACCAGAATCAGCTCTCCGGGGGACTCGGCCGTTCCGGCCAGCAGCGATCCGAGCATGGCGGTCGATGCACCTGCAGCGAGTGCCTTCGCAATATCACCGGAGAACTGCATACCGCCGTCGGCGATGACCGGCACACCGTGCGGCTTGCACGCGGCGACGGCTTCGAGGATGGCGGTGATCTGCGGAGCGCCGACACCTGCGACCACTCGGGTGGTGCAGATGGATCCCGGCCCGACGCCGACCTTGACCGCATCCGCGCCGGCCTCGACGAGAGCGAGTGCACCTGCACGGGTGGCGACGTTTCCGCCGACGACCTGAACCCGATCGCCCACCTCGGCCTTGAGCTTGCTGACCATCTCCAGCACCTGCGAATTGTGGCCGTGCGCGGTGTCGACGATGACGACGTCGACACCGGCATCGGTCAGGGCCATCGAACGAGCCCACGCGTCCTGTCCGACGCCCACCGCGGCACCGACGAGCAATCGGCCGTCACGGTCCTTGGTGGCGTTGGGATGCTGCTCGGTCTTGACGAAGTCCTTGACCGTGATGAGGCCGGTCAGTGCGCCTTTGCCGTCCACGATCGGAAGCTTCTCGATCTTGTGGCGGCGCAGCAGGCCGAGGGCGGCCTCAGCGGTGACGCCCTCCTGCGCGGTGATGAGCGGAGCCTTGGTCATCACATCGGCGACGCGGCGGTTCTGGTCCACCTCGAAGCGCATGTCGCGGTTGGTGATGATGCCGACGAGCGCGCCGGTCTCGTCGGTGACGGGCAATCCCGAGATGCGGAAGCGCGCGCACATGGCGTCGACCTCGGCCAACGAATCGGTGGGCTTGCACGTGACCGGATCGGTGACCATGCCCGCTTCGGAGCGCTTGACGGTTTCCACCTGAGACGCCTGATCCTGCAGCGACAGGTTGCGGTGCAGCACGCCCATGCCGCCGGCGCGGGCCATGGCGATCGCCATCCGCGCTTCGGTAACGGTGTCCATGGCGGAGCTGACCAACGGCACCCGCAACCGGATCTCGCGGGTGATCTGACTGGAGGTGTCGACCGAGCTGGGAATCAGATCCGAAGCGGCCGGCAGCAGCAGGACGTCGTCGAACGTGAGGCCGAGCATCGCGACCTTGGTGGGATCGTCGCCGCCTGTGCGGACGTGGGCTCCGGGACTACTCATGCGAATCTGGCCCTCCCTAGAGCCTGGTTGCACTTCGGCGCGGCGTGCGGCCGGTGAGAGCTCGCAGGCGCACCGCAATGCGGGATTGGAGAACGGATGGAGTTTCGGCACTTGCACTCATCTGTTCAGCGCCGTGAACCATGGTATCGGCTAGGGCACAACCAGTGCGAATGCCTCCCACTACGGCCTGCCCGAGGCCCGGAAATCTCGGCCCTCGGCACCAGTGCGCGGCATTCACGTCCGGCATGTCGCTTTCGAACGGCTGGCGCAGACCCACCAGTCCTGCGTACCGTGGAGGCGTGCGCGATCAACTGCCTCCCGGTTTACCCCCGGACCCCTTCGCCGGAGACCCAGCCGACCCGTCGGCCGCCCTCGACGCCATCGAGCCTGGCCAGCCCCTGGACCCTCAGGAGCGACTCGCCGTCGAGGAAGACCTGGCGGACCTTGCTGTGTACGAAGCACTGCTCGGCCATCGCGGCATCCGCGGTCTGGTCGTGTGCTGCGAGGACTGCCAGCAGGACCACTACCACGACTGGGACATGCTCCGCGCGAACCTGTTGCAGCTCTTGGTCGACGGCACCGTACGACCGCACGAGCCGGCCTACGACCCTGTTCCCGACGCGTACGTCACCTGGGACTACTGCCGCGGTTTCGCGGATGCATCGATGAACGACGCCCTTCACGGCGACGGTTTCGACAGCTGAGTTACGGCCCGACCTCCGCAAGACGAAGAAGCCCGACACGATGATCGTGTCGGGCTTCTTCGTCGGCCGGACGGATGGTGCCGTCCGGTTTCTCGCTCAGCTTCCGCCGGACGGTACCGACATTCGATCGCGGTTCTCGGACGAACTGCCGCCGGCGGTAGCCGTCGGTTGGTTCGGGTCGAGAAGGACCGTCGGTGTGACGTCGGTCGTCGTCGGACTCGGACTCGTCGTGGCAGGCGGCACCGCGGGCGTCGATGTTGCCGGGCTGGGCGTGATCGGTACCGCGCTCGTGTCTGGAGTGACCGGATCCACCGGAGCCTGCGGGGCGACCAGGTCGGGGCTGGGTACAGGAGCAGGCACGGTCGGCACGGGTGCCGGTGGTACCGGCGCAGGCAGGGTCAATGCCTGCAATTCCTGCAGCAGACGCGCCAGCCACTGGTCCAGCTCGGCGCGCTGGGAATCGTCGAGCACAGCAGAGGTGCGGTTCGATGCACCGTCGAGCAGAGCCCGAGCGGCATCGGCATCACCCGACGACAGGAGGGTTTCGGCCTCCTGCAGCTTGGACGTGGTATCGATCTGCGCCACAGTCGAATCGGCTTGCTCGGAGAACACGACGGACTTGACGCTCCACAGCGGATCGTCCGGCGTCGAGTTGTAGGAGATGACCACGAGGCCACCCATCACCACGGCGATCGCTGCGGCGGCACCGGCGATGGGACGCAGCAAACGCATCCGTCCACCACGATTCGCCGAGCTCCTCCGCGCCATGTCGGCGGCGAGCTTCTCGCGTTCCACCGAGGCCACGACCACGTCGAGGGAGGGGCCGGCGGGCATCGCCGGCGACACCACGTCTGCTCGCCAGTTGGCGAGTAGAAGGGCGAGTTGATACTCGTCTGCGTCATCGGTAGCAATCGGTCCGTCACCACTGATCGCGTCGATGAACGCATCGTCACGACGTACGGCGACGAGGTCCACGGGACCACCGTCTGCACCGATGTCGGCATAGGGATCGTTCTGCTTCGGTCCAGTGGGGTTCACGTGCTCACCGATTCGCGAGATTCCGCGACGCGGGGTCTCACCGGAGCCACCGTGACCAATGTCCCTAGCCATACATTTCACCTGCTCTCACAACTTCGTTCTTCAGTTTTGCGATAGCTCGGTGCTGAGCCACGCGGATAGCGCCTGCAGTGCTGCCGACTGCCGCAGCTGTTTCCTCGGCCGACAATCCGACGATGAGTCGGAGCACCAGAATTTCTCGGTGCTTGGCGGGCAAGGTGTCCAGCAGTGCAGTCATCTGACGACTCGACTCGGATTCGAGAGCACGTTGCTCCGGTCCGTGTTCCATCGACACGACATCTGGTACTTCGGCGGCCGGGTCCGATTTGTTACGCGAGGCGCTGCGATGGGCATCGGCGACCTTGTGAGCCGCGATGCCGTACACGAATGCCATGAACGGACGACCTTGGTCCTGGTAACGCGGCAAGGCGGTCATGACTGCCAAACAGACCTCCTGCGCCACATCGTCGGCCGATAGCTGACCGCGCTCAGCCGATCCGACTCGTGCCCGGCAATACCGGACGACAAGTGGTCGGATGAACTCCAAGACCCGGGACAGAGCCAGTCGATCGCCTTGCGCTGCGGCAACGACGAAAGAGTCCAACTCCTCACCCGCTGTGTTCATCGTCGACAATTTTCCCCGCGTTACAGGTACGCACCCGCCTGGGAGCGCTTCCACGTAGTGGTGGAACGTGACCAAGGATAGCGACACCACCCCGAACCAACCGAACCACTCGGTCCGTCTTCGACCGCGGTCCTGGTCAGTCGATCGACGAACCACCCCGACGATCGATCGCCGAAGCGAGATCGGCAGAGGTCATCATCTCCGCGTCGGCGATTCCGGTTCCTTCGCAGAGCATCGTCGCGGCCCAGCACAGGGGCAGCAGGCCGTGTATCGCCGCAGCGCTGGCCACCTGGACCGCCGAATCGTGTGCGCGGGTGGTCTGCCCTGCGCAACTCAGTGCGGCCGCCAAGACCAGGTCCGTCTTGATGCTGTGGCGTAACGAATCGGCATCGTTGGCGAGAGCTCGCGCGGATTCGGCGTGTCGGACGGCCGTCGGACCATCGCCTCGCACCATCGCCAGTTCGGCAGACACCCACGCAGCTCGCAGAGCCGGACGCCACAGCCGATCGCCGTTCGGCCCCTGCCGATGCCCCTCGCTGCGCGCGAGAAGGGTTTGCGCCAACCCGAACCGCCCCGTGCCGAGCGCATCGGCGGCGAGGCCGATCAACGCATCGCTGCGGGCTTCGACCGTGTCCCTCGATCGCGAAGGTCCCACGAGACCGACGAGAAACACCGCTCTGCCGTCGAAGCGACGAGCCCGATCGTGCCTACCCAGTTGACGCAGCCATGACGCTCTGGTCGACGCGTGCAGCGACTCGAGTTCCAGGCTGTCCGGTCTGTACCGCCGCAGCTCGACGTCCGCCGCGCCGTATCGACCTTGCCCGGCCAACGCCACACTGCGGTACCAGCTCTCGCGGGGACCGGTCGCCGCAGGGAGCGGAAAACGGCCGGGGTCCGGACCGAAAGCGACGTCGAGGAGGTCGGAGGGCGTCACGGCTGACCGCGCGATCTGCTCTGGTGGCACGACGCAAGGGTATGGCCTTTGTGCTGCGCAGAGAACCACCCGGTGTGGCGAGAATTCGTACTCGATCTCAGCACCGGATGCGGGCTCTCCATTCAGTGCACGAATTGCAGTTTTCAAGGAATTAACAATGTAAATAAGACCGTTCAGGAAACGGCAATCTGAACGCTGTGTAGCGAATAGGTTAAGCGCTGGACCGAAACGGTGAACCGTGCCGGGAAACCTCGGCGGTCGTTGTCGGACGGGTCGGCCCTGAACACGAAGTTCCAGAGGCCGACACCGCACGCCGCGGGCAGTGCCGTTCCCACCGAGCCGACCAGCCGGCACCGAACGAACCCCTGGAGGCTTCACAGGGCCCTGAACAGCGAGAACATGGACGAACGCCAGGAGAATCGACCGCACGAAGCCGCACTTTCGGCCATTGATTCCCAGCGTCGACGGGACCGATGCCGAGCCGTGCTCTCCCTATCGTCTCCCGTGTTCGCGGATTCTTCAACAGGAGCGGCACGCACGCGGTGAGGTCCAAGTAAATATCGCCCGTGTTAATTCTTGGCACCATAACTATGCATTTGCCCACGACGAAGAACTATTGACTGGATTTCGTCGACCCACATAACGTTGTCGGCATTCGGATCACGAATCCGAGAAGCCACACCACCCTAGGAGTTTTCATGCCGCAGCCGAATCACCTCCCTGGGCCGAACGCCGACATTTGGGATTGGCAGATGCACGGCTTGTGCCGTGGGGTCGACTCGTCCATGTTCTTCCACCCGGACGGCGAGCGAGGCCGCGCACGAGCACAGCGCGAGATGCGCGCCAAGGAAATGTGCCGCAGCTGCCCCGTCCTCGCGCAGTGCCGCACGCACGCTCTCAACGTCAGTGAGCCGTACGGCATCTGGGGCGGAATGTCCGAAACGGAGCGAGAACTGCACGCCCGGCACAACCGTCGCCGTATCGCGGTCTAGCCGACGCGACATTCACGAACGCACACACGACGAAGCCCCCAACCCGATACAGGTTGGGGGCTTCGTCGTAGTTCTACCGAACGTCAGTGAGCGTGACCGTGCCCGGCAGCAGGCTCGGAGGCCTCCTCCGGCTTCTCCACGATCGAGCTCTCGGTCGTCAGGATCATCCGAGCAACCGATGCAGCATTGACCACAGCGGAACGAGTCACCTTCACCGGATCGACGACGCCGTCTGCCAGCAGGTCACCGTACGTCAGGGTCGCGGCATTGAATCCGTGTCCCTTCGGCAGCTCGGCAACCTTGCTGACCACGACGGAACCGTCGATGCCGGCGTTGGTGGCGATCCAGAACAGCGGCGCGTTGAGCGCAGTACGCACCACGGCGACTCCGGTCGCTTCGTCGCCGGTCAGGCCCAGATCATCGGCCAGCGACAACGCTGCCTGCGTCAGAGCGGAGCCACCGCCGGGAACGATGCCCTCTTCGACGGCCGCCTTGGCTGCTGCCACTGCGTCGTCGACGCGGAACTTGCGTTCCTTGAGCTCGGTCTCGGTGGCTGCGCCGACCTTGATGACGGCGATGCCGCCCGAGAGCTTCGCCAGACGCTCTTCGAGCTTCTCGCGATCCCACTCGGACTCGGTGTTCTCGATTTCACGACGCAACTGGCCGACGCGAGCATCGATGTCTTCCTGGGAACCCGCACCGTCGACGATGGTCGTGTCGTCCTTGGTGACCACGACACGACGAGCGCGCCCGAGGAGCTCGAGGCCGGCCTCCTTCAGGCTCAGACCGACATCGGCAGTGATGACCTGTCCCGCAGTGACGACGGCGAGGTCGTCCAGGAATGCCTTGCGACGATCACCGAAGAACGGTGCCTTCACGGCAACGGCCTTGATGGTCTTGCGGATCGAGTTCACGACGAGCGTCGAGAGAACTTCGCCCTCGGTGTCCTCGGCGAGGATGAGCAACGGCTTGCCGCTCTCGGCCACCTTCTCCAGCAGGGGAAGGAAGTCCGGAAGCGAGGTGATCTTCTCGCGGTAGAGCAAGACGTACGCGTCTTCGAGTACGGCTTCCTGCGTGTCGACGTCGGTGACGAAGTACGGCGAGAGGTAGCCCTTGTCGAACTGAACGCCCTCGGTGACCGAGAGTTCCGTGAGCAGAGTCGAAGACTCTTCGACGGTGACCACGCCGTCGGCACCGACGCGGGTGAGCGCCTCGCCGACGAGCTCGCCGATCTCGGGGTCACGCGAGGACACGGTGGCAACCTGAGCGATGGCCTGCTTGCCCTCGACCGGAGTAGCGGCGGCGAGCAGCGCCTCGGCAACCTTGTCGGCAGCCTTGGAGATCCCGACGCCGAGTGCGATCGGGTTCGCACCGGCGGCGATGTTCTTCAGTCCGCCGCGCACGAGAGCCTGCGCGAGAACCGTCGCAGTGGTGGTTCCGTCGCCTGCGACGTCGTTGGTCTTGGTGGCGACACTCTTGACCAGCTGAGCGCCCAAGTTCTCGAACGGATCTTCCAGATCGATCTCACGAGCGATCGACACACCGTCGTTGGTGACGGTCGGTCCGCCGAATGCCTTGGACAGCACGACGTGGCGTCCTCGGGGTCCGAGAGTGACCTTGACTGCGTCGGCAAGCTTGTCGACGCCGCGCTCGAGTGACCGGCGCGCTTCCTCGTTGAATTGGATTTGCTTTGCCATGTTTCGGTGTTACTCCTTCGAGTAAAGAAACTCGATCGAACGCACACCGCCCCGGCACCGACACGAGATCGGCTTCCGGGGCGGGATGCGTTGTGGCCTACTTGGCGATGACTGCCAGCACGTCGCGTGCCGACAGAATCAGGTACTCCTCGCCGGCGTACTTGATCTCGGTGCCGCCGTACTTGCTGTAGATGACGGTGTCACCTTCTTTGACGTCGACCGGGATGCGGTTGCCCTTTTCGGTGACACGGCCTTCGCCAACGGCGACGACGGTGCCTTCCTGAGGCTTCTCCTTGGCTGTGTCGGGGATGACCAGACCGGAGGCGGTCGTCGTCTCGGCCTCGTTGGCCTGGACGAGGATCTTGTCCTCGAGCGGCTTGATTTTCACGCTCGCCACGTTGAGCCCTCCAAAGTTATGGGGTACGCGTCCGGGGTCGGATCCCCGGACAGCTGTGTGTAAGTACTTCTCGTGCGGTCCTGACAAACGGCTCGAACTCGTTCCCGTCGTCGCGGGTGCCGGGACTTCGCTCGATGCCAACTAGCACTCTATACACGAGAGTGCCAGCACTCAAGGGCTGGGTTCGCCAGATTCGAGTCGGCCCGGGCCCGGACGGTCGTCCGCTACGGACGACGCACAGTTTCACGGACCCCATCAGTCGCAAATCGCAGCAAATCAGGCCCCGAAACGCCGATGCCGCTACCGATTTCCGTGTTTTTCCGGCTGCGCCCTCGTCCATTGAAAAGCCTGGTGAACCACCCCGAAAAGCGTCCCGATAACCGACCGCACGGAATATAACGCTCGCATAAACACCGGAAGTAACGTTACGATAACGGGGCTGTCCGAACGATAACGATCGACAGCTGTGTCACGACATGAGGCACAAGGCAGTCGAAGCGGACAGGCAAACAGGGGCGGGAGGTGCACCATGCGGGTAGGAGTGGGAGTGTCCACCGGATCCGAGGTCGTGTGCGCAGCCCTCGTCACTGTCGACTTCGACGGCAGTCGCACGGTCGAGTATCGGACGGTATCGGCCGATCGCCAGGCGAACACCGATATGGGTGAGCTCGTCACCTCTGCGATCGAGCTCATGGCATCGATGGTTCCCGGACATCGATCACCCGACGCCATCGCCGTCACCTACCGCACCGAAGAGCACGCCGCGGCAATTCGCGCAGCGTTGGCGCACACCACCCGCGACGTTCGGCTCGTGCCCGAATCCGCGGCGGCAGTTGCGCACCTGGCGACCACCGGCCTGATCGACGGCTACGACACGATCGCTCTGGTCGATCTCGGCGCGTCGGGCCTGTCGGTCACCGTCACCGACCGAACGGCTGGAACGGTATCGGCGCACGGCCGGTCGGACGTCGTCAGCGGCAACGCACTCGACGCTCTCGTCAAGAATCTCGTCCAGGACATGACCCGTGACAACCTCCGCGACGACATTCGCGACGACCGCGGAATCGGATCGGCACGGTACCGATCGATCAAGGAACAGCTCTCCTGCGAGGACGAAGTACGGATCGAGCGCTACAGCGGGGTACCGCTGACCGTCGGCCGCAGTGAATTCGAGACCGCTGCATCGCCGCTCCTGCGCGAAGCAGCCCTGTTCGTCCGCAGAGTGTTCGACGAGAGCACCCACGAACCCGAGGCCATCGTGCTCATCGGCGGCGGTGCCCACATCCCGCTGCTGGCCTCGTCCATCACCGACATGTTCCATGCCCGCGTCATTCGCCTCCCCGAGCCCGACGCCGTGCTCGCCGTGGGCGCGGCCGCGGTCGCCGCATCGGTGACCGACACCGACTACCCACTGGTCTCGGCTGCACGCCGAACCGCAGGCCGGATGAGTCGCTACTCGGGAGCGATAGCTGCCGCCGTCGTCGCGGGCGGATTGGTGCTCGCCTACGGCCTACAGACGATGACCCCGGCAGACGACCCGAGTGTGTCCCCTGCCGGCAGCGCGACGAACCCCGTGGCCGGCTCCGGCGACTCGGGACGACCCGTGGCCGAGGGTTACTCGCCCGGTGATACGTCGACCTCCGCCCGCAGCTCGGGAGATCCCGTCGGACCCGCAGCGACCACGGTGGAGTCGACGGATTCGTCGTCCGGACTCACCACGTCCACGGCACCGACCACCACGCCGACGCTGCGACCTGCTCCCGACCTCCCGCGCATCGAATGGCCGGTCGGTCCGCCGCCGGAGTCGTCGTCACCCGGAGCAGGCACCGGTGTCACCGTCGTGCCGCCGACACCGGTCACCCCCGAGCCCACGACGCCCGCACCGACCACCACTGCACCTGTCGAGCCCACCGACCCCGATGCGGGCGAGACCCCCGGTACGACAACGCCGTCCGGCCCCACCGAGCTCAGCCCCGGACCGACACCGCAACCCTCCGCCGAGGCGGTGCCACAGAGCAGTGTGGAACCCAGCCGTGTGGAATCCAGTGGTGTGGAACCGACCGAATCGATCGCGGTTCCGACGACGGTCGTCCGCGGCTCCGATCCCACTCCCGAACTGACGCCTCCGCCAACCGTCTGGTCGCCACCGCCTGCGGTGTCCGGCCTGAGCGTCGAACCCCGCACATCACAGGACACGGCTGCGCCGCGAACCTCCGAGCCTGTTCCGGACGTTCAGCCGGGAACCTGACTGGTCGCAACCGACAGACCGGGATCGGTCACTGCGGTGAGCGCAGACGGCGCAGCGCCGCCGGCGACGAGATGTGCACCCAGGGCTGCAATCATGACACCGTTGTCCGTGCACAGCCGCGGCTTCGGTATTCGCAGCGTCAAACCCTGCTCGGCACAACGACTTTCGATCAACGACCGAATACGCGAATTGGCCGTGGCACCCCCGCCGAGAACGATCGTGTCGACGTCGACGTCGGTTGCCGCACGAACCGCCTTCATGGTCAACACGTCGGCGACGGACTCCTGAAACGATGCGGCGATGTCGGCCACCGGAACAAGATCGCCGGCGCGTTGCCTGGCCTCGACGAATCGAGCGACCGCAGTCTTGACGCCGGAGAACGAGAAGTCGTACCGGGCATCACGGGGGCCGGTCATTCCCCGGGGAAACGCGATCGCGGACGGATCACCTTCGCGCGCAGCAGCATCGAGAGCAGGCCCGCCCGGGTAGCCCAATCCGAGTAGTCGCGCGACCTTGTCGAAGGCCTCTCCAGCGGCGTCGTCGACCGTCGTTCCGAGCTCGGCGATCGGCCGAGACAGATCGTCGACGTGCAGCAGATGAGTGTGCCCACCGGAGACCAACAGCGCAACACACGATGGCATCGGACCGTGTTCGAGCGTGTCGACCGCGACGTGTCCACCGAGATGGTTCACCGCATAGAAGGGCACGCCCCACGCTGCGGCGTATGCCTTGGCAGCAGCGACCCCGACCAGCAGCGCCCCGGCCAATCCCGGCCCGATCGTCACCGCGACGGCGTCGGGACGATCGATGTCAGCCGCTGCCAGAGCTCGTCGCATGGTCGGCACGATGGCTTCGAGGTGTGCCCGAGACGCCACCTCGGGCACCACTCCGCCATAACGGGCGTGCTCGTCCACGCTCGATGCAACCTCGTCCGCCAGCAGCTCGCACTGCCCGGCGTTCCACCGGACGACCCCGACTCCCGTTTCGTCGCAAGAACTTTCGATACCCATGACGATCATCGGGCTGATCCTTCGGTTCGTTCCGGCCGACGCATGGTGAAGGCGTCGGCTCCGCTCGGCTGGTAGTACCTGGCCCTGGTACCCACGATCTCGAACCCCTCGCGTCGGTACAACTCGATAGCAGGCTCGTTGTCGGTGCGGACCTCGAGAAAGACCGGTCCACCGTGCTCGTCGGCCGCTCGAAGCAACTCGCCGAGCAGTCGTCCGCCGATCCCTCTGCGATGATGGGCAGGATCGACGCCGATGGTGTGCACCTCGGACTCGCCGACCACGAACGCACCGCGGCTCGGTTGCCCCAGAAGGGCGATGCCTGCATAGCCGACCACCTCGCGGCCTTCGCGCGCCGTGACGTAATGATTGTGCGGCGCTGCAAGTTCCGCGACGAATGCATCCTCGGACCACGGGTCGTCGCCCTCGAAGAGGACGGTCTCGAGGTATGCGCACCGAGGAGCGTCCTGCACCGTCATGGGCTCGATCGTTACCGTCATTGCCGGGCCTTCGCCGCGGCGCGCTCGTCGAGCGTCTTGGCATCGGGCCGGCGCAGATACAGCGGAACGAGCGGACCCGGGACGACGCCACTCGCAATATCGACCGCCGCGACCTGAATCAGACCGGCCGGTGACGGTGCCTGCACGTCGCGAATCGGAAGGTCGAACAGCGCGGCATGCGGAGCGGAGCCCGCGACCGCATCCACTCCGAGACGGTCGAGTTCAGCGGGTGAAAGAACGTC
This sequence comes from Rhodococcus sp. 15-649-2-2, assembly GCF_002258645.1. Lineage (NCBI taxonomy): Bacteria > Bacillati > Actinomycetota > Actinomycetes > Mycobacteriales > Nocardiaceae > Rhodococcus > Rhodococcus sp. 15-649-2-2. The sequence continues at coordinate 82,134 of NZ_NPFM01000034.1, forward strand.
GGGTCCCGCTGTGCGTACCCCCGCTTCGTACCGGGCCCAATAGATTTCGCGACGCCGCGCATCGGTCACCACCAGCAGGGACCCTGGTTCGGCAACCTCGGCCGCAATGGCGTCGAGGCTGCAGACGCCGTACACCGGCAGCCCGAGCGCGTCACCGAACGCCGCTGCTGTTGCCATTCCCACCCGCAACCCGGTGTAGGGGCCGGGCCCGACGCCGACGACGACGGCATCGAGATCGGCCGCGGTGATATGGGCCTCCGTGAGGCACTCGAGAATGTTGGGCGTCAGGACCTCCGCGTGCGACCGCGCGTCCACCCGAACCCGTGTGGCGAGGGTTTCGACCGGAGCACCGGCGGCCTCCGTCAGGCGCACCACACCTGCGGTGACGGCGGGGGTCGAGGTGTCGACGGCAAGTACAAGCACGAGGGTTCAGGTTACGCGTCTACGGAGATTCGGCCGCGCGCCCGGTCCCGATCAGCGCACGTCACCCGGAGCCGATGTGGTCACGCGCCTCACCGTCACGCGTCGAACATCCGACTCCGGATCGCGCGTCAACCGAACCGAGATGTGTCCGTCCGTCAGTTTTTCGACCAAACCCTCGCCCCATTCGACCACGACCACCGCATCGGTGAGGTCGGTGTCCAGGTCCAGAGCATCGAGTTCGTCGAGTGCCGATTGTCCGGTCATCCCGAGCCGGTAGGCATCGACGTGCACGAGCGCAATCGGCGGTAAACCATGCGGCCGCGGCCCGGGCCGATGCTCACGGGCAATGACGAAGGTCGGTGACGTCACCCGCCCCTGCACGCCGAGACCGGCGGCAATACCTTTGGTCATCGCGGTCTTCCCTGCACCCAACGGACCGTCGAGAATCACCAGATCACCCGCAACCAGAACGTTCGCCAACCGTGCGCCGAACTCGGCAGTGTCTGCAGCAGTGGCCAACTCGGCATCCACCGGCAGTGTCAACAGCACATCAGACAACGCCCCACCGCCGCTTCTTGCCTGCGGCTTCCGACGCTCGCGCCACGAGGCGCAGAATCGCGCCGTTGACCTGTTCGGGAAATTCGAGCTGAACCAGATGGCCGCCCTGTCGGACGCGCACCGTCTCCGAACGTGGCAGGGCCTGCGCCAGCGCCTCGGAACTGGCGAACGGGATGATCCAATCCTCGTCGCCACACACCACCGATACCGGAATGTTCTCGAATTCCACGAGAGCCTCGGACTCGTCGTGCAACTCGAGTGTTTCGAGGAAATTGACGATCGTGACAACCGAGGTGTCGTCGATCATCGATTGAGAGAATGCCACCAAACGCGGGGAAACCCTGGTTCCGTAGGACGCCGCACGCAATATCGGTGAGATGAGTGCGCGCACGGCACCACGGCCGAACTGCACGAAGCCGGGCGAGGTGCGGACCGCGAGGCGAAACGCGTCGACCGCGGGGTTCTGCAGACTACGACCGACCCCGGATTGCGCGAGACCGGCAGCGGTCGTCGAGATCAGCACCGCGCCTATGACTCGCTGGCGCAGCACATCCGACCGTTGCCGTGCCATGGACAGAATCGACATACCGCCCATCGAGTGACCGACCAGGACGATGCGTCCTTTGGGCACGACCGAGCGAATCACCGCGTCCAGATCGAGGCCCAGCTGGCCGATCGTGCAGCTCTCCGGGCTCGGCACGCCCGAGCGACCGTGGCCGCGCTGGTCGTAGAAGACCATGCGGACCGTCGAACCCCATTGCTGTTCGAGTGCACGACGTTGGAAATGCCAGGACGACGTGCGCAGACAGTAGCCGTGCACGAAGATCACGGTCAGCTCGGCATCGGTCGGGCCGACTTCGCGCACCGCCAGTGGCACACCGTCGTCCGCGGTGACGATACTGCCGCGGTCCGCGTCCATGAGATCGAGATTTTCGGTGGCCAGCGGGTCCTTGTTCGATCGGAACGCCGTCTCGCGCACCACAATTGCAATACTCTCCAGCAATCCGAGCATGATCTATTCCGTCGCCTCCCCTGAGCGCGCGCCGACGAACTGTCGTCGAACACGTCCACGAATGCCGGTGACGACCTCGTAGCTGATTGTGTCGAGCGCATCTGCCCAATCCTGGGCGTGCGACTCTCCCCTGTCCCCTGGCCCGAAGAGTAACGCCTCGTCGCCTACCGCGACACCCGAGCCTTCGCCGCCGAGGTCGACGACGAATTGGTCCATGCACACTCGTCCCACCGAAGGGAAACGCCGACCTGCGATCGTCACGTCGAACCGCCCACTGAGACTGCGGACGACGCCGTCGGCATATCCGAGAGCGATGAGCGCGACCACGGTGTCGGTCTGAGCGGTCCAGGTGTATCCGTACGACACCGATTCACCTTTGCTCACCTTCTTGATGCTCGCCACCTGCGCCGACAGGGTCATCACCGGCCGCAAACCGAACTTTCCCAACTGCGGCACGGGCGACAAACCGTAGAGAGCAATACCCGGACGGACCATGTCGAAACAGAGATCGGGCCTGGTCAACGTGGCCGCCGAGTTGGACAGATGTACGACGGCAGGAGGCGTTCCGCGCCGGGTGGCGCGACTCACTGCGTCGCGAAGCCGCTGAGCTTGGGCGTCGTTGGCCGGGTGCTCCGGTTCGTCGGAGCACGCCAGGTGCGAGAACATGCCGACCAAGTGCACGGCCCCCTCCGCGACGGCAGCCGCCGTCGCGTCGAGGACGACATCGAGATCTGCTTCCGCGACCCCGTTGCGATTGAGCCCGGTATCGATCTTGAGCGAGAGGTCTGCGGCGCGACCGACTCTGCGCGCTGCTGCCACCACGGCGTCGAGCTGGGCTGCCGTGGACACCCCGATCCCCACCTGTGCGGTGATCGCGGCATCGTAATCGGAATCCGTTCGATGCAGCCATGCCAGCACAGGTACGCGGATTCCCGCTGCGCGGAGTTCGAGAGCCTCGCCGATCGTGGTGACGCCGATCTCCTGCACACCTGCTGCCACCGCGGCGTGTGCGACCTCGATGGCACCGTGGTTGTACCCGTCGGCCTTGAGCACCGCCATCACGGCAGCGTCGCCGGCGAACTGTTGCAAGACGCGCACGTTGTGGGCCACTGCGTCGAGGTCGACGGACGCCACCGCGCCCGAACCTGTCCTCTCGTCACCGCAGCCGATACTCACAACATTCGATAGTGCCATCCGAGCCGGTAATACGACGGATCAGGGTGGCACAACTCGTGACACACCCGGTGCCCCGAGTGGGACCTGGAACTATCTCGATCCGTCTGTGAGCGAGCGCACGGTGCGGATGGCGTCCGAGATGGATGCGCACAGCGGGCTCGCCGACACCGGTGCCGCGAACTCCCCGCCTGATCCATGTGCCGCGCGGGCTGCGGCGAGCGCGTGAACCTTTGCCCCGCAGGCGGCCGCGGTGGAGGGCGACATTCCCGACGCGAGCAAGGCCCCGAGGATGCCGGAGAGAACGTCGCCGGATCCGGCGGTCGATGCGGCCGATCCCCCGGCGTCGCTGACGAAGGTAGTGCCGTCGGCATCGGCGATGATCGTTGCGCGTCCCTTGAGCAGCACGGTCACACCCCAACGTGCGGCAAGATCGCGCACCGCTCCCACGCGGTCGGGGCCCGGGTCCGACCCCGTCAGGCGTGCGAATTCTCCGGCGTGCGGGGTCAGCAGGGTCGGTGCGGTGCGCCCGGTCACCCACTGTGCGTTGCCTGCGAGGATCGTCAGCGCATCCGCATCGACGACGACCGGCAGATCCGATTCCAGCACCCGGCGCACTGTCTCCGCCGAGGGCTCGTCGGTGCCGAAGCCTGGACCGACCACCCACGCCTGAACTCTGCCGGCCGCGTCGAGATCCGGGGCGGCGACCACCTCCGGATGATGCGAAACGACCTCTGCACCCGCGCTTCCCACGTAGCGGACCATTCCGGAGGTGGCCGCGACGGCCGCACCGACACAAAGCAGGGCGGCACCCGGGAATGTCGCGCTGCCGGCCAGGATTCCCACCACGCCCTGCGAATATTTGTCGTCCGAGGCGGTAGGGATCGGCCAGACATTCCCGACGTCGGCCGGCTCGAACGACGCCATCACCGGAGCCGGAAGCGTCAGCCCGATATCGACCAGTTCGACTCGGCCACAACGAGGTACGGCGAGAACATGGACGGGCTTGCGCGCGCCGAAAGCCACCGTCACATCGGCCGTCACCGCCGGACCCGGCGCAGCACCGGTCTCGGCGTCCACACCACTGGGTACGTCCACCGACACGATCGGTGCGGTGATCTGCGCAACGACCGCAGCCGCGTCGGGCCGCAAAGGACCTCTACCGGAAATCCCCACGATGGCGTCGATCACGACGTCGGCCGGTCCGCACTGCGTCACCACCCGTCCGCCCGACGAGCGCAGGGCCTCCAGCCCTTCGGCATGCGCACGTGCCGGATCGAGAAGCAGCGCGGACACCGAGACGCCCCGTCGACGCAGATAGGCCCCGGCCCACAGACCGTCGCCACCGTTGTCACCCGTGCCCACCAGAATCGTCACGCGCCGACCCGTGACGCCGCCCGTGCGCGCCGCGAGCTCGGCTGCCACCACAGTGGCCAAGCCATAGGCGGCACGACGCATGAGAACGCCGTTCGGCAAGGAATTCAGCAGCGGCGCTTCCGCATTCCGTATCTGCTCGGGTGTGTAGTAGGCGCGCATGCCGAGGTCCTCTCGTTACCCGCTGGCGTGAACCTCGAGCCTACGTGCGCCCGATCAGGCACCGTGACGTAGGCGGTTAGCCTCGAAAGATGACATCTCGCGGCGGTGGAACGGCAGCGTTCACGCTCACGGTTCTGCTCCCGATCGTTGTCGGGGCGACCGGCTGCACCGAAGACCCGTCGACGCTGACGGTGGACGAATCGATCGCCGACGTCACCGTGCAGGTGGCCGGAATGGCCTACTCTCCTACGTCTGTCACGATCGACGTCGGCCAGAGTGTGGCGTGGCATTTCGCCGATCGCGGCGTCGGACACAACGTGGTCGGTCTCGGAACGGCCTCGACCCTCCTGCACAGCCCCATGCTCGGATACGGCGACTACGTGCAGACTTTCGACGAGCCCGGCACCTACCGCTACTACTGCACCCTCCATCCGCAGATGAAGGGTGCAGTGGTCGTCAGATGATCGGGCTCTACTCGACGGTGACGGACTTGGCCAGATTGCGCGGCTTGTCCACGTCGTAGCCCCGCGCCTGGGCGACCTCGGCAGCGAACACCTGCAGTGGGATGGTCGACAGCAACGGCTGCAACAGCGTAGAAGCGGCCGGTATCTCGATCAAGTTGTCGGCGAACGGCCGCACTGCCTCGTCGCCTTCCTCGGCGATGACGACGGTCCGCGCACCACGCGCCTGGATCTCCCGAATGTTGCTCAACATCTTCGAGTGCAGCACCGCGCGGCCCTTGGGCGAGGGCATCACGATGATCACCGGGACACCGTCCTCGATCAGAGCGATCGGTCCGTGCTTGAGCTCGCCCGCCGCAAAGCCTTCCGCGTGCATGTACGCGAGCTCCTTGAGCTTGAGCGCGCCTTCGAGCGCAACCGGGTACCCGACGTGTCGACCGAGGAAGAGAATGGTCGTCGCGGTCGACAGCTCTCGGGCGAGCGCCCGGACCGGCTCGACCGTCTCGAGAACTCGCTGCACCAACTCGGGCATGGCTTCGAGTTCGGCGAATTCGCGGGCGACCTCGTCGGGGTACTTGGTGCCGCGCGCCTGTGCCAGAGCGAGGCCGACCAGGTAGTTCGCGGTCACCTGAGCGAGGAATGCCTTGGTCGACGCGACGCCGATCTCCGGGCCTGCCCGGGTGTAGAGGACGGCGTCGGCCTCACGAGGAATCTGTGACCCATTGGTGTTGCAGACGGCGAGGACACGCGCCTTCTGATCCTTGGCGTGCCGCACAGCTTCGAGGGTGTCTGCGGTCTCGCCCGACTGCGAGATGGCCACGACCAGGGTCGATCGGTCCAGGACCGGGTCGCGGTAGCGGAATTCGCTGGCCAGTTCCACCTCGACCGGCAGCCTGGTCCAGTGCTCGATCGCGTACTTGGCGAGCAGACCCGAGTGGTATGCGCTGCCGCAGGCCACGACGAACACCTTGTCGACGTCGCGCAGCTCCTGATCGGACAACCGCTGTTCGTCGAGCACGATCCGACCGTTGTCGAAGTGGCCGAGCAATGTATCCGCCACGGCGGCAGGCTGCTCCTGGATCTCCTTGAGCATGAAGTAGTCGTGACCGCCCTTTTCGGCGGCCGCCAGATCCCAGTCGATTCGGAACGGGCGCCCCTGCGCCTCGTTGCCCTCGAAATCACTGATGTCGTATCCGTCTGCAGTGATGACGACAACCTGATCCTGGCCGAGCTCGACGGCGTCGCGCGTGTGCTCGATGAACGCCGCGACATCGGACCCGAGGAACATCTCGCCGTCGCCCACGCCCAACACCAGCGGCGTGGACCGGCGTGCCGCAACGATCGTGTCGGCGTGATCGGAATGAGTGAACACCAGGGTGAACGCACCCTCGAGTCGACGCAGGACAGCTTTCGCGCTGGCCACGAAGTTGCCCGCGGTCGGACCGTCTGCGTAGGCCCGCGAAACGAGGTGCACTGCGACCTCGGTGTCGGTATCGGACAAGAACTCGACCCCGGCAGCCTCCAACTCGGCCCGAAGCGGACCGAAGTTCTCGATGATGCCGTTGTGCACCACCGCGACGGTGCCAGACGCATCCCGGTGGGGGTGGGCGTTGCGGTCGGTGGGACGGCCGTGCGTCGCCCACCGGGTGTGTCCCATCCCAGTGGTACCGACGAACGTATCGGTACCGATGTCGTCCAATTCGGCTTCGAGATTCGCCAGCCGACCCGCTTTGCGTTCGACTGCCGTCGCTCCCGCTCCGTCGAGAATTGCGATACCCGCAGAGTCGTAGCCCCGATATTCCATACGCCGAAGCGCTTCGACCACCACACCCAGAGCTGGGCGGTGGCCGACATAACCCACGATTCCGCACATGGTGGTTCAGGGTACTCGGCACGGCGCGCACGACCCATTCGCTCGGGTCGACGTGTCCCCGTCCCCCTCACCGGCCCGCGTTCGGTAGCGTCATCTCTCGTGGCGAAACCGAAGAAGCTGGCATCTGCTCTCTCCAAGCGTGGCCCGCACAAGGTGCTGCGAGGCAACCTTGCCCTCGCCGGACAACCCGGCGTCGTCTACACCCCGGCCGAGGGCTTCGGCCTGCCCGGCGTGGCCTTCGCACACGGCTGGATGCTCCGACCCAGCCACTACACCGACACACTGAAGCACTTGGCGTCCTGGGGCATCGTCGTGGCGGCACCCGACACCGAGCGTGGCCTCGTGCCCTCGCACCGCGGACTCGCCGCCGACCTGGGCACTGTGCTCGACATCATGACCGGTGTGCGACTGGGTCCAGGCAACATCAGCGTGCATCCGGAGAAACTCGCCACAGCCGGCCACGCGATGGGCGCCGGGACCGCTGTTCTCGCAGCCTCCCGGCGATCGGACATCAAGGCAGTCGCTGCACTCTTCCCGGCACCGACGGCACCGTCGTCCGAGGACGCCGCCGCAGGCCTCGAAGTGCCCGGACTGGTCGTCGGCGACAGCTCGAACGCCGATTCGCTCAACGACAATTCATTGGCTCTCGCCCAGGCCTGGTACGGACCATCCGTCCTCCGCCGAATCGACGGCTCGACGGCAGACGGATTCGTCGAAGGCCGGCGAATGCTCAGATCACTGGGAATCAACAGCTCCGACCGCAAGACCCAGCAGCGCACCCGGGCCGTGCTGACCGCATTTCTGCTGTTCCACCTCACGGGCGACTCCGACTACGAGGAGCTGGCCGGATCGGCAGGTGAGATCGACGGAACCAGAGCGGTCGATCCGCACGCGCCACTCGACGCACAGCCCAAGCCGAAGGCGTCCGCGTCGATCAAGGCTCTGCTCGGCCGAGGTTGATTCTGCTCGACGTCGCCCGATGTCAGACCAGCCAGGATCGCGGCCGGTCTTCGGGTTCGGTCTCGACATGGGGTACGGACTTTCGCCGGTCCAGGTGAGCCGGCTGCAGCACCGAGCCACGAGTCGGCTCCGTTTCCGGATCCACGGGGGAACCGGTGTGCGAGTCGTGTCGGCCTGACACTGCTGTGGGGGTCTGAGCCCGCCTGAGCGCCTCGGCCGCGCGCGCCATCGCGTCACGGTGCTCGTCGCGTATTCGATGCAGCTCACGCCGCCACCCGCCGGCGGCGCTCACAGTGTTCCCGCTTCACTCAGGCCGGCACCGGTGCTCGACTCGTGTGATTCGGCCGGAGGACGCGGGAGATCTGCCGACACCGGATGCTGCGCGGCCGACGGATCATTCCCGGCCTCGTCTGCATCCTGCTGGACGGTCTCGTCCGTGGGCGATTCCGGCAGGCACTGCGCCTGCGCATCCGTCGACATGGGATCGGACCCCTGGCTCGGCACCGAATCGGCGGGTGCCGGCTCGACAGGACCGGACTCGGTCGGTGTCGTGTCGGCAGGACCGGACTCGGTCGGTGTCGTGTCGGCAAGACCGGAGTCGGTCGTCGGCACAGGTTCGGAGGTCGGCACAGGTTCCGACGGCGGCGTGGCTGCCGGTATCGATGGCTGGTTCGCATCCACGTTGTCCGCAGCACCGGGTATCTCGACGATCTCGGGCAGGCCGAACGGGCCGATTCTCAACTCGAACGAGCGAACCCCCAGTCCCGGGGTTTCGAGTCGGAGCGTCACAGCACCGTCCTCTGAGAGTGCGATGCGAGCGCGATGCCCATCGAGCTCGGCCTCGAGATGGCCGCGCTCGTCGGTGGACGCGGGCGAGCGCGAGTCGATCGGCAACGACTGCTCCGGCAGAGACGATGGCACCGACTCCGTTCGCGGGCCGGCAGGATCGTCCTGCACCGCTGATCCGCCGTCCGGTTCTGCAGTGGACGGAGCCGTGACGTCGCTGGATCTGCGGTCATCGGAATTGCGGTCATCGGAACTGCGGTCATCAGCACTGCCGTCATCTGCGCTGCGGTCATCTGGGATCGCAGTGCTCAACGCTTCGTCGACGCGATCCACGATCTCGGCGACCACCCGATCCACGAGTCCGTCCAAGGATTCGCCGGCTCGAGAAGCGGACCCATCTTCGGATGTTCGTGGACCGGACGAGTCGGTACCTCCCGCGACCACGGATGGACCGGTGTTCGGAGCCGCGACTGCCGGTGCTGCGACTGCCGGACCCGCGATCGACTGTGCCGCACTGGCTGCCGGTGTCGTAGGAGCAGATGCAGTCGCCGGGGGCGTTGCCGACGAGTCGTCGGCTGCCTGCCACGGTTCGGCAGACGTTGCGCCGGGTGCAATTGCCCAACTCCGCTCGTCGAGATCGCCGAACGGCGGGTCGTGCACGTCGCCCAGAACATCGACCAGCAACGCCAGACTGTCTCGAACGGCGGTGTCCGTCGATGTGCATGCGTCGAGCACAGCATCACAGGTGGTCTTCATCCTCGGGACGAACTCCTCGTGGATCCACTCCCTACTGCGTTCACCCACCTCGGCTGCGAACTCGTCCGATACGTCCGCACTTCGAGCTCGCTCGGCCAGTTCCTCGAATGCCGCCGCCAACCGAGGAAACACCGACTCTCGATCGAACGGAACGCATTCGATTCCCGAAGCAAGCAGGATCGCGTCGATCTCGTCGACAGTTCGACCGTCCACCGCATCGATGTCGAGTCCTCCGAACAGTTCTGCCTTGTCGGTGACTGCGTCGCGAAGAACTTCGACGACGGCGGACATCGTCTGGTGTGAGTCCTCGATCGATTTCAGGAACTCGGTCGCTGTCTGCTGTTCGGCCGAGAGATGGATCTGCACGGCGTCGCCTGCCTCGCCGTGCCATCGCATCTGGAGAACCCGGCGCAATCGAACGTGTTCCTCGAGCTGATCGCCGAGTGCCGCAGACATAGCTTCGACCGCGTCGGCATCGTTGCCGAGCGCGCCGAGATTCAGGCCACGCTGTTCGTCGTACCGCGCACATATTTGCTCGTACTTCGGAAACTCTTCGCTGCTCGATACCCGGGCGACGAGTGGCAGGAAGCGCTCGAAGTGCAGCAGCCCTACGGCATTCGCATCGAGAATCTCGTCTATCGACGAGTGCTGCTCCGGAGAGACGGGAGGTGGCGTCATCGAGGCGACTCGATCGCGTCTGCCGTCGTCTCGTCCTGGCCTTCGTAGTCGTTCATGGCAGTGACGATGGCGTTGGCGACGTCCTCGACCGAGGATCTCCACGAGTCGACGGCCCGGCCGAGGCCGTGGTGAGCTTGGGTGTACGCAGCGCCGAGGTCGCCGTAGTTCTGTCCGGCACCGGCCGCCCCGAAGCCCGCGTCGGCCACCGAATCCGCCGCACTGCCGAGTGCGTCTGCCGATACCGCCAAGGCTTCTGCAACTCCGCGAACGCGGACCGCGTCCACCGAGAATCCCTCACTCATACGTCCCCGTCTCGCCCTCGATGTGCCCCTTTCTCACTATGACGTGCGCCGACGCACATCGGTTCCCCAGCGAGCGGTAACGTCCCGATGTGAAATGTCAGTAACAGGTACCTGAAGTAGCTGCCCGAGCTGCTCACCGAACGAGGAGTCCCATGCACATCGGAACGATGCTGAACTACAGCGGTGGTTTCAACGAGACGGTTGCCGAGGTAGCCGAGCTCGAGAAGGCAGGTCTCGACATCATCTTCGTGCCCGAGGCCTACTCGTTCGACGCCGTCAGTCAACTCGGATTCCTCGCCGCCAAGACGAGCACGATCAAGATCGCGTCCGGCATCTTCCAGATCTACACCAGGACACCGTCCCTGACCGCCATGACCGCCGCCGGTCTCGACTACGTATCGGAGGGCCGCTTCGTACTCGGACTCGGCGCATCCGGGCCGCAGGTCGTCGAAGGCTTCCACGGCGTCAAGTACGACGCACCGATCGCACGAACCCGCGAGGTCATCGAGATCTGCCGCCAGGTCTGGCGTCGCGAGAAGGTGCAGTATCAGGGCAAGCACTACCAGATTCCACTGCCTGCCGACCAGGGCACCGGCCTGGGCAAACCCCTCAAGCTCATCAATCACCCTGTGCGCGATCGCATTCCAGTCGTCATTGCCGCTCTCGGACCCAAGAACGTCGAGCTCACCGCCGAGATCGCCGAGGGTTGGCAACCCATCTTCTACTTCCCCGAGAAGGCAGCCGACGTCTGGGGAGATTCGCTCGCTGCGGGCAAGGCCAAGCGTGACCCGTCGCTCGGCGAACTCCAGGTGTTCGCAAGTCCCACCCTGGCCATCGGCGAGGACGCAGAAAAGTACCTGCCCTGGGTCAAGCCACATCTCGCGCTCTACATCGGCGGCATGGGTGCCAAGGGCAAGAACTTCTACAACTCCCTGGCACAGCGCTACGGATACGAGGCCGAGGCCGAGAAGATCCAGGATCTGTATCTCGCCGGCAAGAAGGAAGAAGCGGCCGCTGCGGTCCCCGACGAGCTTGCTCGCGCAGTGAACCTCATCGGACCGGAAAGCTACGTCAAGGAGCGGGTCGCTGCCTTCGCCGAAGCAGGTGTCACCACTCTCAACGTCGCGCCGCTGGCCGAGAACACCGCCGGACGCGTCGCGCAGTTGACAGCGCTGCGCGAACTCACCGCCTGAGACGTCAGACCGACGCGACCCGGCCCGCCAGCTCTTCGGCGAGCCGGGTCGCGACGTCGAGCTCGGATGCCTCGACCATCACTCGCACCAGCTGCTCGGTACCGCTGGGGCGCAACAGAACTCGGCCCGATTCGCCGAGTTCGCGCTCGGCTACGGCCACCGCGTCCGATACCGACGGTGCCGACGCCACGGCCGCTTTGTCCGTCACTCGCACGTTGATGAGCACCTGCGGCAGGGTACGCATCACCGACGCCAGGTCTGCGAGACTGCTGCCGGTCTGCGCCATCCGTTCCATCAGTCGCAGCGCAGTCGCGATGCCGTCGCCCGTCGTGCCGACGGCGGGAAGCACCACGTGACCGCTCTGCTCGCCGCCCAGCGCGAATCCGCCACGGCGCAGTTCCTCGAGCACGTAGCGATCTCCGACTGCCGTGGTGCGCAACGTGATTCCGGCTTCACGCATCGCAATGTGCAGACCGAGATTACTCATGACCGTGGCAACCAACGTGTTGTCGGTCAACTGATTCGCGTCACGCATGGCAATGGCCAGAACGGCCATGATCGCGTCACCGTCCACCACGGAGCCCGATGCGTCCACGGCCAGGCAGCGGTCGGCATCTCCGTCGTGGGCGATACCGAGGTCGGCACCGTGCTCCACGACGGCCTTCTGCAACCCCTCGAGGTGCGTCGATCCGCACCCGTCGTTGATGTTGATACCGTCGGGTTCCGCGTTGATCGCCACCACCGTTGCGCCGGCCCGTCGGTAGATCTCGGGCCCGACGACCGAGGCGGCACCGTGCGAGCAGTCGACAACGACACGGACACCGTCGAGTCGATGCGAGACCGACGCAGCGAGGTGCTCGATGTACCGGGTGGCCGCGTCCTGGGCGACATCGATTCGACCGATCGCAGCACCGGTCGCGTCGAACAAAGGTCCGTCGTTCTCGGAGCGCGCGTCGGGATCGAGGGCGGCTTCGATGCGGTCTTCCACGTCGTCGTCGAGCTTGTGTCCGCCCGCAGCAAAGATCTTGATTCCGTTGTCGGGCATCGCATTGTGGGATGCCGAGATCATCACACCGAGCGCCGCGCCGTATTCTGCGGTCAGGTAGGCAAGCGCCGGTGTGGGAAGCACTCCGACGTCGATCACGTCGACACCCGAGGCGGTCAGTCCGGCCGACACGGCGGCACCCAGCATCGCTCCACTGACGCGCGGGTCACGACCCACGAGTGCCACGCGTCTGCCGCCGTCGACGTTCGGTGCCAATACGGAGGCCGCTGCTCTCGCGATCTGCAACGCCAGCTCTGCGGTCAGAAGCCCGCCTGCCAGTCCGCGAACCCCGTCGGTACCGAACAATCGCGCCATGAACCAAGAACTCCTTCGAGCGGAGAGTGTGTCGTGAGAAATGCCTCGAGGGCAGGCATCCGATACTGATGGAGCCTGCCCTCGAGGATGGAACGGGTAAGACGCGTCAGCGCTTGGAGTACTGCGACGCCTTACGGGCCTTCTTCAGGCCGTACTTCTTGCGCTCCACTGCACGGGCGTCACGGGTGAGGAAGCCGGCTGCCTTGAGCGGCGGGCGATCATCGGGGGTGAGCTCGATCAGCGCACGCGAGATGGCCAGACGCAGTGCGCCTGCCTGTCCCGACGGGCCGCCGCCGTGCAGCAGGGCAACGATGTCGAAGGACTCCGCGCGATCGACGAGCACGAGAGGAGCCTTGATCAGCTGCTGGTGCACCTTGTTGGGGAAGTAATCCTCCAGGGTGCGGCCGTTGAGTTTGAATCCACCGGTGCCGGACGACATCCGCACACGAGCGACGGCTTCCTTACGGCGACCGACGGTCTGGATCGGACGATCGAACACGATCGGGGCCGGAGCGGCAGCAGCGGCCTCGATGTCCGCGGTCACCTCCGGCTCTTCGACGGCCACGAACTCGTCGGCGGCGATCTCTTCGATGTTCTCCTGCGACGTCACGTCATTTCCCTCCGGCGCCGTCACTGGGACACCTGCTTGATCTCGAACGGAACGGGCTGCTGGGCGGCATGCGGGTGGTTGGGGCCCGCGTAGACCTTCAGCTTGCTCGCGATGGCATTACCGAGCTTGTTCTTGGGGATCATGCCGACAACGGCCTTCTCCACGAGACGATCGGGGTTGTTCTCGAGCACCTGGCGGGTGGAGCGCGACTTCAGACCGCCCGGGTGGCCGGAGTGGTGGTGGTGGAACTTGCCGTCGAGCTTGTTGCCGCTGATGGCAACCTTCTCGGCGTTGATGATGACGACGAAGTCGCCACCGTCGACGTTGGGTGCGTAGGTGGGCTTGTGCTTACCGCGGAGCAGAGTCGCGGCCTGAACGGCGAGGCGTCCGAGCACGACGTCCGTGGCGTCGATCACATGCCACGTCCGGGTGGTGTCCCCGGCCTTCGGGGCGTAAGTAGACACAGAAAATTCCTGTCTTCATGATGTCGCTGCTGGCCAAGACGAGTGGATGCCCTCGGCGGCCAGTTGAGACCCGAGGACAAGAGCTCGATGCGCACAAGAACACGCGGCGAGCCCATACACGCCAACGGGAGACGATACCGGCAGTGGTCCCCCAGGTCAAAAACGTCTCAGCGCAGGCGCACGCACTGCACGCACCGGCGGGCGGCCGGAAGCGCCTCGAGCCTGATCGCCGGGATCTCGGTCCCACACCTGTCGCAGATACCGTACGTCCCGGCGGCGAGCCGCGAATCCGCCGCGTCGATCTCTCGCATCTCAGCCTCGGTGTCGTTTATCAGTGCCGCGATCTTCGCTCGCTCGAACGCGATCGTCGACCCTTCCGGATCGTGTTCGTCATCGTCGGTGGTCCACCTCGATCCTTCGATCACCGACGCCAGTTCGTCCCGCAGGGACTCGAGTCGATGCTCCGAACGAGACCGCTCGGCCCCGAGTGCTGCTCCGAAATCCGTCACCACACCAGTAGACCCCCGAGGTGGGCTCGGATGCCGAGAAACGGCATCTGCCCCGACCGAATTTTCTCGGTCGGGGCAGATTTTGCCGTACGTCTCGCCCGCAAGTCGAGAAAATCAGCGAGCCATTCGCGCCTTGTTGGCCATCTCGACGCCGTGCATGGTCTCGCCACCGGTGCGGGCAGCCGCGACGAGACTCGACAGAATGAGATTGAGCTCGTCGGATGCGGAATTCCACTGGCGCTGAAGCTCGTAGTAGGACGTCATCGCGTCGCCCTCCCACGATTCGTAGAGCCGCTTCGCAGTACTGTCCACGTCCCCGAGGAGGTCCTTGGTCACGTTCGCCTGCTTGTTCATCGCCTCGGTCAACGCCGCGATCTGCGCGAAGTCGTATTTCATGTCGAATCAGTCTCCTTGGTCGAGCTCGGTCGTGTGGTTTGTCTCGTGGTCACCGGATACGAGGGGTTACTTGAAGGAGGACAGGCCCGAGTTCAGGGACCCGGCCACCTGGTTGACGGCCGACACGTTGTCGTCGTCGGCATCGGAGTAGCCGTGGCCGTTGGTCTTGATGTCCGCGGAGATCTGTTCCAGCGCGCTGCGCATCTTCTGTGCGCTGGTGTCCCACTGCGCCATGACGTCCTGAAAAGACTTGCCTGCCTTGCCGACCCAAGCCTCGGCGGTCTGTTCGACGATGGAGCGGACTGCTGAATTGGAAGCGTTGATCGAGACGCTCAGCCCCTCGATCGTGGCTCCGGCAGCGACGAGCTCCTGCGGTGTGACTGTGACGCCGTTCGACGAACCCGTAGATTCCGGTCCCCCTGGATATCCCACTTCGACTCCTAGTACTCGTTACTCGAATCACGTGCACCCGCGGCACACGTGCTGTTCGACCGAGAGGCCTTGTCCGGCCTGCTCACTCCCCTACATCTCCTTGGACGCAGCAACCCCTCGATTCGGTTCCGGCTGCACTCGAAAAACTGTGGTCGGCTCTCACGACGCCGGGACGATCTCCAGGCTCTGGGTGGCCAGGTCGCATTCGGCGTCGATCACGGCCGAGTCGTCGCCCTCGAACTGGCAACCGATACTGACCTGCAGATCGGCCTCGACGAACACCCGCCAGAGCACCGTCGAATCGTCGATGGGCGTCTCCGTGTAGGCGATCCCGACCCGACTACCGAAATCACGGACAGGTTCGAGCGACCCGATTGTGGAGTCCGGGCCACGGGCATCGACGGCCGACCGGAGCTCGGCCGCCACCTGTTCCTGCGTCGAACCCGGCGTCAGGTCGGCCACCGTGACGACGATGCGTCGGTCCGGAGGTACCGGCGGAATCAACACCATGCGGTCCGGGTCGTCCAGCCTGGTCCAGGTGGCCGGCAGACGCATCGAGGCCCGTCCCGATACGAACGTCACCGTTCGAACCGGCAGAGGTACATCGGTCGACGTGGTCGCCGGTGCCGTATCGACGGCAGACGCCGACGTACTGCTGCTCGGTGCCACGATCGGCGAAAATGGCTGTGCTGCTGAGGTTTCGACCCTCCCGGGCGAACTGGAGACGAAATACACCGCAGCACATGTCGATACGACGGCAACCGCGACTCCGACCGCGACTGCGATTCGAGAGGACACCGGATTTCGTCGAGGGGACGGCACGATGACGTCGTCGAGCCACGCTGCCGACCGAGTCGTCGCGGCACGGACGGACGGTGCCGGTTCGAGATCCGCGCCGGCCCGTCGATACAGCGACCTGGCGATATCGAGTCCGGTCAGCCACCTGTTGCTGCGATCGACGACGAGGTCGGCTCCAGCGTTCGCCGATGCCACCACGAATACCTCGTCCGGGCAGTGCGAGACCGACGAACGAACGTAGTCACCGACCGCTTGCCGCCAGGCATCGTCGTCGCCTGCACCGAAGGGGACGACGGCACCGGTGTCACCGCCGTGCGCCCCCGACGGGTCGATGACGAGCACGGTCGTATCGAGAGCACCCACTTCGACGACGACCGCGGCGGACGGCGCACGTTCACCCGAAGACTCGATCGCGGCCGCGGCCGTCTCCACGAGCACCACCTCGTTCGCCGACGCCGCGAACGTGGCGCGAAGGAAACCCGTGCGCTCGTCGCCCCAGATCGACGGATACGCGATCTCGAGTACATCGAGTCGGTCGTGCACCCCGGCGTTCTGCAGTGCCGACCATACGATCCCGTGCAGGACTTCGCCCCGGTTCCACACCGAGGTTCCCACCGCGATGTACGGGTCGTCGATACACAGCAGGGGCGGTATCTCCCCTGCTGTGTCGGCACGACCGAACACGAGCCGGCCACCTTCGACCGTGGCGAATGCCGAGCCGACGCACTCTCGCGGTCCCTCGAGCGGGCCGCTCGTGGCGACGACCGAGACCTCGGCATACCCCAGATGCACTGCCGCATAGCACCACCAGTCGGTCAACTGGAATGCCCGAGCTGGACGAGAGCCTGACCGGAGCGATCGACGAAGACGCCGCGTCCGGGCGGCATGGCACTGGGCCGTACTGTCCCGAGCAGGTTCCCCTCGTCGCGGCTTCCGCTCATCACCAGACCCGGTGTCACCAGATCGCGTAGCCGCCCGATGACCGGGTCGAACAGTGCCCGGCCTGCGCCGCCCGAGCGGCGCGCCACGATGACGTGAAGCCCGATGTCTCGTGCGTGCGGAAGATGTTCCACCAACGGAGCCAGAGGGTTTCCCGACGACGTGGCCACCAGGTCGTAGTCGTCGACGAGGACGAACACCTCGGGACCATCCCACCAGGACCGGTCGCGAAGCTGTTGTTGGGTCACATCGGAACCCGGCATGCGGTCGCTCATGCGACCGGCGAGGTCGACGATCATGCTCGTCAGAGTCGCCTGCGAGGCGGCGTAGCCCGCCAGATGGTCGGAATCGACTGTGCCGAGCAGAGTTCGGCGGTAGTCCGCGACGATGATCTTGACCCGATCGGATGAATTGGCCAGGGTGAGCGATCGACAGATCCCGCGCAGCAGAGACGTCTTGCCGCACTCGCTGTCGCCGAACACCAGGAAGTGCGGATTCTCCGCGAAATCGAGTACCACCGGCGCCAACTCGGCCTCGTCGATCCCGATGGGAACTCCGAGTTCGGGAGTGCCGCCGCGTGTTCGAGGCCACGCATCGCCTAGTTGAGCGAGGATTGCGGACCGTTCGAGCAACTCCGGAAGCATCCGAACCGGCGGCGCAGGGGTTCCCGTGGACGCCGCGGAGATCGCCGCGACCGATTCACCGACAGCGCGGAACAGATCGTCGACGGAACTCCGCTGGTCCACTCGAGGAAGCGCAATCGACATGTGCAGTCCTTCCCTGGTCATACCCCGGCCGGGCCGACCTTCCGGAACACTCGCCGCCTTCGCACGGCCCATGTCCGAATCCGACGGATCGCCGAGGCGCAATTCCAATCGGGTACCGATCAGATCTTTTGTCGCAGGCCGAACTTCGGCCCATCGCGACGCCGTGAGGATCAGATGCAGACCGAATGCAAGGCCCTGGGTGGCCAAGGTAGCGATCGACTGTTCGAGGCTCTCGAAGTCGGATCTGATGGACGGCCACCCGTCGATGACGAGAAAGACGTCCCCGAACCGATCATCGGGATCGACGGGCTGCGTCGCACGTCGACGCCGGAACTCTGCCATCGAGTCGATTCCGCGATCACGGAAGGTCTTTTCCCGCTGCCGCACTACACCCGCAACCTCGGCCACGGTCCGCCGAACCCGATCGACGTCGAGCCTGTTGGCAACCGATCCCACGTGCGGAAGATCGGCCAGACCGGCCAACGTTCCGCCGCCGAAATCCAAGCAGTAGAACTGGATCTGCGCGGGTGAATGCGTCATGGCCAGCGCCAGAATCAGCGACCGAAGAGCCGTCGACTTCCCCGATTGCGGAGCTCCGACGATAGCGACGTGACCTGCTGCACCGGAGAGATCGACGGTCAGCAGATCGCGGCGCTGATCGAACGGTCGATCGATGATCCCGATCGGAGCACGTAGACCCGAACGTGGATCGATGCGCTCGGTCAGGACCGACTCGGGCAGCAGCTGTATCAACGTGGGGGCAGCATCCAGCGGTGGCAACCACACTTCGTGAGCCGGCACCCCACGCCCGCGTATTCGTCCGACGACCACATCGAGCACCGTTGCACCGGTGTTCTCGGACTCGGCCGGCTCCGGTTCGTCCACGGGAGCCTGCGCGGCCTCGATACGGCCGACATCGATGGAATCGAGTGGTACCGCGTAGGCAGTGAAGGGCCTCGGCCTGACGTCGGCTCCCAGCACAGCTCGCGCACCGATACTCGACCGTGGCGGCTCGTAGGGGCCGGAGACGTACGCTGCAGCGAACCTGACGATTTCGGCAGAATCGCACTTGAGGTAGCCCGCACCGGGTTGCGCGGGAAGGTGGTAAGCGTCGGGAACGCCGAGCACCGAGCGAGACTCGTTCGCGGAGAACGTCTTCAATCCGATTCGGTACGACAGGTGACTGTCCAGCCCGCGCAGTTTTCCCTCTTCGAGGCGCTGACTGGCCAGGAGCAAATGCATATGCAGTGAACGTCCGAGCCTACCGATCGCCACGAACAACTCGGCGAATTCCGGCTGCTGACTGAGCAGCTCCGAGAATTCGTCGACCACCACGAACAGAGCGGGCATCGGTGCCAGGTTCGCCCCCGCGGCGCGCGCCTTCTCGTAGTCCGAGACGTTCGCGAAGTTTCCGGCCGAGCGCAACAACTCTTGGCGACGATTCATCTCGCCGGCCAACGCGTCGCGCATTCGATCCACCAACGCCAGATCCTCCGAGAGGTTGGTGATCACCGCGGCGACATGCGGTGCGGACTCGAGGCCTGCGAACGTCGCGCCGCCCTTGAAGTCGACGAGCACCAAGTTCAGTTGTTCGGGCGAGTGCGTTGCCACCAATCCGAGCACCAGCGTGCGGAGGAACTCCGATTTTCCGGAACCCGTTGCACCGATGCACAATCCGTGCGGTCCCATCCCGTTCTCGGCCGACTCCTTCAGATCGATCTCCACCGGACTCCCGTCGGGTGCCACACCTATCGGCACCCGCAGTCTGTCGCGGCCGCGACGCATCGTCCAGGCCCTGTCGGTATCGAGGGCACCGACATCGGCGATCCCGACCAGACTGTTCCATCCCGAGACTCGCACCCCGTCGTCGCCGGTGGCATCGCCCACCGACGACGCGGACGAAGCGCGAAACGGCGACAGGCGTCGGGCAACGGCGTGCGCCTGGGTGGTACTCATCGAATCCGCGACGGCGAAAACCTCGACCGCTGTCCCGCTCACGGCACCGATCGATCCGTTCTCGGCGAACAACTGGAGACCGCGCGATGCAGCGAGTCTGGGACAGAGACCGGACAAGTCGATGATCGTGACGGAATCGAGGCCCGTGTCGGTGAGGTCGGTCGACCTGTTGTCGAGAAGTCCGCCGTCCACCACGATCACCAGCTGAACTACGCCGGCGACCGGAACTGCCCCGCGTGCGAACCGATTTCGTGAGGCGAGCACATCGCCCAGTGCACTTTCGAGTTCGAGAAAGCTCCCGAAGATCATCCGAGCCGACCCTGCGACGTCACGCACAGCGTCGTGCTGCGTGTGTGGAAGCCACTTGGTCCACTCCCATTGCTCCACGGTGTCCGGACCGCAGACGATCGCGACCGCAACATGATCGGGGCCGTGAAAGCTGCACAGGGAGGCCAACATCGAGCGCACCATCGCTCGCGCACAGTCGCGATCGCCTGCTATCGACAGCGCAGCGAACCCCCTCAGCGACACCGCCGTCGGCAGCGCGGACACCACCGAATGCGCCCGCACGAAACGGCGCAGCGACACCGCAGACACTGGCTCGAGCTCCTCCACCGGTCCTGTCTCCGGCGGTACCAGACGGGTGGCCAATCTTTGATCACCGCGGCCGACCCGCACATGAGCGAAATCGGGGTCCGACTGTCGTCGCTCCCACATTCGTTCCGTTCCGGCGACCGACCACAGGGTCTCGGGTGACGGGTGGCTCCATTCGAGGGCCCTGCGCTGCGCACGCTCCGTCTCGGCGACGTCGCGGCGCAGCTGATCGAGGTAGCGCAGGTAGTCCTTGCGGTCCTCGTTCGCCTCGGCCGTACGTGCTCCCCCGGACTTGCCGCCGCCAGCAAGCATTCCCACCATGGACATCAACATCATGGCCGGGAACATCAACATCATCGGGTTGGCCGCCGCACCGGAGGTGAACATCAGCGCGACCATCCCGACCATGGCCGCGACCATCACCAACGGCATCAATTTCATCAGCAGATTGCCGGGAACTGCGCGCGGAATCTCGGGTGGTGGCTGCAGATCGACCTCACCGCCCGGCGACCGGGGCACTGCCCTGCGCGCGCCGCGAACGAAGCGCACGGTACTCATCGGTCCGCCCCCACGGCTGCGCCCCCACAACTGCCTCGCTGCGACCTCCCCCCGAGGCCACGTGGACGACAGGCTAACGCATCGCAGACCGGGCGGTCCACGCACACTTCGAGTGCCTGCCCTACTCGCCGCCGCCGCCGGGGTCGTACCGCGCGGGGCTGCGAGAAATAGAACGCCGCCCGACGCAGTTACACATGAATGCGGCTCCCTTGCCGTGCGCTCGACGAACGAAAGGCTGGCTCCCACCGTGTCCGTACCCCTGTCAATCCTCGATCTCGCACATGTGGGCGAGGGCGAATCAGTCCGCGACAGCTTCGACGCCAGCGTCACGCTCGCTCAGCACGCCGAGAACTGGGGATATCGACGCATCTGGTACGCCGAGCACCACAACATGAAGTCGATCGCGTCGTCCGCTACGTCGGTGCTCATCGGCCACGTCGCTGCCCATACCGAGCGGATCCGGCTCGGGTCCGGCGGAATCATGCTCCCGAATCACGCGCCGCTGACCATCGCCGAGCAGTTCGGCACGTTGGCGACCCTGCATCCGGGCCGGATCGACCTCGGCCTGGGTCGCGCCCCTGGGAGTGACCAGGTGACGATGCGCGCAATGCGCCGCGATCCCGAGTCCGCAGATCGATTTCCCCAGGACGTCCAGGAATTGCAGGGGTACCTGTCGACGGAGTCGTTGATCCCCGGGGTGAACGCAACGCCGGGTGCCGGTACCGAAGTGCCGCTCTACATCCTGGGCTCGTCGCTCTTCGGTGCTCAACTCGCCGCAGCACTCGGACTGCCCTACGCCTTCGCCTCGCACTTCGCACCCGATGCGCTCGAACAGGCCGTCGCGATCTATCGCCGTGACTTCCGGCCGTCGGCACAGCTGGCCGAGCCGCACCTGATCGTGGGTGTCAACGTGATCGCGGCGGACTCACTCGCCGACGCGCAGGCTCAATTCCTCCGCACCAAGCGCAGCCGCGTCAGCCTGCTGCTCGGCCGAGGCCGGACCTTCACCGACGAAGAAGCCGACATGGTTCTCGAAGCGCCGGCAGGACAACAGATCGCGAAGATGACCAAGTATTCGGCCGTCGGTACCCCGGACATGGTCAAGGACTACCTCGATCGATTCGCCGAGCGCACGGGTGCCGACGAGCTGATCGTCGCCTCCGGCGTGTCAGATCGAGCATCGTGGCTTCGCTCCTTCGAGTTGCTTGCACAGGTGAGCGACCTCGTCGCAGCCTGAGCGCGAGTGTCCGCGAGCGGTGTGAAGGACGATTGCGAGTCGTCGTGATGTCGTAAGGTGTGCACGCAGATGCCCAGTGGGGCGGGCATCTGCACGCGAACAGTACGCATCCGGGGGGATCTTCATGACACGCGCCGACAGCCGTCCATCGGTCGGCCCAGGGCCGTCGACCACCGCACCAGAAGCACACCGTCGGCCATCGGGAACGCATTCCGTGTTCGCGCAGGACGTCTGCCGGGTGACGGTGTTGGCCAGGTCCACCCAGGTGGATATGGCGCTGCCTGTGGACGTTCCGGTCTCGCTTCTCGTTCCGGGGATCATCGACATGATCGCTGGAGTGCAGCCTGCGGAACGACCCGGGGTGGCTGGAGTGCAGCCTGCGGAACGACCCGGGGTGGCGGGAGTGCAGCCTGCGGAACGACCCGGGGTGGCGGGAGTGCAGCCTGCGGAACGACCCGGGGTGGCGGGGTACGACGTCGATCCTGAGTCCGAGGGCGTGCCCGTGGCGTGGACGCTTGCTCGAATCGGGTTGCCTCCGCTGTCGCCGACGGCGACCTTCGCCGAACTGTCGGTTCGCGACGGCGAGTTGCTCGTCTTGGGCGTCGCCGAGCGGCCTGCACCGGTTCCACTCTTCGACGACCTCATGTATTCCGTTGCGAGAGCAGGCAGTGACGACGTCCCACACTGGACTGCACGCACTGCGCGAACCGTGGGCTCGGTCGTCACCGCATCGTTGGTGTTGTTGGCGTGCGCGACGGTGTTGCGTGGGCCGATTCGCGACGGAGCCGAGAATGTGGGCGATATCGTGGGGGGAGTCGCTGCGGTGACTGCCTCGATCCTCTTCGCGATCGCGGGGGTGATTCTGGGGCGGCTGTATCGGCAGGACGCGGTCGCGGTGCTGTTCGGCGGGTGTGCCGTCACGCTGATGTTCACCGGCGGAACTCTGCTGGTGCCAGGACAATTCGGTGCGGCGCAGCTGATGTTGGGCTCGGCCATGGCCGGCGCGACGGCCCTGTTGTCCCTGCGGATCGGTGGAACCGGCTTCGCGTTGTTCACCGCCGCGATCGTGCTGGCGTTGCTCACGTTCCTCGCGGCTGTGTGCACGCTGTTCACCACGATGTCGCAACCGGCGATCGGAACTGCTGCGGCTCTGGCGGGTCTCACGGGAATTGCTCTCTCCGCGCGCGTGTCGATGATGCAGGCCAAGTTGCCGCTTCCGCCGGTTCCCACGGCAGGCGCACCGCTGGATACGGTCGAGGAAGCCGAACTGGACGCGATGTCGTTCGAGGATCTGCAGGGAGCCGCAGCACGAGCGCGGAGTTACCTGACCGGTCTGCTGCTGGCGTTCACGGTCGCCGTGGTGGCAGGAGTTCTCGCTGCGGCGGCCGACGGTACAGGGGGCGGCGGCGAGTGGCCTGCGGTAGCGCTCGCGGCGCTGTTCGCTCTCGTTCTCCTACTGCGAGGTCGCACCTATGCCGTTGTGGTACATGCTGTTCCGCTTGTCGCAGGCGGGACGACGATTTTGTTATCGCTCCTCGTCGGTGCCGTGATCGCGTTGCCCGAATACTCCCTCGCTTTGTTCGGCGTGGCAGTGGCCGGAGCCGTGACGGCATCGATCTTCGGCGCATTCGTGCCGACACGCACGTACTCGCCGGTGATGCGACGATCGGCCGAGCTCCTCGAGTATGCCGTCATTGCCCTGGTCATCCCGGTCGCCGTGTGGGTGTGCGGGTTGTACAGCGTCGTCCGCGGGCTGTGATGCCGCGCAGGCGGCACACAATCGTCGTTGCGGTGCTCACTGCTCTCGCCGTGTTGTCGAATGCCGTTCTCGGGGTCTCTCCCGCTCGTGCCGAACGTCCCCTGATCGATCCCGCCCAGTTGCCTGCACCGAGTCCCCCGGCTCCTCTCGAGCCCACGGAACAGAAGAATGCGTGCGCTCTTCCGTCCGAGACACCCGACCCGCAGGAGGCTCCGACCGCGCAGAAAGCGCTGGACTTCGCGTCGGTCTGGCCCATCACTCGCGGAGCCGGTCAGGTGGTCGCTGTCATCGATACCGGTGTCACCGCTCATCCGCGTTTATCGGGTCTGGGCCCGGGCGGCGATTACGTCAGTGCAGGTGACGGATTGTTCGATTGCGATGCGCACGGCACCATGGTCGCCGGTTTGATCGCCGCGAACACCGCGCCGGGCAGTGGATTCGCCGGCGGCGCCCCGGATGCACGCATACTCTCGATCCGCCAGTCCAGCAATGTTTTTCAGATTCTCGACAACCGACCCGAGGAGGACAGAGCCGCCGAGCCGGAGAACGCCGCGGGGTACGGAAACGTGCGCACGATGGCCATGGCCATCAGGACCGCGGTCGACTCCGGGGCGTCGGTCATCAATATCTCGGAAGTGGCCTGCGTACCCGCGGGAGGCGGTGTGCCGGACGGTCCCCTCGGTGCCGCGGTGCACTACGCCGTCCGTGAGAGAAATGTCGTCGTCGTTGCCGCAGCGGGAAATCTGGGCAGCACGTCCTGCCAGGCGCAGAATCCTCACGCGGATCCGCTTCGGCCCGATGCAGATCCGTGGGACGGCTTCGCGACCATTGCAACCCCGGCCTGGTTCGACGACGTGTTGACCGTCGGTTCGGTCGAGTCGGATGGCACGCCGTCCTCGTTCAGTCTTGCGGGTCCGTGGGTCGACGTCGCCGCGCCGGGCTCGAACATGACCTCACTGTCGCCTTCGGGCAGCGGACTGGCGAACGGCACTCGGGGCAACGACGGTGTGAATCCCATGACGGGAACAAGTTTCGCGGCACCGCTGGTGGCTGCTGTCGCGGCGCTGGTGCGCGCCCACCGGCCCGAGCTGACTGCGCTGGAAGTGGTGGACCGAATCGAGAGAACGGCGCACGCACCGGCCGAGGGGTGGAATCCGTTCGTCGGTCACGGCGTCGTCGATCCACTCGCCGCTGTCACCGACCTCGTGGTGCCTGCACCTCGTGCCGCGCTTGCGAACAGCGTCGCGATGCGCGCTCCGCTTCCACAGCCTGCACCGGATCATCGTCCGCAAAATGCAGCGGTGACAGGTTCGGTACTGGTCGCGGTGATTCTGGCGCTCGGTCTCGCGCTGTCGATACCTTTGCGTCGGCGGGGCCGGCCGTAACGAGTTGCGCTACTTCGTCGGTAGCGCGGCGGCCTGTGGGTCGGGAGCAACCCCGTCGTGCATCGTCAGAGCCTGACCGCGCCCGAGAGTGGGACCGCTGCCGAGCAAGTGCAGGATCGCCCACGGCGCCGGTGCGGGTGGCCCGAACCCCAGCGCCGACGCGGCTTCACTGCCCTCGACGCCGTAGCGAACCCCGGTGTCTGCCACGAAGAAGACGCTGTCCTGACGGGTACTCGACGTCGAGATTCCCGTGCCGCGGACGAACCCGCCACTGCCGGGTGCCAGATAGACCTGATCCACGGCGTCACCTCCACCATCGGCCTGAGCCAGCGTGACCGGTTGTGCGCCGGACTCGAGCGGTAACCCGCGACCGGCGGACTCCACGAGCCGAGCCGTCGGCCCGCCGTCGGCCACCTCGAGCGGTTCCCAGGTGAGACAGTTGACAGGTCGCTCACCGGCGTCGACGATCACGGGGGTCGTCGCCGGAAACGTCGAGACCGAAAGCCCCACCGAGGTTTTCGGCGCATCTCGGAGAACGTCGGGGTTGACCGCTGCGATGTCGGGACTGCCTTGCGAGTCGGTGAACTTGATGAGCAGTGCAGCCGTTTCGCTGATCGCTTGAATACCGTCCTCGAGTACGACGTAGTACTGGACGTCGCGACCGGCCACCTTGACGACCGAACCGATTGGTCGACCGTCGAACGGAAACTGCGGAGCCTCTCCCGCGCGGGGAATGAACGGTGCCGCGACAGCGGGCGACTGCGGCACCGAATTGAGTAGACCGGCACTCACCGGTGACGGTGTGGCATCCTCGAGCCCGAGTGCACGGATCACTGCCCGGTCGGCCAGATCGACCGGCGACTTCGTTCCGTCGTGCACGAGGTACGCCGTTCCGTTCGAAGTCCACAGGAATGCCTCGGTATCGGCAAGTGGCGCTGCGCTGTCGTCGTACCGGAGATCACCCGCGACGACCGTGGTCGAGGTGACCCCTGCGATCGGATCGAGTGTGTCGCACACAGTCCATGCTTCGGCGCGACCATCGGGGTCGTGCGGCAGTGCCGAGGGAGCGCCAGGAATCCCCACCAGCGCTCCGCGAGGCCTCGAGGCGAGTTCGGATTCCTTGACCGTCAACGGGTCGTCGGGCTTGCCGACCACCAGTCTGGCCGACGCGAGATTGAGCACCGGGTGGAACACGTCGTCCACTTTCACGAACATGGCGGCCGAATCCTTACCGACCACGATCGACGCATCGCCGATCTTGTCCTGCGGCCGAAACAGTGCAAGCGCAGCGCATCCCGCCAAACCGATACACGCGATCACGACGCCCACCAGCAGTGCACGGGACTGCGACTTCATCGGATCGTGCAACATTCGGGCATCACGCCTGATCAGCGCGTGTTCCATTCGGCGAACGAGAAAGCGGTAGCCGCCAACCTGCCACTTCGTTGTGGGCGTCGACGCCACAGTTCCTCCCCAGGATTCGATCGGACCCGATCCCCATTCGAGTCACGCGACACAGTACAGTTCGTCCGCACACCTCGGCGACCGCTTCGGCGGCGATCGATGGGTACGGCAACCTTCGGGGGGAGGGTTCGGATGGCACGTACGGGTTCGATCGGGCTCGGGCGAACCGCGATGCCTTTCGCCGCGCTTACGCTCCGACGCGTGATCACGGCCGAGATCGCTGCAGTGGCAACAAGTCTTGCGTTGCTCGCAGGGCAGGTGCGGCCATTGTGGGCACTGGTCGCCGCTGCGGCGGTGGCACTCGTTCCGTTCGTGACCATTCGCCGCAGACCGATCGTCGACTGGTTCCGGGTCCTCTGGCGGTTCCTCGCGAACCGTTTTCCCGAGGTGGGTGTGACCACCGACCATCACGACACGACGGGCCAGGCTGTCGGTGTCCACTGGCAGCGCAACACGGTCAGCTGCATCATCGAGATTCTCCCGCCCGCGCACACGACGACGGTTCTCGGCAGGGCGAGCGCGGACACGCGGTACACCCTCCCCATCGAGACGCTGGCGTCGTGTCTTCGGCAACACGACATCGCCGTCTCGTCGATCGACATCGCTGCACTCGGATTTCGCAGCTCACCCGGTTCTGCTTCCACCGAGGTGTACGAGGGACTCATCGGTCCGCTACCCGCTGTGGCGATGCGGACGGTATGGGTAGCAGTCACTCTCGACGTGCGGTCCAATGCTCGGGCTATCGAGGTCAGAGGCGGAAGCCGGGCCGGGGCAGCGCGCACCGCCGTCGTGGCGACCACGCGCGTCCTGCGTGCTCTTCAGGCCGATGGCCTGTCCTCGCGCCTGCTCACAAGCGCAGAACTTCGATCGGCTGTGTTGCACCTCTGTAGGGGAGTGAGTACCGACGATCTGACACAGACGTGGTCGACGGCACCCTTGCCGGGTGTGTCCAGCGTCGGCTTCGGAATGGACTGCAGCGCAATCACTGCCGAAGACATTGCCACTCTGTGGTCGACGCCGTCCCTGGGGACGACGATGACCTTCCACCTGCAGCCGACCCGCGACATCGGAAAGCTTCGCATCCGTGGATCGTGCAGATTCGCCGCCCGTGCCCGAGTCGCGAAACGTTCGGTCCGCGGATTGACCTCGATGAGCGGAAGTCAACGAGACGGTATCTTCGCACAGCTACCGCTGGCAGTACCCGGGCTGAAGTCCTTGTCCCCCAATAGAACTCTCGAGGTGTCGAGCCTGGACGACCTGGCCCTTCCGGTGAGCGGTTGCGGCCAGCTCCTGGGTTCCGACACCGCCGGACACGGTGTCGCGGTGCGATTGTTCGGGCCGGGCCTGGCCCGAGTGCGGATCGCCGGGGAACTCTACCTTGCTCAGCAACTGCTGTTCCGCGCCATCGCTACGGGAGCCAGAGTTCTCGTTCGGAGCGACCGCCCACACGCATGGCGATCGCTCCTCGACGCGATAGGCGCCCCCGACCGCCTGTCTGTCGACGGCCACACTATCCGATCTCGGACGTCGTACGACGTGATCCTGAACGACTTCGCGGACGGATCAGAACCGACCGACCAGCAACGACTTTCGGGTGTGACCGTGATGTCGTTGACCGAGCATGTACCGCGCAACGACGGCACCGAACATGTGCGCGGACTGCCACGGCCGGAGTGGGACGTGTCGATAGTTCAACCGCACGCCTCGGGCGACCAGATCAGGGTGCTCTCGGGACCGCTAGACGTCGAACTGACACTGGTGACGATCCCTCAGGAGACGGCGTTCATCGGTCGGCCACGAAGTCTGCGCTCAGCCGTGCGTGCTTGACCAATTCTCAGCCGGGATAGTCGATTCGCCCCCGTCCGCCGGCCACCGCACCGGCCCACCATTCGACTTGATCGAGCAGTCGACCCAGGGCATCGACGGCAGCGGCATCGTCGATACCACCCTCGTCGTCGAACCGCTTGCGTACACGGTGCACCGATACGGCGTCTCGAACGGACACCATGTGCAGTTCCGCAGTGATCTGTCGTAGTTGTTCGGTAGCTCTGATTCCGCCGCCGAGGCCTCCGTAGGACACGAATCCGACCGGCTTGGCGCGCCACTCGTACTTCACGGTGTCGAGCGCCGTCTTCAACGATCCGGGAACGCCGTGGTTGTACTCGGGCGTGACGAACACAAACGCATCGCATGCCCCGATCGTTGCGGTGAAACGCTCGGTGTCGTCGTTCGGGACCAAGTTGCCGGGCAGTTCGAAGTCGGCCAGGTCCACGTCGACCACCTCGATGCTCGCGCGCTCGGCGGCAACGCTGCGGACCCAGGCCGCGACCGTGGGTCCGATGCGCCCGGCGCGGACACTACCGACGACGATGGCTAGTTGTATCGGCTGCATCGTTCCGACAGTAGCCCGGGCTGCGGTTCGTCAGCCCTCTCCCCCGCAGCATCCGTCGGCCGAGAGCGCAGTTCGCACCTCTCGGGTGGCCGCGTTTCGTGCAGCGAGCATGTCGGACGGCGGATAGTCGACGCGGACCAACGAGAGTCCATGTGCCGGAGCCACTGTGACCTCACTGGACCGTTCGCGCCGCGTCAACAGCGACCGCGCCCAATCCGGAGTGCGACGTCCTTCCCCCACAGCCTGCATTGCACCGACGAGGCTACGCACCATCGACCAGCAGAACGCGTCGGCGCTGACGTACGCGGTGAGCCGATCACCGTTGCGTTCCCAGTCGAAGCGCTGCAGTTCTCGCACCGTGGTGGCACCGTCTCGCCTCTTGCAGAACGCTGCGAAATCGTGCAGCCCGATCAATGCCCGCGACGCCTCGCGTACTGCGTCCAGATCGATGGGCCGTGGCCAGGACACGACGCCGGCGACGTCGAGCGGGTCGACTCCATAGAGCGCGGTGCTGAATCGGTACTCGTAATGTCGGCGATAGGCCGAGAATCGGGCGTCGAAATCGCGGGAGACGGTGCTGATTGCCCGTACCCGAACGTCGGTGGGCAGAAACCGGGCCATACGTCGGATCAGTCGGTCGTGATCATCCGGAACGTCGACGGCATCGAAGTGTGCCACCTGACCGGTTGCGTGTACTCCAGCGTCGGTTCGGCCGGCGACGGTCAGCTCGATCGGTTGCCGGAGCACGGTGGAGAAGGCTTGTTCGAGCACGCCGCAGACGGTGCGGATACCCGGTTGACGCGCCCATCCGGAAAAGTTCGTGCCGTCGTAGGAGATGTCGAGCCGAATTCTGGTGGGTACCGACAAAGCGGGCCCGCCTTCCCCTGGGGGAATGGCGGGCCCGCTTCGATCGTGCGCGGAGCTCAAAAGGACTAGTCCTTCTTTGCTTCCTCGGCCTCGGGGGCGTCCGACGCGTGAGCGTCGTTATCCTCGATGCCTTCGATGACGGCGTCGGCGTTCGCTACCTCGGAGTCCGTTGCGTCGGCTTCGACAGCCTCGACGACGTTCTCTTCGGTCGCTTCCTCGGCCGGAGCCTCGGTTGCGGCGGGAGCAGCCTTCGATGCCTTCACGCGGCGCGCGCGGTCGGCTTCGTTGGACACCGTCTGCTCGTTGACGAGCTCGATGATGGCCATCGGCGAGTTGTCACCCTTGCGGGGGACGGTCTTGATGATGCGCGTGTAGCCACCGTCGCGATCGGCGAAGAAAGGCCCGATCTCGGCGAAGAGCTTGTGCACGACATCTTTGTTGTTGATCGTCTTGAGAACCTCACGACGATGGGCCAGATCACCCTTTTTGGCATGGGTGACGAGCTTCTCGGCGTGGGGACGAAGGCGCTTGGCCTTCGACTCGGTGGTGGTGATGCGGCCGTGCTCGAAGAGTGACGTCGCCAGGTTGGCCAGGATGGCCTTCTGGTGCGACGCCGACCCGCCGAGACGGCGGCCCTTGGTGGGCTTGGGCATGATGAATCTCCTAGTAAGAGCTCCAGCGAGCTGATTACAGCTGTTCTGTCTCGGCGTAGTCCTGCTCGGCACCTTCGGTGTCGCTGAAGGAGCCGGCGTCGGTGTCACTCCACGTACCCGTGGTGGCGTCGTAGCCAGGCACGGTGGTCGGATCGAACGACGCGGGGCTGTCCTTGAGGGAGAGGCCGAGCGAATGCAGCTTGACCTTCACCTCGTCGATGGACTTCTGCCCGAAGTTACGGATGTCGAGCAGATCGGACTCGGTACGACCAACCAGCTCACCGACGGTGTGAACACCTTCGCGCTTGAGGCAGTTGTAGGAACGGACGGTGAGGTCCAGATCCTCGATGGGGAGTCCGAAGGAAGCGATGTGATCGGCCTCGGCGGGCGAGGGTCCGATCTCGATGCCTTCTGCTTCGACGTTCAGCTCACGGGCGAGGCCGAAGAGCTCAACCAGGGTCTTGCCCGCCGAAGCGAGCGCGTCCCGCGCGGTGATGGAATTCTTGGTTTCCACGTCGAGAACGAGCCGATCGAAGTCGGTGCGCTGTTCGACGCGGGTGGCCTCCACCTTGTAGGTGACCTTGAGCACGGGCGAGTAGATCGAGTCGACCGGAATACGGCCGATCTCGGCACCCGATGCCTTGTTCTGAACGGCGGGGACGTAGCCGCGACCGCGCTCGACGACGAGCTCGATCTCCAACTTGCCCTTGTCGTTCAGGGTCGCAATGTGCAGATCAGGGTTGTTCACCGTCACGCCGGCCGGGGGAACGATGTCGCCTGCGGTGACAGCGCCGGGGCCCTGCTTGCGGACGTACATGGTGACCGGTTCGTCTTCTTCGGAGCTCACGACGAGACCCTTGAGGTTCAGGATGATGTCGGTGACATCTTCCTTCACACCGGGGACCGTGGTGAATTCGTGGAGAACACCGTCGATACGGATGCTGGTGACAGCAGCGCCGGGGATCGACGAGAGCAGGGTGCGGCGGAGCGAGTTGCCGAGTGTGTAACCGAAGCCGGGCTCGAGCGGCTCGATGACGAATTTCGAGCGGTTGTCGGCGATGACCTCTTCGGTCAGCGTCGGGCGCTGTGAAATGAGCATTGTGTGTTCCTCCTGTACGGACGTCCGCTATTTGACGCCCACGTGTGGAGGCGAAGACGCATGTGAGCCTCGCGAGGAGACTCACATGCGTGCTGCGCCTTACTTCGAGTAGTACTCGACGATGAGCTGCTCCTGGAGCGGCACGTCGATCTGTGCGCGCTCCGGCACCCGGTGAACCAGGATGCGAAGACGGTTGGGAACGACCTGCAGCCACGGTGCGACCGGACGATCGCCGTAGCTCTCGCGGGCGATCTGGATCGGCAGTGTCTGTGCGGACTTCTCGCGGACATCGATGATGTCGTACTGCGAGACGCGGTAGCTGGGGATGTCCACTCGCTTGTTGTTCACGAGGAAGTGGCCGTGGGTGACCAGCTGGCGTGCCTGACGACGCGTGCGTGCGAGACCTGCACGGTAGACGACGTTGTCGAGACGAGTCTCGAGGATGGTCAGCAGGTTCTCACCGGTCTTGCCGGCGGCCCTGTTGGCTTCCTTGTAGTACAGACGGAACTGCTTCTCCATGACGCCGTAGGTGAAGCGAGCCTTCTGCTTCTCCTGCAGCTGGAGCAGGTACTCGCTCTCCTTGATCCGCGCGCGGCCGTGCTGGCCCGGCGGGTAGGGACGACGCTCGAATGCCTGGTCGCCTCCGACGAGGTCGACGCGCAGACGACGCGACTTGCGGGTGATAGGACCGGTATAACGTGCCATTTTCTAAACCTTTCCTTCCCGCTAGACCCGACGCCGCTTGGGCGGACGGCAGCCGTTGTGCGGCTGAGGGGTGACATCGGAGATGGTGCCGACTTCGAGGCCAGCGGCCTGAAGCGAGCGGATAGCGGTCTCACGGCCGGAGCCGGGACCCTTGACGAACACGTCGACCTTCTTGACGCCGTGCTCCTGTGCCTTGCGCGCAGCGTTCTCGGCTGCGAGCTGTGCGGCGAACGGAGTCGACTTGCGCGAGCCCTTGAAGCCCACGTGTCCCGAGGACGCCCATGAGATGACGTTTCCGGCGGGGTCGGTGATCGACACGATCGTGTTGTTGAACGTGCTCTTGATGTGCGCAGATCCGTGCGGGACGTTCTTCTTGTCCCTGCGACGCGTCTTCTGCGCCTTCTTCGGACCGGTACCGCGTGCTTTGGGGGGCATTACTTCGCCTTCTTCTTGCCGGCAATGGTGCGCTTGGGTCCCTTACGGGTACGCGCATTGGTCTTGGTGCGCTGTCCACGGACGGGCAGACCACGACGGTGGCGAAGACCCTGGTAGCAGCCGATTTCGATCTTGCGACGGATGTCGGCCTGAACCTCGCGGCGCAGGTCGCCCTCGACCTTGAGGGACTCGTTGATGTAATCGCTGAGCTTGCGCAGATCGTCGTCGCCGAGATCCTTGCTTCGCAGGTCGGGGCTGACGCCCGTCGCTGTGAGGATCTCCTTGGAGCGGGTACGGCCGACGCCGTAGATGTAAGTCAGTGCGATCTCCATGCGCTTTTCGCGCGGCAGATCCACACCTGCGAGACGTGCCATGTGGCATTTCCTTTTCTTGTCCGGAGGTCTGCTCCCAGTCCGTCCCCTGTGTCCTTCTCACCGCTGGGGTGTGAAGCGTCTTTCAACCAACTCAGTGGGGCCCCGGCCTCCGTGCCGGGGGTATGCCGCAACGCGTGTGTCACGGTTGGTGCTGGGAGGTCATCTTCTAGCTGTTGCCAAGCCGACGTGCGAAAAGCTCGGTGGTTATCCCTGACGCTGCTTGTGACGCAGGTTGTCGCAGATCACCATGACTCGCCCGTTACGACGAATCACCTTGCACTTTTCGCAGATCTTCTTGACGCTCGGCTGAACCTTCACGTCGTTGATCTCCTGTGTGTAGCTCGGCCCCACTGCGTGCAGCGGCTCCGAGCATGGTTCCCCCCGACCGGACGTGGCCGGGGAAGCTCTTACTTGTAGCGGTAAACGATGCGTCCACGCGTGAGGTCGTAGGGCGAGAGCTCTACGACGACGCGATCCTCGGGAAGGATGCGAATGTAGTGCTGACGCATCTTTCCGCTGATGTGAGCGAGTACCTTGTGGCCGTTTTCGAGCTCAATGCGAAACATCGCATTGGGCAGTGGTTCGACTACTCGGCCCTCTACCTCGATAGCACCGTCTTTCTTGGCCATATCCTCCGCGATCCTGGCTCTCACACCTGGTTGATTGCATCTGTTTCCGTTACCGTGATGCGCACTGACCGACCCGATCGCTCGAGCCTGCGTGTCGCCGGAAACGCTCGCAGCCCGTGCGGGCACGCGAACATCCGGTACGCAGGGCGCACCGTCGATCTATGTTACCGGCAAACACACATCTGGCCAAATGCGCGCGAAGCGGGCACGAAACACCTCGGCTGGCCACGCTCGTTCAAAGAAGCTAACGTTTCGTCCGCCCATAATCGTGCAGAGTCCGAGCCCGCAAGGTGCACTCTTGAGTTCCAACCCGTCCGGAGACAGCCCAGCCGTCTCCGTGATCATTCCCGTACACAACGCCATGGATTTACTCGGCCAACAATTGAGCGCGCTCGCGCATCAGGATTACGACGGCTCGTTCGAGGTCATCGTCAGCGACAACGGCTCGACCGACGGCGTGTGTGAGTTCGTGAAGAGCCACGAGCTACGGACCCGACTGAATCTGAAGTACGTCGATTCGTCCGGCACCGCAGGCGCGTCCTTCGCGCGCAATCGCGGGGCGGAGGCAGCAGACGGCCCACTCCTGGCTTTCTGCGATGCCGACGACGTCGTGCACCCGACGTGGCTGCGGCGCATCACTGCCGAGCTCGAGCGCTACGACCTCGTGGGAACCGGCCTGAGCACCGAGGCACTGAACTCGAAATCCACGCGAGCCGCCGTTCCGTTCGCCCCACCTTCGAATCAGGGCAAGTCAGCATTTCGACCGTTCGTCATCGGAGCGAGTATGGCGTGCCACGCGTCGACCTACCGAGATCTCGGAGGGATGCTCGAATTCGTTCATGCCAGCGAGGACATGGAATTCTCTTGGCGCGCACAGCAATCGGGCGCTCGCCTGCACTTCATAGCCGAGCCGCTGGTCGAATATCGTCTGCGTACGGGCTACCGAGACAATTGGGCACAAGCGGGGGCACTCGGATACGGCTCGGCCCACGTCCGCGGGATGTACCGGGCGAGCGGATGCCCGCCGTTCCGAGTCCGTACAACGATCGTCGCGCTGCTCGCGCTTGCACTGCGAAACCCACTGCTGCCGACCGCACTGACCCGGATGCCGACGCGCCTCTGGCTACGTTTGACGGCTGCCCACCTCGGACTCATCCGAGGGGGCCGTCGTTACGGATCGTTGGCCTGGTAGTTCTAGCTGGGCCGAACCGTCAGGATGCGTGGCCCGTCCTCGGTCACGGCGACCGTGTGTTCCCAGTGCGCCGAGCGCGATCCGTCGGTCGTGACGACGGTCCACCCGTCCTCGAGGATATCGGTGTCGTAGGTCCCGAGAGTCAGCATCGGTTCGATCGCGAGCGTCGATCCGACCACCAACTCCGGGCCCTTGCCCGGTGCACCCTCGTTCGCCAGGAATGGATCCATGTGCATCTCGCGGCCGATTCCGTGGCCGCCGTAGCCGTCGACGATTCCGTACTTTCGGCCGTGCGCTTTTTCCGCCGCATGCGTTCCGGACTCGATGGCATGCGAAACGTCGGTGAGTCGGTTACCAGGAAGCATTGCCGCGATACCGGCTTCCATCGACAGTCTCGTCGCCTCGCTCAGCATTGCATCGGCCTCGATGATGTCCCCGACGCCGAACGTCCACGCGGAGTCTCCGTGCCACCCGTCGAGGACCGCACCACAATCGATCGAGACCAGGTCGCCTGCAGCCAAAATCTCGTCTGCGGACGGAATGCCGTGCACCACACGATCGTTCACCGAGGAGCAGATGCTGCCGGTGAAGCCGTGATACCCGAGGAACGACGGAACGGCCCCGGCGTCCCGAATCACCGCTTCGGCTACTCGATCGAGCTCGAGTGTCGAGACCCCGGGACCCGCCGCGTTTCTGACGGCAACCAGCGCAGCACCCACGACCGCACCGGCAGCCGCCATGGCGTCGAGCTCACCTGCGCTGCGAAACGGTACGACTTTGCGTTTACGGCCGAACGCCATTACTTGCCGTGATCCTCGATGGACTTCAGCGCGCGAGCGTTGACCTCGTCCACTTCACCGATGGCGTCGACCGTGACGAGCTCGGCGGCGTAGTAGTCCAGCAGCGGTGCCGTTTCGTCTCGGTACACCTTGAGGCGGTTGCGGATGACGTCCTCTTTGTCGTCCTCGCGACCACGCGCAAGCATCCGTTCGACAACGACGTCCTCGTCGACGACGAACGACAGTACGGCGTCGAGCTTCGCGTTCAGATCGGACAGAATGCCCACGAGAGCCTCGGCCTGACCGACCGAACGGGGGAAGCCGTCGAGCAGGAAACCGTTGACGGCGTCGGGCTCGGCGAGACGGCTGCGGACCATGTCGACGGTCAGCTCACTGGGAACCAGATCGCCGGCGTCGAGGTACTTCTTCGCTTCGAGGCCGAGCGGCGTCTTCTCGCCGATGTTCGCGCGAAACAGATCTCCGGTGGAGATGTGCGGCACGCCCAGTTTCTCGGAGAGGAGAACGGCTTGAGTGCCCTTGCCGGCACCGGGGGGACCGAGCAGAACAAGTCTCACTTGAGGAACCCTTCGTAGTTGCGCTGCATGAGCTGGCTTTCGATCTGCTTCACGGTGTCCAGGCCGACGCTGACCATGATCAGCACGGCTGTTCCACCGAACGGGAGGTTCCCGCCTCCACCGGAACTGCCGATGTCGAGGAACAGGTTCGGTAGCACAGCGATCGTGCCCAAGTAGATCGAGCCGGGCAGCGTGATGCGGCTGAGAACGTAGTTCAGGTAGTCCGCAGTCGGCTTGCCGGGGCGGATACCGGGAATGAACCCGCCGAACTTCTTCATTTCGTCGGCGCGCTCTTCGGGATTGAACGTGATCGCCACGTAGAAGTACGTGAAGAAGACGATGAGACCGAAGAAGATCGCGATGTAGACGGGGTTGGCTGGGTTCACCAGGTACTCGTTGATGATGCGCTGCCACCAGCTGGGATCTGTTGCCGTGCTCGCAGACGTGAGCTGCGCGATCAGATTGGGCAGGTAGAGCAACGAGGACGCGAAGATCACCGGGATGACGCCGGCCTGGTTGACCTTGAGCGGAAGATAGGTCGACGAGCCGCCGTACATCTTTCGACCGACCATGCGCTTGGCGTACTGAACCGGAATACGACGCTGACCCTGCTCGACGAACACCACACCGGTGATGATGAGGAACGCTGCGAAGCAGACGAACCCGAACACCAGTCCGCCGCGGCTCTCGAGGATCGAGTTGCCCTCGGACGGGATGCGCGAGGCAATACCGGCGAAGATCAGCAGCGACATTCCGTTACCGACACCGCGCTCGGTGATGACCTCGCCGAACCACATCACGACGGCTGCGCCTGCAGTCATGACGAGCACGATGATGACGAGCCCGAAGATGGACTGGTCGGCGATGATGTCCTGCTGACATCCCTGGAGCAGCTGGCCGCGCGAAGCGAGGGCCACCAGGCCGGTCGCCTGCAGGATGGCCAGTGCGATCGACAGGTAACGCGTGTACTGCGTCATCTTGGCCTGGCCCGACTGTCCCTCCTTGCGGAGTTCCTCGAACTTGGGGATGACGACGGTGAGCAGCTGCACGATGATGCTGGCGGTGATGTACGGCATGATGCCGATCGCGAACACCGACAGCTGGAGCAGCGCTCCACCCGAGAACAGGTTGATCAACGAGTAGATGCCCGCCGAATCTCCACCGGAGACCTGGTCGATGCACGCTCGGACATTGGCGTAGTCGACACCCGGCGACGGCAGCGTTGCACCGAAGCGATACAGGGCCACCAGACCGAGCGTGAAGAGGATCTTCCGTCTCAGGTCAGGAGTCCTGAGGGCCGACACGAAGGCGGAAAGCAAAGATCCTCCTGGCACGACTGCGTTGACGCCGCGAGTGCTTCATCGGGAGCGACTGATGCTCCCGTGAGCCTCACGAGCATGGACTGCGGACGACATACGTCGACCGCATCGATACGAACTTCTCTGAACTCTAGAACTCTAACAGTGCGCATCGAACGTCCCGACGGTCAGTGTTGGACCCTGGCCGATCGGTCGACACACACGACATTGCGTGTAGGCAACGATGGCCGCAGCTCAGCTGCGAGAGCTGTGGCTGCGGCCATCGTCACGAACTGCTGCTCGAAGCGCTGCTAATCAGCACTTCGAAGCAATGCTCATACCTCGGTTGCAGAACCGCCGGCAGCGGCGATCTTTTCCTTGGCGGAGCCCGTGAACTTGTTGGCCGAGATATCGACCTTCACGGTGAGGTTTCCGTCTCCGAGAACCTTGACGAGCTCGTTCTTGCGAACGGCTCCCTTGGCGATCAGCTCGGGGATACCGATCTGACCACCCTCGGGGAACAGGCGCTCGATGTCGCGCAGGTTCACGACCTGGAACACGACACGGTTGCGGTTGGTGAAGCCCTTGAGCTTCGGGAGCCGCATGTGGAGGGGCATCTGGCCACCCTCGAAGCGTGCCGGCACGTTCTTGCGTGCGCCGGTTCCCTTGGTACCGCGACCTGCGGTCTTGCCGCGCTTGCCACCTTCACCACGGCCGACGCGAATCTTCGTCGACTTGGATCCGGCTGCGGGGCGCAGGTGGTGCAGTTTGATGGTCATGGTTAGACCTCCTCAACAGTTACGAGGTGGCGCACCGTGTTGACCAGTCCGCGGTTCTGCGGGTTGTCCTCGCGGACGACCGTCTGGCGGATGCCCTTGAGCCCGAGAGTACGCAGGCTGTCACGCTGGTTCGCCTTCTGGCCGATGGTGCTCTTGATCTGAGTGACCTTCAGCTGAGCCATTACTTCACCGCTCCTGCCTGTGCGCGAGCGCGCAGCATTCCGGCGGGTGCAACCTCTTCGAGGGTCAGGCCGCGGCGAGCCGCAACTTCCTCGGGACGCTGCAGACCCTTGAGGGCCGCGACGGTCGCGTGCACGACGTTGATGGCGTTGTCGCTACCGAGCGACTTCGACAGCACATCGTGGACACCGGCGCACTCCAGCACTGCGCGCACAGCGCCACCGGCGATGACGCCGGTACCGGCGCTGGCCGGACGCAACATGACGACGCCGGCAGCGGCTTCGCCCTGAATGGGGTGCGTGATGGTGCCGGCGATCATCGGGACGCGGAAGAAGCTCTTGCGAGCCTCCTCGACACCCTTCTGGATGGCCGCGGGAACTTCCTTGGCCTTGCCGTAGCCGACGCCGACCAGTCCGTTGCCGTCACCGACGATGACGAGGGCGGTGAAGCTGAAGCGTCGACCACCCTTGACCACCTTGGAGACGCGGTTGATCGTGACGACCTTCTCGATGAAGTTCGACTTGTCCGCAGCGTTTCCGCCACGGCCGTTGTCACGACGGTCACGACCGCCACCACCGCGGTTGTCGCCGCGCTGGTTGTTGTCGCCACCTGCGTTGGGGCCACTGTTCTGTCCGGCGGGGCCGCTTCCGCCGTCACGCCGTTGACGTCCCGGCATCAGGCTGTCCTTCCGTTGTCAGTCATTGTCATCATCAGAACGTCAACCCGCCTTCGCGGGCAGCGTCTGCGAGTGCCGCGATGCGGCCGCTGTAGTTGTTGCCGCCGCGGTCGAACACGACTGCCTCGACGCCGGCTGCCTTCGCACGGCTGGCGATGAGCTCGCCGACCTTCGCGCTGACGGCCTTCTTGTCGCCCTCGAGTGCGCGCACATCGGCTTCGATGCTCGACGCGCTGGCCAGCGTGTGGCCCGCAAGATCGTCGATCAACTGCACGTGGATGTGACGCGAGGACCGGTTGACGACCAAGCGCGGACGCTCGGGCGTTCCGGAGATCTTCTTGCGAAGGCGGAAGTGACGACGTGCCTTCGACAGGCGACGCTTCGTCGAGACGTCGGTGCCGCGCGGTGTGCGCTTGACGACGTTCGCCTTGTCTGCTGTTTGCTGGCTCATATCACTTACCCGTCTTTCCGACCTTGCGGCGGATCACTTCACCCTCGTAGCGGATGCCCTTGCCCTTGTACGGGTCCGGACGCCGCAGACGACGAATGTTGGCAGAGATCTGACCGACCTTCTGCTTGTCGATGCCGACAACGGTGAATCGCGTGGGCGACTCGACCGTGAACGTGATGCCCTCGGGTGCTTCGATCAGCACGGGATGGCTGTAACCGAGTGCGAACTCTAGGTCCTTGCCCTTGAGTACGACGCGGTAACCGACGCCGTGAATCTCCATCTTGGTGGTGTAACCGTTGGTGACACCGGTGATGAGGTTCGCGACGAGAGTGCGCGAGAGGCCATGCAGCGAGCGGCTCTTACGCTCGTCGTCCGGCCGGGTGACGGCGATGGTGCCGTCGTCGGCGCGGGCGATCTTGATGGGCTCGGCGACTGTCAGGCTCAGGGCACCCTTGGGGCCCTTGACCGCTACGTCCTGGCCGTCGATGGTGATATCGACGCCAGCGGGGACTGGGACCGGCAATTTTCCAATACGTGACATGGTGGTGGCCTCCCCTACCAGACGTAGGCGAGGACTTCTCCGCCCACACCCTGCTTGGCAGCCTGACGCTCCGTGAGCAGACCGGTGGACGTGGAGATGATCGCCACGCCCAGGCCGCCGAGAACCTTGGGCAGATTGGTGGATTTTGCGTACACCCGGAGACCGGGCTTGGAGACGCGTCGCACGCCGGCGAGGCTGCGCTCACGGCTCGGGCCGTACTTCAGATCGACGATGAGGGTCTTGCCCACCTCGGCGTCTTCCGTGCGGTAATCGGAGATGTAGCCCTCGCGCTTGAGGATCTCGGCGATGTTCGCCTTGAGCTTCGAGTGGGGAAGCTTCACCTCGTCGTGGTACGCCGAATTGGCGTTGCGCAGACGAGTCAAGAAGTCTGCAATTGGATCGGTCATCGTCATGGTGTGACCTGTGCACCTTTCTCGCAGCGGTTCCCATGCAGCACGCGCGGGCTGGTGCCTGTGGGTTTCGGAAAACCGACGGGCCTGGCTCGTCACATCGTGGGCCTACAGCGAAGTGAACATGTCCTGACCGACTGTTGCCGGTCAGGGGTTGCGCTCCAAGCAATGCATCGCTGCACTGCCAGGTGTTACGAGCTTCCGCATTCGATGCTGACGTGCGGAGAACTCGAGGTTGCGTTCTGTATTGCAAGGACTCGCGTGCAGGCACGACGAAGCCCGGGCAACCGCTCTAGTGTAGGCATCACGCACCCGAAGACCAAATCGCCCTACCATTGCGCAGCGGCTCGGGTCCAGTCGGACACCCGGACTCCCACTTCTTCGCTAACGTCGGACCATGACGGACTCGAAGGCAGTCGACATCGACCACCTCACCCACACTCTGCGTGACCGCAACATCGCCGGGGTGACGATCGGCTGGGTCGACAACAACGGCATCGTCCGATCGCGCACCGTGCCCACCGCAGAATTGACTGCAGTCGCACGGCGTGGAGTGGGAGTCACCGCGGTGTTCGCGGTATTCGATTCCCACGACGGGATCACATTCGCCCACGAGGGACTGTCGACGCCGTCCGGCGATGTGCGGTTGATTCCGGTGATCGAGAGCGCGTCGAGCGTGGTCGCCCTGTCCGGACAGCCGGGGCTGGCGTGGGCACACGGACGACAGGTCTCGGCGGACGGCACACCGTGGCCCTACGATCAGCGTGCTGTTCTCGAGCGGCAGGTTCATAGGGCGTCCGATGGGGGTTTCGAGGTGCGGGCCGGATTCGAGATCGAGTTCGCCCTGACTCGCGAATCGGACGGGCTGTCCGCTCAACGCGGACCTGCCTACTCGGCGAACGCACTCCGCGACGTCGACGAATTCGTAGTCCTGCTGCTCGAGGCGCTGACTGCGAATGGCCTCGACATCGGTCAGATTCATGCCGAGTACGGCGGCTCCCAGCTGGAGATCGCATTGAGTCCACTCGATCCACTTGCTGCAGCCGATGCGCAAGTTCTCGCGCGGCAGACCATCCACTCAGCGGCGAAAGCTCACGGCCTGCGGGCAAGCTTCGCTCCCCTGCCCTCATCGAGCAGTGCAGGTAACGGGTGGCACCTGCACACGTCACTGGTTCGTGACGGTCACAACGCATTGACCGGGGACGGAGAGTACGGACTGTCCGACACCGGGCGGGCGTACATCGCGGGCCTCGTTCGAGAACTTTCGGGACTCACTGCCATCACGGCACCGAGTTCGGGGTCGCTGCTGCGTCGTCGACCGGGCTACTGGGCAGGCGCCTTCGGGTTCTGGGGCGTCGAAAACCGTGAGGCTGCAGTGCGACTCGTACCGGCCACGCCCCTTCTCGGCCCGGAACACACCAACGTCGAGTTGAAGGCATGCGACGCGTCCGCCAATCCGTATATGGCACTGGCCGTCACGATCGCGGCCGGCCTGTCGGGAGTGGCGGATTCGGCGCAGTTACCGTCACCGATCCAGGAGGACGTGGGAGGTTGGGACGACGCGCGTCGCGAGACCGCGGGGATCTCCGCGCTCGCGACCACCCACGCGCAGCAGCGCGAAAACCTACTGTCGTCAGCACTGGTCCGAGACGTGTTGGGCGAGGAACTTCTGGGCGCATTCGTTGCCTGCCGGGACGCCGACGCCGCGTGGGCGGAGAGCCATACCGAGGACGAACTGCTCGAATCGTTGCGCTGGATCTACTGAGATGCTGCGCCGGTTCCCCGGGGCAAGCACTATTGCCTCGGAGCTCGATCGTGTTCTGCCGCAACCGGATCAACTCTGCGGACCGTTCTCGGCATCGGTTGCGCTGACGGCCGTCATGGGCGACGACGCACCGGGCGTGACGGCACTTGCGGTCGCATCAGGGGCCGCAATCTGGCCGGTCGAGGTCGAGTCGACCGGTCCTCCCGGAACCCCTCGAATCACCGACGGGTGGGACGCACTGCCGAGGGCCGCATCGATCGACGCAGCCGGGACCACAGCGGCAGGTCTCGCAGAGGGCATCGAGACGGCAACCGACCACCGCGTTGCCGTCGTTCCGATCATGGGGCCCGGTGCCGAGCGGCTACGCCTGCTACTTGTCCGCCTTGCCGACGCGCACTTCCGATTCGGCCTGGTGGCGAATGTTCACACCGCGGAACTGACCGAATTCGATTGGAATGTAGGACATTTCGTGACCGTCTGGGGATTCGACCCGGATGAGGACGCAGTAGCGATCGCCGACACCTATCGGGAACTCGGAGACCCGGATATGCCGCCCGGGTGTAGAACCGTCTCCATCGACGCCTTCGCGTCGGCGATGTCCGAGCGTGGCCTGCTGCTGATCATCGACGGCCATGATCATCATGCGGCGGTCGGTCTGGTCCGCTCACTGGAGCTACGACACGACGTGTGGACTGTGTGAAAATCAGGATTCGAGCAACACAAAATGGGCGTGGGTTCCTTTCGGAACCCACGCCCATCAGCGTGGTGTGGTGAAGCCCGGAGGCTTCAGATCACCAGGAACTCTTGCGAACTCCGGGAAGCTCTCCGGCGTGTGCCATCTCGCGCACGCAGATACGGCAGAGGCCGAACTTGCGGAACACGGAATGGGGACGGCCGCAGCGGTTGCAGCGAGTGTATGCACGCACCGCGAACTTCGGCTTCTTGTTGGCCTTGTTGACCAATGCCTTCTTCGCCATGGACTCAGTTCTCCTTGAACGGGAAGCCGAGGTGCTTGAGCAGCGCGCGGCCTTCTTCGTTGTTGGTTGCGGTGGTTACTACGGTGATGTCCATGCCGCGCGGACGGTCGATCTTGTCCACGTCGATCTCGTGGAACATCGACTGCTCGTTGAGGCCGAACGTGTAGTTTCCGTTGCCGTCGAACTGCGTGCCCGAGAGGCCGCGGAAGTCCCTGATTCGGGGAAGGGCAATGGAGACCAGACGGTCGAGGAACTCCCACATGCGGTCGCCACGGAGGGTGACGCGTGC
Source organism: Rhodococcus sp. 15-649-2-2 (assembly GCF_002258645.1). Classification (NCBI taxonomy): domain Bacteria; kingdom Bacillati; phylum Actinomycetota; class Actinomycetes; order Mycobacteriales; family Nocardiaceae; genus Rhodococcus; species Rhodococcus sp. 15-649-2-2. The sequence continues at coordinate 126,139 of NZ_NPFM01000034.1, forward strand.
GCCGATGGGCATTCCTTCGCGCAGCTTGAACTGTGCGATGGACTTGCGAGCCTTGCGGATCTCCGGCTTCTGGCCGGTGATGGCAGCGAGGTCGGCAACTGCACCGTTGATCAGCTTGGCGTCACGGGCGGCGTCGCCGACACCCATGTTGACGACGACCTTGACGATGCCGGGGATCTGCATGACGTTCTCGTATGCAAATTCGGTGTTCAGGGCGTCTTTGATCTCGGCGCGGTAGCGCGCCTTGAGGCGGGGCTGTTCGCCCGCGATGTTTTCGGTGGTAGTCATCTCAGATGTCCTTCCCGTTCTTCCGGGAAACTCGAACGCGCTTGCCGGATTCCTCATCGGTCCGGTAGCCCACGCGAGTGGGGTTTCCGTCCGAGTCGACCACTGCAACGTTCGATACGTGGATCGGGGCTTCCTGAGTGACGATGCCACCCGAGGATGCGCCGCGCTGGTTGGCGGAGACCGCGGTGTGCTTCTTGATGCGGTTCACGCCCTCGACCAGAACCTTGGAGTCAGCGGGGTAGGCCTGAATGACCTTGCCCTTGGCGCCCTTGTCCTTGCCTGCGATCACGAGAACGGTGTCGCCCTTGTGCACCTTCATTTACAGCACCTCCGGGGCGAGCGAGACGATCTTCATGAACTTCTTCTCACGCAGCTCGCGGCCGACCGGGCCGAAGATACGGGTTCCACGGGGATCGTTGTCCGGCTTGATCAGCACAGCAGCGTTCTCGTCGAAGCGGATGTACGAGCCATCCGGACGACGGCGCTCCTTGACGGTGCGGACGATGACGGCCTTGACGACCTCACCCTTCTTGATGTTTCCACCGGGGATGGCGTCTTTCACCGTAGCTACGATGATGTCGCCGATTCCGGCGTAGCGACGTGACGAGCCACCGAGAACGCGGATGCAAAGGATTTCCTTTGCGCCCGTGTTATCAGCGACGCGTACTCGCGACTCCTGCTGAATCACTCACTTCTCCTTGACCTGGATGTACGTACGTGCCGGATTTCCGTCCCGACACGCGCGGTCGGCTGCCGGGTACGGGCGCACGAAGGCACACCGCTGCCACAGGCAACCGGTCAAGTGTAGGCGAACGGCCCCCGTGGATCCAAATCGTGATCGCCCGCTCTCGAGCCGTTGCCAACGGACCCGGGGCTCTCGGTACGGTTTCGGGGATGGAACATCTTCGGATCGTCGTGGCAGGGCGATGACGTCGAACGACATTACCGCGGGCTGGTGGTCGGGCCTACCCATGGATCGAGTCGTTCGTGTGCACGGTGCCACCGAACGCGAGCTCGCCGATTCGGTGAACCCGCTGCCCACCGCTGCGCCTGCAATCGTCTTCTTCGCACTCGAGCCTACGTCTGCGAAACGGACTGTCGACCTCGTGGATGCCGTGGTCGACGAGCTGGAGAATGCGGCGGCGAACTCGGCTGAGCTCTGGCTTCCGGAATTCGACCACCAGGCAGGCACGTCCACGTTGGATCGGCGCGCGGCGCGCACGACAGCTGTGCGGCTGGCCGCCGATACCGTGCACTTCGGCCCCTACGTCGGAGCTCTCGCCGACGCGGCCGTCGCCGGGCGGTCACCGCGTCGAGCGGCGTTCACCGTGGAAACCCGGGCTGCGGGTTCGGCGCGGATACTCGCAGTTGCTCAACGTCGCCGTTCCGCCGCGCTCGTGTTGGTCGTACCCACGGGCATCGATGCCGGTGTCGCCGCAACTGCGGCGGAATGGCTGTGCACGCACGCCGGGATGGCGGTGTGGGTCATCGGAGACGGGGCGTCGGGCATGGATCGGTTCCCGTCGGTGTCGGTTCGTGCGCCCGCAGTGCCCACCGGCGTCAGCACCGTCCTCGATCGGTTTCGCCCACTGAGCTATCCACCGATCGCCGGACATCCGCACCCGGCCAGTGATCCGGAGAAGCGCTTGTATCGAGCGCTGGACGTGCACGAGTGGGCCACCGGACGGGAACACAATCGCTCGATCCGGCTCGGCGAGCTCAGCCGACCGTTCACAGTCGACGTACTGTGGCGCACCGAGAGAGTCGTCGTGGAAATCGACGGGAACGAACACCGTGCACCCGAGCGTTTCGCCGAGGACCGCGTGCGCGACAACCAACTGCAGACACACGGTTACATGGTGTTGCGGTTCACCAACGCTCAGGTGATGGACGACCCGCACCGCGCTGTCGCTACCATCCGCGAGGCAGTATCGAGAAGACGATCGAAGGGGGATCCTCGATGAGTACCGAAGACCTGAACGGGACCGAGGCAGCAGTGCTACTGGTCCTGATGGCCGAAGCGAGTCCGGTCAAGAATTCCGAACTCAGAACGATGGGCCCCGAATTGGCCAAGCCTTCTCGCGACAAGCTGAAGAACGCAGGTCTGATCGAGGTGAACTCCTCGGTACGCCCGATGACTCTCGAACTGACCGACAAGGGGTGGCGTACCTGCGGTGAACTCATCGGCGGTGAACCCCCGGCTCGATCGACCGGAGCCGGTAAGGCGATGTTCACCGTGTTGGCCGGGTTGCGTCGATGGCTCGATCGCACCGACAGCCGTCCGGCGGATGTGTTCTCGCCCCGCGAGGACGAACCCGCACCCGCCGGCAGGTCCGAGAAGTCCGACGAGACGGTCGACATCGAAGCCTCGATTCGCACGGCTTACGCGCGGCTCGCACGTGAACCCGGCAGCACGGTTCGACTCTCGCGACTGCGAAACGAGTTGCACGACATACCGAGAAGCGACCTCGACGACGCTCTCGCACGCCTGCGACGAGCTTCGGACGTTTCGTTGATCCCCGAAGAGAATCAGAAGACACTGACGGACGAGGAACGTGCTGCCGCCGTCGTAGTCGGTAATCAGCAGAACCACCTTCTCTCGATCGAAGCATGATGGGCGTTGAGTCGACGATGACGGACAACGAGCAGATCCGAGCCCTCGAATCGGTGCGGCTGAGCTGGGCACCGACACCCGACGACGTGTGGCGTTCGCAGTCGAACGTGCATGTGCCGGGGATGCACGAGCGGGTGTTCCTCGAAGTGATGAATGCGTACGACGATGCCGATGTGTCCGATGACGCCAGCCCTCTCGGCGTCGTCGTGCGTGGGCCTGCCGGCTCGGGCAAGACGCACCTACTGGGCCAGGTGCGCGAGGAAGTACAGCTCAAGGGGGGTTACTTCTTCCTGATCCGGCTCCTCGACGCCGCCGGATTCTGGCGCTCGACGCTGATGGGAATGCTCGACGATCTGATGCGCCCGTCCGGTCGCGGATCCGACAGTCAGCTCGGTTTGCTGCTTCGACGCCTGTGCGAGATCGGCGACGCGTCCGAGGATCAGCGCGCAAAGATCATGGGCGAGAACATGATCGACGCCGAGACGCTCGATGCCTTCGTCACCGCGGTGTACAAGGTGCATCCCCGCCATCGCCGGACGTCGCAGCACACACTGCGCGCACTGGTGCTGTCCATTGCCCCGGACTCTGCGGTTCAGGACCTGGGCGACGCATACCTGCAGTCCATCGACGACGTCGATCCCGAGGAGTTCTCGGGGTGGGGAATTCGCCGCGCCGAGCTCGGCCATCAGGGCATCGCCGAGAACATTTCGCGACTCCTCGCGATCACCGGCCCGACGATTCTCGCGATCGACCAGATCGACACTCTCGTCGCCCAGTCGCGCACCGGATCCGATCAGGAGTTCGCCGACGCGCAGGAGGACAAGGTCGTCGAACAGCTGGCGCACGGGCTGATGTCTCTACGCGAGACACTCCCCCGCACCGCCTCGGTGCTGTCGGCTCTGTCGAGTGCGTGGGAACTGATCGCTGCCCGCGGAGTCGCTCCTATGCGAGACCGCTTCCGAGTCACTCAGTCGCTCAAGCCGATTCCGTCGTCGGACATCGGTCGGCTGCTGCTCGGACGCCGCCTGGCGGCGTGCTTCCTCGAAGCCGGCTTCACTCCGCCGCACCCGACGTGGCCGGTGGCCCCCGACGCGTTCGAGCAAGCCCCGGACTTCACTCCGCGCCAGCTGCTCATTGCCGTCGATCGCCACATCCGGCACTGCCTCGACACCGGCATCGCGTCGGAGCTGACGAGCTTCACCGACCGGTCCGGCCCGGCAGATGCGCCGGAACTTCCCACTGCGCGGGTCAACGAACTCGACACACTCGACGATCGCTACCGGCAGCTTCGCGAACAGGTGGACGTCTCCGTTCCGCTGCGACCCGACAGCGAGGATTCGATCGTTCCCGCGCTGCTGTCTGCGGGTCTGACCGCGTGGATCCACGAACACCAGTCGTCCGATGACAGCCTCGCCCAGGACCCGCCCCCGAGCGGCAAGCCTGCCCTGCACGCCCGGCTACGCCACACCGTCGACACCGATACCGACGACGAGGAGCACTGGTGCTTCCGTGCGGTGACGTCCGGCAACGCACGGGCCGCGCTGGCCCGAGTGGAGCGCGCAGTGACCACAGCGGGCCTGCGCGTCGACATGCCCAAACGGCGGCTGATTCTGATCAGGAACGACCCGTGGCCCAACGGAGCGAAGACCGAGCAGACCATTGCAGCCCTGCGTCGCGCCGGAGGCGTCGTGGTCCCCTTGAGCGACGAGGACCGTCGGGCATTGGCAGCATTGTCGATCCTGCTGAGCGAGAACTCCCCCGCGCTCACCTCCTGGCTGCTCGCACGCAAGCCGGCACACGACGTCGAACTGTTCGGGGCCGTGTTGCCTGCCGTGAGCGTCGTCGACGACGACACGGCGCTCATCGAACCCGAGACCCCGATCACCGCGGCCGCACCGGCCGCATCGCGTCGGCCGTCCATCGTGGTGGGTGCCGAATTGAGCACCGGCGCCGATGTCGCTGTTCCCCTCGAAGCGCTGCGCAAGCACACCGCGATCTTTGCCGGCTCCGGCTCGGGCAAGACGGTGCTGATCCGCCGCCTCGTGGAAGAGTGTGCGCTGCAGGGTGTTTCGGCAATCGTACTCGACGTCAACAACGATCTCGCCCGTCTCGGCACTGCCTGGCCGGAGGACGAGCGAACCTGGCCGCCGGGTGACGAAGCCAAAGCAACGGCATACCTGCGCGACACCGACGTCGTGGTCTGGACGCCGCGCAAGTCCGCAGGTCGGCCGCTGAGCTTTCAGCCCCTTCCCGATTTCGTCAGCGTCCTCGGTGACGCCGACGAGTTCGAGGCCTCCGTCGAGTCCGCACTGGCCTCGCTCGAACCGGCTGCCGGCGTTCTCGGCACGTCGCAGAAGGCCAAACACGGTCGGGCCGTGCTGAAGTCGGCACTCGATCTGTTCGGTCGACGGCCGCACGGTGGCAATCTCACAGACTTCATCGACTTGCTCGAGGAATTCCCCGAGGACGCCAGCGAGATGCGCGACGCCGTCCGCATCTCTGCCGGTCTGGCCGAGAATCTCAAAGCCGCCGCCGCGAACGATCCGATGTTCGCCGGAGCAGGTACGCCGGTCGATCCGGCTGTTCTGCTGACGCCGGTCGAGGGCAAGAAGGCCAGGGTGTCGGTGATCAACCTGGCCGGTCTGACCACCGACGAGCAGAAGCAGAGTTTCGTCAACCAGCTGCAGATGGGGTTGTTCGCATGGATAAAGAAAAATCCTGCGGGCGGCCGGCCGCTGGGCGGACTGTTCGTCATGGACGAGGCACAGAACTTCGCGCCGTCGGACAGGACGACCGCGGCGACACACAGCACCCTGGCTCTGGCGTCGCAGGCACGTAAGTACGGGCTCGGTCTGGTGTTCGCCACCCAAGCTCCGAAGGGTCTGCACAACCGTATTGCCGGCAATGCGTCGACTCAGTTCTACGGTCTGTTGAACAGCCCGTCGCAGGTCGATGCGGCCAAGGAGATGGCGCGAGTCAAGGGCGGCTCGGTTCCCGACGTCGGGCGTCTGCCCGCCGGTCAGTTCTATGCAGCCGTGGAAGGTGCCGAGTTCCGACGCACGGCCACTCCCCTGTGCCTGTCGTATCACCCCAAGAGTCCACCGACCGAGGAAGAGGTCATCGAACTCGCACGTTCCTGACAGCAGGCGTCCGACACTGGCACACTGGATCCGGTGAAAAGCCTCGCTCGCGGGGAGAACTGCCCCGCTCCGTCCGGCCCCCTGACAGTGACGTTGGCCAGCTCGACCTCCGTCGATGTATCCGCATTGCTGTTGGGGCGGGACGGACGTGTGCGTTCGGACGCAGATCTGGTGTTCTACAACCAGCCGGCGGGCGCGGGTGTGGAGTACCAGCGGACGTCTTCCGGCCATCTGGTCCGGGTGGATCCGTCCGCGATTCCTCCCGACATCGAGACGGTCGCCATCGCAGCCTCGCTTGACGGAAGCGGTCCGGCAACGTTCGCCGCCGCTGGCCCTACGTCGGTGACGGTCTCCGATGCGTCGGGTACGGCGCTGGTCGGGTTCGCAGCCGATGCTCTCGGGGACGAAAGCGCTCTGGTGTGCCTGGAGTTCTACCGGCGCGCCGAGCAGTGGAAGATCCGCGCGGTCGGCCAGGGGTACGCGGACGGGTTGGCCGGGCTGGCCACCGCTTTCGGGATCAGTATCGAAGACGACGAGCAGCCGCCGCCCGAGTCATCGACGACAACCCCGTCGCAGAACACCGAATCACCCGTGAATTCACCTGTCCAACAAGGAGTTCTGGCCATGAGAAGCGAACTGTTCGCGCCCGTACACGCCGAGGTTCCCGGATCCGGCATTCAGAAGCAGGGCAGCAAGATGTGCCGGGTGGGTCTGAGCGGCGAGCTGATGGCCCGGGCGGGCTCGATGGTCGCCTATCAGGGCAACCTGAAATTCGAGGCGCAGGGCTCGGGCGGTTTGGGTCGGGCACTGAAGCAGGCGCTCTCCGGGGAGGGTGTGCCGCTGATGAAGGTATCGGGTCAGGGTGATCTCTTCCTCGCCAACGCTGCGCAGGATGTCCATCTGATCGACCTGGACGGCACGGATGGACTGACCATCAACGGTGCCAACGTGCTGGCCTTCGAGTCCTCGCTGAGTTACGACGTCAAGCGAGTCCAGGGCGCGGCGGCAGGTGGAAACGCGGGCTTCTTCAATTGTGTGTTCACCGGACGCGGGCGGATCGCCATCACGACCGACGGCGTGCCGGTGGTGCTGAACGTCGATCAGCCGACGTTCGCAGATCCGCAAGCTGCGGTCGCGTGGTCGTCGTCCTTGCAGACACGGGTAAAGAAGAACGATTCGTTCGGACTCGGGACCCTGATCGGCCGTTCGACCGGTGAGCGATTCACCCTCGAGTTCGCAGGTCAGGGATTCGTCGTCGTACAGCCGTCGGAACAGCCACCCGGCGGATTGGTCGGTGGTGCCGGCAGCGGGGAGCAGGCCGGCGTCGGTGGAGCGCTCGGTGGCCTGCTGGGCAGGTGACCCTCGATCACAGGAACAGCGTGCGGTACCGGATCGATCCCTGGACGTGACCGACGACCACAGCCGCAGCTGCGATCCAGCGTTCTCGGGGCACCCGCGACAAGCTCTGCGGCACCAGTGGATTGGTCACCAGCAGTCGCAGCACATGCTGCGAGAAGACCCTGACCGACAGACCGGCGAACCCGTAGTCGCGATACGCCACATACAGCTGAACGTCGCCGACCGCGTATCGCCGCACCTGTGACCAGAACTCGCGCATCGTCGGTCTGAGGCGGTAATCGACGGTCGCGGCTCCTGCATGAGCCATGCGGAACCCGGCCAGTTGTACACGCCAGGAGAAGTCGAGGTCCTCGCCTGCCTCGGTCAACGTCTCGTCGAAACCGTGCACTGCATGAAAGACATCGGCCCATACCGCGAAGTTGCAGCCTGGGACGTACGGGAGAAAGTCGGTGTCGAATCCCGCGCTCGAGGGGGTCATCGGGCGGCGACGGTACACCGTAGGAGAATTCACCCTCGACGTGTCCACCGAGCCACTCACCAGATCCGCCGTCGATGCGGCAGCCACCAGTTCGCTCAACCACTGGGGCCGGACGACGTCATCGCCGTCGCAGAACGCCAGCAACTCGGTTCGAGCTGCCGATGCCCCCACGTTACGTGCGTGCGATGTGCCTGCAGAACCGGAAGCATCGACGTACCGAACGCATATTCCGTAGTCATCAGGGCGCATGTCGAGAAACTCCCGCAGCCCATCGGTCGACCCGTTGTCGCTGATGATCACCTCGAAGTCGATGCCGTGATCCTGTACCGCCAAGGCGTCCAGTTGGGCTCTCAGGGTCGCGACCGCATTGCGGACGGGGATGACGACAGTCACGCCCTTGCGTCGGTTCTCGTCCATCGAACGCTCTTCCTACCTCGGGTCAGAACACAGAAGAGCCCATCCCCGGTTGACCCGGGAATGGGCTCTTCCAGCACTCGGTGCTTACTTGGCCTTTTCGAGAACCTCGACCAGTCGCCAGTGCTTCGTGGCGGACAACGGACGGGTCTCCATGAGCTGAACGCGATCGCCTACGCCGGCGTCGCCCTTCTCGTCATGTGCCTTGACCTTGGTGGTACGACGGATGATCTTGCTGTAGAGGGGGTGCTTGACCCTGTCCTCGAGCTCGACCACGATCGTCTTTTCCATCTTGTCGGATACGACGTAGCCGATCCGGACCTTACGGTTGTTGCGCTCTTCAGTCACAGTGTTTTCCTCGCTCATGCTGCGTCACCTGCTGTGTCCTCGGAAGGACCAGAGGCCAAGCCGAGCTCACGTTCGCGGAGCACCGTGTAGATACGCGCGATCTCGTGGCGCACCACGCGCAGTCGACGGTTGTTGTCCAACTGGCCGGTAGCCATCTGGAAACGAAGGTTGAACAGCTCTTCCTTCGACTCACGCAGCTTGGTGACCAGCTCTTCACCGGTGAGCTCGCGGAGCTCTGCGGCTGGGGTTCCGGTAGCCATCAGAACTGCTCCTCCCTGGTGATGATGCGTGCCTTGATGGGCAGCTTGTGGATGGCGCGAGTCAGTGCCTCACGCGCGATGGTCTCGTCGGGGTACGACAGCTCGAAGAGCACCCGGCCCGGCTTGACGTTCGCGATCCACCACTCGGGCGAACCCTTACCGGAACCCATGCGGGTCTCGGCAGGCTTCTTGGTGAGCGGACGGTCCGGGAAGATGTTGATCCAGACCTTGCCGCCACGCTTGATGTGGCGAGTGATCGCGATACGAGCGGACTCGATCTGACGGTTGGTGATGTAGGCGGGCTCGAGAGCCTGGATGCCGTAGTCACCGAATGTCACCTGAGTTCCGCCCTTGGCGGCACCCGAACGCTTCGGGTGGTGCTGCTTGCGGTGCTTGACCCGGCGGGGGATCAACATGCGTCAGCCCTCCTGAGTGGGCTCGGTCGAGGCCGGAGCCTCGGTTGCGGATGCCGCGCGGCCGGCCTCGGTGCTGGTCGCCGTGGTGCCCGAGGCACCGCTGCGACGCGGACGAGTGGGACGCTCACGACGGGGACGGTCTGCACCGGCGGCCGGAGCCGCAGCGGCAGCGAGTTCACGCCGTCCGCCGACGATGTCGCCCTTGTAGATCCAGACCTTCACACCGATGCGGCCGAAGGTGGTCTTGGCCTCGTACAGCCCGTAGTCGATGTCGGCACGGAGCGTGTGCAGGGGAACGCGTCCCTCGCGGTAGAACTCCGAGCGAGACATTTCTGCGCCACCGAGACGGCCCGAGCACTGAACACGAATGCCCTTGACGTTCGGCTGACGCATGGCCGACTGGATGGCCTTACGCATTGCGCGACGGAATGCGACGCGGTTGCTGAGCTGCTCGGCAACGCCCTGGGCCACGAGCTGAGCCTCGGACTCGGCGTTCTTGACCTCGAGGATGTTGAGCTGGACCTGCTTGCCGGTCAGCTTCTCGAGAGCTCCGCGGATGCGGTCGGCCTCGGCACCACGACGACCGATGACGATGCCGGGACGTGCCGTGTGGATGTCCACGCGAACACGGTCACGGGTGCGCTCGATCTCGACCTTGGCGATACCCGCGCGCTCCATGCCGGTGGCAAGAAGCTTGCGGATCTCGACGTCTTCCTTGACGTACTCCGAGTACTGCTTGTCTGCGTACCAGCGCGACTTCCAGTCAGTGGTGATACCCAAGCGGAAGCCGTGCGGGTTGATTTTCTGACCCACTACTGAGCCCCTTCCTTGGACGCCTGGCCCTTACGACGGTTGCGAGACGTTCCGCCGGTCTTGGGCAGGCTTTCGACGATCACCGTGATGTGGCTGGTGCGCTTGCGGATCCGGAATGCCCGGCCCTGAGCGCGCGGCTGGAATCGCTTGAGGGTGGTGCCCTCGTCGACGAATGCAGTGGCGACGATCAGCGTGCTGGGATCGAGATCCAGGTTGTTCTCGGCGTTGGCGGCTGCGGACGCGATCACCTTGGCGACCGGCTCGCTCGCTGCCTGCGGCGCGAACTTGAGGATGTTGAGCGCGTCCTCGACGGAGCGCCCACGAACCAGATCCACGACGCGACGTGCCTTCATCGGCGTGACGCGAACGTGCTTCGCTACGGCCTTGGCAGTCGGATTGGCGGTGGGGGTGAAGTTGGTCATCGCCTCTTCGCCTTCCGGTCGTCCTTGATGTGACCCTTGAACGTGCGGGTCGGTGCGAACTCCCCGAGCTTGTGGCCGACCATGGAGTCGGACACGAACACCGGTACGTGCTTGCGACCGTCGTGGACGGCGAAAGTGTGACCGATGAAGTCGGGCAGGATTGTCGATCGACGGGACCAGGTCTTGATGACCTGCTTGGTTCCCTTGTCGTTCTGGACGTCAACCTTCGCGAGGAGGTGATCGTCTACGAACGGGCCTTTCTTCAGGCTGCGTGGCATTCTGAACTCCCTCCTAGCGCTTGTTCTTGCCGGTACGACGACGACGGACAATCAGCTTGTCGCTCGCCTTGTTCTTGCGGGTACGGCCTTCCGGCTGTCCCCACGGGCTGACCGGGTGGCGTCCACCGGAGGTCTTGCCCTCGCCGCCACCGTGCGGGTGGTCGACCGGGTTCATCACGACACCACGAACGGTCGGGCGCTTGCCCTTCCAGCGCATGCGGCCGGCCTTGCCCCAGTTGATGTTCGACTGCTCGGCGTTGCCGACCTCGCCGACGGTTGCGCGGCAGCGCACGTCGACGCGACGGATCTCACCGGACGGCATACGCAGCGTGGCGTAGGGGCCTTCCTTGCCGAGCAGCTGAATGCTCGCTCCAGCGGAGCGGGCCATCTTTGCGCCACCACCCGGACGGAGTTCGACCGCGTGGATGGTCGTACCCGTCGGGATGTTGCGCAGGGGCAGGTTGTTGCCGGGCTTGATGTCGGCATTGGCACCCTGCTCGATCGGCGATCCCTGGGCGATGCCCTTGGGTGCGACGATGTAGCGCTTCTCGCCGTCTGCGAAGTGCAGCAGTGCGATGTTCGCGGTGCGGTTGGGGTCGTACTCGATGTGAGCGACCTTGGCCGGCACGCCGTCCTTGTCGTTGCGACGGAAATCGATGAGACGGTACGCACGCTTGTGACCGCCACCCTTGTGCCGGGTGGTGATGCGACCGTGTGCGTTACGTCCACCGCGACCGTGCAGCGGGCGGATCAGCGACTTCTCGGGGGTCGAACGCGTGATCTCAGCGAAATCGGACACGCTGGAGCCACGACGGCCCGGGGTTGTCGGCTTGTATTTACGGATTGCCATGAGTCTTCTCGTCCTCTATATCCGAAGAGTCCCAGTCGCTTACGCGACCGGACCTCCGAAGATCTCGATGGGCTTGCTGTCGGCGGAGAGCGTTACGAGCGCGCGCTTGGTGTCCTTGCGCTTGCCGTAACCGAACCGGGTCCGCTTACGCTTGCCCTGACGGTTCATCGTGTTGACGCTGGTCACGGTGACGTCGAAGATCTTCTCGACGGCAATCTTGATCTGCGTCTTGTTCGAGTCCGGGTGCACCAGGAACGTGTACGTGCCGTCTTCGATCAGTCCGTAGGACTTCTCGGAGATGACCGGTGCCAGCAAGATGTCGCGGGGATCGGCGATCGTGGTCACTTGCTTGCCTCCTCGTTCTTTGCAGGCCCAGCGATGAAGGTGTTCAGCGCTTCCACGCTGAAAATGACGTCATCGGCGTTGAGCACGTCGTACGTGTTGAGCTGGTCGGGTGCGATGGGGTGCACGCCGTCCAGGTTCTGGACGCTCTTCCACGCTGCGGTGTCTTCGCGTCCGACGACGAGCAGGACCTTCTTGCGGTCCGAGAGCTCGGCGAGGAACGTCTTCGCACCCTTGGTGGATGGAATTTGTCCGGCAACCAGTTCGGTAATCACGTGGATCCGCTCGCTGCGAGCCCGATCGGAGAGGGCACCGCGCAATGCGGCTGCCTTCATCTTCTTGGGAGTCCGCTGGCTGTAGTCGCGCGGCTGCGGTCCGTGGACCGTGCCACCGCCGACGAACTGAGGAGCGCGGGTCGAACCCTGACGGGCGCGGCCGGTTCCCTTCTGGCGGTACGGCTTCTTGCCACCGCCGCGAACCTCGCCACGAGTCTTCGTGGAGTGCGTTCCCTGGCGTGCCGCTGCGAGCTGCGCAATGACGACCTGGTGGAGGAGCGCGATGTTCGCGGGTGCGTCGAAGATCGCCGACGGCAGATCGACGGTTCCGTTGGTCTTGCCACCGACCTCTTTGACGTCCAGCGTCAAGTTGGTTTCGGTCTTCTTGTCGAGGCTGGTCATGCCCGTGCACCACCCTTCAATGCAGACTTGACGATCACGACGTTGCCGCGACGGCCCGGGATAGCTCCCTTGATCAGCAGCAGACCGTTTTCGCTGTCCACCTTGTGGACCGAGAGGTTCTGCGTGGTTACGCGATCGCCACCCATACGTCCGGACATGCGCATTCCCTTGAACACGCGGCCCGGAGTTGCGCAGCCACCGATGGATCCGGGGCGACGGTGCACAGCCTGTGCACCGTGGCTCGCGCCCTGACCCTTGAAGCCGTGACGCTTCATGGTTCCGGCGAAGCCCTTGCCCTTGCTGGTGCCGGTGACGTCGACGTATGCGCCGTCCTCGAACACTGCAGCGGTGAGCTCCTGGCCGACCTCGAACTGCGAGGCGTCGGCAACGCGGATCTCCACGATGTGGCGACGCGGCGTGACACCTGCCTTCTCGAACTGGCCGGTGGTGGGCTTGTTCACCTTGCGCGGATCGATCGCACCGAATGCGACCTGGACGGCGCTGTAGCCGTCACGTTCCTGGGTGCGGATCTGGGTGACCACATTGGGGCCTGCCTTGATCACGGTCACCGGAACGACGCGGTTGTTCTCGTCGAAGACCTGGGTCATTCCGAGCTTGGTGCCCAGAATTCCTGTCGCAGGCCGGTTCTTGTTATCAGTCATCGTTGTCTCCGCGCTCACTGGATGTTGACGTCGACACTGGCCGGGAGGTCGATGCGCATGAGCGCGTCCACCGTCTTCGGTGTCGGGTCGAGGATGTCAATGAGCCGCTTGTGAGTACGCATCTCGAAGTGTTCGCGCGAGTCCTTGTACTTGTGCGGCGAACGGATGACGCAGTACACGTTCTTTTCTGTCGGCAACGGCACCGGTCCGACGACGCGGGCACCCGTACGGGTGACCGTTTCGACGATCTTGCGCGCTGACGCGTCGATCGCCTCATGGTCGTAGGCCTTGAGCCTGATGCGGATCTTTTGTCCCGCCACGCTTAGTGTCCTTTTCTTGCCGCTTGGTCGTAGAACCGGCCGTTCGGCCTGCTCCACCTCGTCTGCACAGTCCCCGAGCCGGTGGAACCCACCGACCCGAACTGCCTTCGTGCACACACGACAGTGAAAAACGTTGACGACCCAGGCGTGGCCTGCATCCGTTGCCGCTCTTCATCTGTCATGGTTCTCCGGTCCACGCGGTCGGGCGTGTCGTGATTCCGCTCATTCGTCTGCGCTGAAACTTTCGCTTCAACCATCCGTACCGAACGAAACCCGCACCAATCGAGCTGGTGTTCCGGACGCGCTCACGTGGAGCGCTGGTCTCATGTCTTGCTCAGCCGGCTCTGCAGCCGACTCACCTGGTTCAGGCCGCACGCAAGCGCGTCCCGTGTCCAGGCAACCCGACCAGTATGCCGCAGTCCGGGCGACAGATCAACTCGGGGTCCGTCGATCGTCGTCGCGCTACCTTACCGAGCAGTAAGGTAGCGCCATGACCTCAGTCCAGAGCACCACGGGCGCAACCTATCGCGCCTGGTCGAAGCTTCCCAACAACACTATCGGGTCCGCCGTGTTCTCCTTCGGCATGTGTCTCCGGGTCCCCTACTTCGCTTCCGTGCTGCCGCGGGTGGTGGCCCTCGAACCGGGTCGCTGCGAGGTGACGGCTCCGAAATGGTTCGGAATTCGGAACCACCTGGGAACCTTCCACGCCATCGCCGCATGCAACCTCGCCGAGGTTGCGATGGGCATGCTCGCCGAGGCGACGGTGCCGACCTCGCACCGTTGGATCCCCAAATCGATGAACGTCCGATACCTGACGAAAGCAACCACCTCACTCCGTGCCGTCGCACAACTCGATCCGATTCCCGACTTCTCCGCCGTGACCGACGGACTCGAAGTCGTCGTGCCGGTCTCGATCAGAGACACCGCCGGCGTCGAGGTGGTGCACGCAGACATCACGATCTGGGTTTCCGCCGCGGCCCGTTGACATACTCGAACGATGAACACGGTTCGGCAGTCAAAGTCCGATGACTCGGTGGTCGTGGTCGGCGGGTCAGGGGCCGTCGGCCGCCTGATCGTCGACCTGATGCGCGGCGATGGCGTACCCGTGACGGTCGTCGACGTGCACGAGAGCTCCGACGCAGCCTCGCCGGTCACGGTCGGAAACATCATCGCGCCCGACGACCGGCTCACTTCGGTACTGACACGTGCTGCGACGGTGATTCTGGCGGTGCCCGAATCCGTGGCGTTGGCAGCAGACCTCTCGGCCGTGCAGCCCGAAGCACTGGTGGTGGAGACCTTGTCGGTGAAATCCGGATTCGCGCGCCACGTGGATGCCACCGACCGCCTCGGTCCCACCGTCGGAATCAATCCGATGTTCGCCCCGTCGCTGGGAATGGCCGGCCGCCCGGTGGCCGCCGTCGTGCACCGCGAAGGCCCATCCGCGGACGCCTTTCTCGACAGGGTCGCACGGTGGGGTGGCCGAGTCGTTCTTCTCGACGCCGCACGCCACGATCGCCTCGCCGCCGCGACGCAGGCTCTGACGCACGCCAGTGTGCTGGCGTTCGGGTTGGCCCTGGCCGAACTCGACCTGCCGTTCGGGGACATCGCTGCCGTTGCACCTCCCCCACACGCAACGATGCTGGCGGTGCTCGCTCGCATCACGGGCGGCGAACCCGAGGTCTATTGGGACGTACAAGCAGGCAATCCGCATGCCGCCGAGGCCAGAGCGGCACTGCGCCGCGCCACGCAAACACTGAACGAGGCGGTCGATTCCGGTTCCGAGACCCAGTTCGCGCGACTGTTGACCGAGGCAGAGTCCGCGCTGGGCGGAAGCGGCGATCACTATCGAGCAGTGTGTGCGGAGATGTTCGGTATCGTTCGAGGCAGTAGTAGAACCGATGACCGCTGGTAACAGCGCGGAGGCGAGGCACGCAATGCTGGAACAGCCGTCGTTGCCGGAGTTCGACTCCGACGATGTCGTGGAGAGTGCGGTCGTCTCGCGGTTGGCCAAGAACTGGGCGCAGCGCGCGACAGTGAAGAAGCCCGAACCCGAGCTCGACGACCTGTTCGACACGTCCAAACAGGATTTTCCCGACGCCCTCATACCCTTCGGCGAGCACGACACCTTCACCGGTGCCACCCCCGAGCAGAAGGATCGCCTCCGAGCCTGGGGTTGGATCGCGTTCAACAAGAACGTGATGGATGTCGAGCAGCACGTCGTCCACCCAGGTTTCGCGCTTCTGGCGCAGGACGTGTTCGAGACCGGAATGGGCGACACCCTCGCGGTCGCGGTGACCCAGGCGATGGTGGACGAGCAGTACCACACGCTGATGCACCTGAACGCGAGCGCAGCCACGCGGCGAGGGCGTGGGTGGGCGCTGTCGGAGCGTTCCCTGCCCTTCAGCTCGACGGTGCGTCGGCAACGTACTGCGCAGGCAACCAGCGACGACTCGTGGTCCGCTGCGATCAGCTCACTGGCATTCATGACGGTTGCGGAGATCTCCATCACGTCCTACTTGGACCTGATCGAGGACGACGACGTCATCCAGCCCATCAATCGGGCGACCGTGAAACTGCACAATCGCGACGAGTACTGCCATGCGTCGATCGCCGACGACATGGCCGCGATCGTCTTCGATCGACTCGGAGCCAACGACCGACAGAAGTTCCTCGACGGTCTCGTCGACGGCATGGATGCGTTCTCGAGCAGCGATTTCTCCACCTGGCGACGCATTCTCGAGCTCGAGGGCATCCGCGGTGCCGACGAGATGCTGGCGGACGTCGAACAGGACAAGAGTCGCCGCGCTCTGGTTCAGGACTACAGCGGGCTTCGGTCTCTGTGCCGGAAGCTCGACGTCGAGGACAGTATCGATATCGATTGGGGCTGACTGCGGAGGTCACCCGGCGTCGACCCGCAGGTAACATTCTCGGGGAATTCCGGTATCAAGTAGTGGCCCTCGACTCCACGGGGTCCTGCCCCACCATTCACCCCGACAGCTCGGAGATTCGATGTCGTCAGCTCAACACGCAGCCGTACACGTGGAGGACGTACACAAGTCCTTCGGTGATGTGCATGCGCTGCGCGGCATCAGCTTCTCCGCCGAGCGCGGGACCGTCCTGGGCATTCTCGGTCCCAACGGTGCCGGAAAGACGACCACCGTCAAGGTGCTATCGACCCTGATCGCACCGGACAGAGGCAGAGCTTTCGTCGCGGGACACGACGTTGCCGCGGACGCCCCTGCAGTACGACGCTCGATCATGATGACCGGACAGTATGCGGCTCTCGACGACACCCTGTCGGGCCGCGAGAACATCGAGTTGTTCGGCCGCCTGATGGGTCTGGACAAGAAGGCTGCCAAGGCGCGCGCCAAGGCTCTGCTCGACGAATTCGACCTCTCGGATACCGGCAAGCGGCCCGTCCGTGGGTACTCCGGCGGCATGCGTCGCCGCATCGACATCGCGTGCGGATTGGTCGTGCGGCCGGAGGTCGTGTTCCTGGACGAGCCGACCACCGGACTCGACCCGCGCAGCCGCCAGGGCGTGTGGTCACTGGTCGAAGCACTCAAAGCACAGGGCATCACCGTGCTGTTGACGACGCAGTACCTCGAAGAAGCGGACGTCCTCAGCGACAACATCATCGTCATCGACAAGGGCACCGTGATCGCGGAGGGCACGTCCGATCAGCTCAAGGCCATGACCGGTGGCAGCTACTGCGAAGTGGTGCCGCTCGATCCCGGTCAGCTCCGAGCGGCCGCGCAGGCATTGGGCGACATGGTCCCTGCTGCGGTACACGCCGAGATCACCGCTACATCCGACCGGCTCTCGGTGCCTGCACCCGACGGCGCAGCGACGCTGTCCGAGATCCTGCGCCGCGTCGACGCGGAGGGAATCGTGTTGGCCGACATCGCACTGCGACGACCCTCGCTGGACGACGTGTTCCTCACGCTCACCGGGCACTCGCAGACGAGCTCGAGCTCATGACGGCCACGACGCGGGGCTTACCCAAAACACACTCGAGGTTTGTCGAGCGGACCGGTGCCGGCTCCACCACACAGCAGCCGAAGCGGCGGTCACGAACGCGGCCGTCCGGATTCGTCCAGTGGCAGGCGCTGACCGGACGTGCTCTGTGGACGATGCTCACCAAGGGCGAGCTGCTGATCGCGGTCATCGCTCCGCTGATCTTCACCATCGGCTTCTACCTGCCGTTGAAGTTCGTGATGGGCCTACAGGGCATCAACTACGCGCAGTTCCTGATGCCGATCATCGTGCTGCAGGCTATGGCCTTCACCGCAATTTCCGCCGCCCAGAGAGCCTCGACGGAGGCGATGAGCGGACTCAATTCTCGTTTGAAGACGATGCCCGTCGTACGTGGTGTCCCACTGGTGGCACGGATCTCGAGCGGTGTGGTCCGTTCGTTGGTGTCGTTGGTATCGGCCCTCGGTTTCGGTTACGTCATCGGTTTTCGCTTCACTGCAGGATTCGGTCAGGCCCTGTTGTTCTGTGCACTCGCCATGTTGATCAGCACCACGTTGTCGATCGGTGCCGATGCGATCGGGACGCTGTCGAAGAGTCCGGAAGCCACCAGCCAGGTATTGACCCTCCCCCAGCTCATTCTCGGTATGGCCTCGTGCGGGTTCGTTCCGGAAAGTGGCTTCCCAGAACTCATCCGACCGTTCGTACGCAACCAGCCGATCTCGCAGTTCTCCTTCGCAATGCGCGACATGGCCGAAGGCGGAGTCAGCTTCCAGGTGTTGTGGCCGTCGCTCGCATGGGTGGCCGGCTTGATCGTGTTCTTCGTACCGCTCGCCATCTGGGCGAGCTCCAGGCCAGAGTGACGAGGCCGAGATGACAATGTCCGAAGCGTCGGTGAACACAACCCGCGTGTCCAGCCTGACCTTCCCCGAACCCAACATGGTCCTGGGCGAAAGGTCTGTTCGTGCACTCTGGACCCACAGTCTGATCCAGGCCAAGCGACTGTTGATGCGATGGATGCGCGATCCGTCGACGATGATTCAAGCGTTGCTGTACCCCGCGTTGATGTTGGTCATGTTCCGTGTCGTACTCGGCAACTCGATTTCCGCGGCCACCGGAGCGCCGGCGATCTACGGTCAGGTGCCGATGATCGCTCTTGTCGGAGCCATGTTCGGGTCCATCGTCAGCGCTGTCGGTCTCAAGGGCGAGCGGAAGTCAGGCTTGTTGTCCAGGTTCTGGACGACACCCACTCACCGCGCCGCCGGCCTGCTGGGCAGAATGATCGCCGAAGCAGTTCGAGTGCTCGTCACCACCTGCGTCATCGTCTGTGCCGGTGTCGCGATGGGGTTCAGATTCACCCAGGGAATTCAGGCCGGCATCTTGTTGATCCTGATTCCGGTGGTGTTCGGTATCGGGTTCGCGGTGATGGTGACATTCCTGGCCACGGTCGCCGGAGACGCACCACTGGTCGAACTGGTATCGATCTTCTGCACCCTGTTGATGTTCTTCAATGCGGGATTCGTCCCCGTTCTCGCCTATCCGCTCTGGCTCCAACCGGTGGTTGCGGCGCAACCTATGTCCGTTGCAGTCAACGCAATGCGGAATCTGGCTATGGGTGGTCCCGTCCTGACCCCGGTGTTGCAAACTCTGGCGTGGTCGCTCGGAATGGCAGTCGTGTTTCTGATACCGGCAATCCGCGGTTACAAGAAGGCATCTTCGGACGGCTGACGAACAGACGCACGACCGCATTCGGACCGGCCTCTTCCGCTCGGGCCACGTCCTTGCGTACCGTGAACCGCCGTGACCTCTTCGAGCGTGCCCACCGTATCGGTGATCATTCCTGTCGGCTCGTTCGATCGACATCTCGAGGCACAGCTGAGGGCTCTTGCAACGCAGGATTTTTCCAATGAGTTCCAGGTCGTCGTTGCAGACAATTCCGACTGCGCCGAGCTTCGGAAGTACCTCGAAACATGCGAAGTCCGTGAGGGCGTGTCGATCCTGTACGTCGACGCTTCCCAGGCGAAGGGGGCCGCGCATGCTCGCAATCGTGGAGCCGAAGCGGCGACCGGTGAGCTGCTCGCCTTTTGCGACGCCGATGACGTGGTGCATCCCGACTGGTTGAACAGCCTCGCCCGGCTGGCGACGAATTACGATGTGGTCGGTACCGCAGTCGAGACGTCGACGCTCAACGACGAACGGGCGCTGTCGTGGACGACCGGCCCTGCTCCGGAACAACAAGGTCGAACTTCGTTTCGCCCGTTCGCGATCGGTGCCAGCATGGCGTGTCGCGCGGAGGTCTATCGCGCTCTCGGCGGCATGGACAACCAGTTCGCAGCCAGCCAGGACGTGGAGTTCAGTTGGCGCGCACAGCTGGCGGGTCACAGTTTTTGCTTCGATGCGGAGCCGAAGGTCTCCTACCGTCTTCGCGACCGACTCCGACCGCTTCTGCGCCAGTCGTACCGGGCCGGTTACGGCACCACGAAGCTCATCGGTGTGTACCGCCCACTCGGTTGCCCTCCACTGAGCATTCGGACCGTACTACTCAGGTGGGGTGTGTTGATCCTGCGCAATCCACTGTTCCCCACATCGCTGACGAACCTGTCGCGAGGGCACTGGCTGCGTGCCCTGTACATCCGCGTCGGGGAACTGCGCGCTGGCGTCGAATACCGAGCGTTCAGCTGGTAGCAAATCGGGCTTATCTGTGAGCATCGTCACAGTGGGGATCGAGCACAACTCGCGGACCAGTAGTTCTGCAATTGCCCAAAAGGGTACTCGCACTATGAATGTTACGGTTGTGTCAACCACATGCTATCGCCGACGTCGTCCGACGCGGTGAGCTGAACCCGAAAGAGGCCATGGCGATTACAACACGAGCCGCGCGAATTCTCTGTGCGCTCGCGGCAATCTTCGCCGTGACCCTCTCCGGACAAGCCATCGCCTCCGCCGATCCTGCCCCCACGCAGTTTCCTACCGTGGAGGGGACCAACGACTTCGGCTGCGTTCCCAGCCCCGAACATCCACGACCTGTCGTGTTGATCCACGGCACCAAGATGGATGCCACGACATGGACCGTTCTGGCTCCGCAGCTCATCGAACAGGGCTACTGCGTGTTCGCACCCAATTACGGTGCAGTCGGCCTGCTGTTCGAGCCCGGCAAGGTCGTGTGGGGCTCGGGCGACATTCCCGAATCGGCGCGTGAGATCGGCGGTTTCATCGATCGAGTTCTCACCGGGACCGGTGCCTCACAGGTCGACATCGTCGGACACTCGCAGGGCGGAATCGTAGCTCGGCAGTACATGAAGTTCGACGGTGGTACCGATCCCGCCGACCCTTCACGAAACAAGGTCCACAGCCTCGTCACCCTGGGTGCCACCAACCACGGCACGACATTCGGCGGACTGCAGGAATTGGCGAAGCTGGTCGCCTCATTGGGACTTCCCGGTGACGCGATCACACCGTTGACCTGGAACATGGCCGGAGCCCAGCAATTGGTGGGTTCGCCGGTACTGGTCAATCTCAATGCCGGCGGTGACGCCCTTCCCGGCGTCGACTACACGGTGATCGCCACTCGGGACGACACGATCTCGACGCCCCCGGAGCAGACCTTTCTTCGTACCGGTGACACGGAGTCGGTGCACAACGTATGGGTCCAGGACGTCTGCCCTGCCGCAACCACTACTCACGTCGGGCTCGTCACGGATCCGGCACCGAATTACATGGTGCTCTCCGCACTCGATCCCGAATACGCCTCGACTCACACCGCACCCTGCTGACCTGACGGTCCGGTCGCTCGGACCCCACGGTCCTACGGCGCAAGTCGACTCCGGGGCCGCCCATCACGGCCTCCGGCTCGACCGACATTCACCGCTCGGCGGCGTCCATCGCTGTGTCGAGTGCCCGTCCGACCACCACCAGCGACTCTGCTGAAGTCATGTTCGCGTGCGTGGCCTCGACATCGACGTTCTCGATGGTGCCGCCTACGTACGGCGACCAGAGCAGCGCCGCGTCGCCTGCGGACGGGTGATCTCGGACTGCTGAGAAGAACAGCAGATCTCCCTCGAGTGCCACCGGCGAGTAGCCGTTGATCTTCGTCGCGCTCGCGAGAGCGTCCTCGTACAGCGTCGACACCTGTAGCTCGTCGAACATGTCCAGTTCGGCCAGCACGAGATCGACGACCTGCCGGCGAGTGGCCTCGCTGCGCAAGTCGGTGAGCTCCCCCGCCCCACCGATCCCGAGCGCGCGCAGATTGTCCGCGAACTCTTCGGCGAACACCGCCTCGTCGACGGTGGGGAGACTGTCGAGCATCGCTACGACGCCGACTTCGTGACCGGCAGCTCGCAGTGCAACAGCTACCGCGTGAGCAAGGACGCCACCGAAGGACCACCCCAGAAGATGGATGGGTCCGGTCGGCTGCACGCGAACGATCTCCCGTGCGTACAACTCGGCCTGCTCCACCATGGTGCGCATCGAGTCCGATGCGTCGCGCAACTGCGGAAGCTGCACGCCGTAGATGGGGCGTCCCGGTGCAGTGGTCTCGGCCAACGCGGCATAGTTCCACGCCAGCCCGATCATCGGATGAATACAGAACAACGCCGGACGGTCGCCACCGGCTCGGATGGGAAGTATCGCCGCCAGCGGATCTGCGGCAGCACCGCCCGCTGCCGAACCCGCCGCCTCGTGGATCCGACACGCGAGCAGCTCGACGGTGGGCTCGGTCAAGACCCACTGCACCTGCACCGCCGACCCGCACCGCGATCGGATCCGAGCCGCGAGCTTCGCAGCGAGCAACGAATTACCGCCCAGCTCGAAGAATCTGTCGTCGAGCCCGACGTCGTCGAGCCCGAGCACGTCGGCCACCGAGGCCGCCACATCCGCTTCGAGATCTGTGGTCGGCGCACGAAACTCGATCCGGCGCACCTGCGGGTCCGGTAGTGCGCGACGATCGAGCTTGCCGTTGACCGTCAACGGCAACGACTCGAGGACCATCAGGGCGTCGGGAACCATGTACGACGCCAGGCTCTGCGCGGCGTGCCCGCGCACATGATCGAGATCCACGGACCCGTCGTCGGGCACCACGTATCCGACGAGTCGGGATCCGAGGTGCTCGTCCTCGCGGACGATGGCGACAGCCTGCGCCACACCGGGCGCGGACCGAAGCGCTGCTTCGACCTCGCCGAGCTCGATCCTGAAGCCACGCAATTGCACCTGCGAGTCCGCCCGACCGACATAGTCGAGGGTGCCCTGCGGCGTCCACTGCGCCAGATCGCCGGTGCGGTACATACGCGCGCCGACGCCCTGGAACGGATTCGCGACGAATCGTCCTACCGTCAGTCCTGCACGTCCAAGGTACCCGCGCGCGAGCTGCACTCCGAAGACATAGACCTCGCCCACCACTCCGACCGGCACTGGACGCAGACCCTGATCGAGGACGTAGGTTCCGAGGCCGTCGATCGCGGTCCCGATCGGGTGTCGGACGTTCTCGTCGACACCACGGACCTCATGATGTGTCACGTGCACCGTGGTCTCGGTGATCCCGTACATGTTGCTCAGAAGCGGCGCATCGACTCCGTGCGCGTCGAACCATCCGGTGAGCTTGCTCGGGTCAAGGGCCTCGCCGCCGAACACGATGTGCCGCAACGACGTCGGAGACGACGACGCGGCCCGCTCGGCATCGACGAACTGATAGAACGCCGATGGCGTCTGGCTGAGCATCGTCACGCCCTCGCGCGCCACGAGCTCGACGAACTCCCGAGGCGACCGGGACGTGGCATGATCCACCACCACCAGAGTGCCGCCGTGCAACAACGGTCCCCAGATCTCCCACACGGAGAAGTCGAACGCGAACGAGTGGAACATCGTCCACACGTCACTCGGTCCGAAGTCGAATGTCCGATCGGTGTTGCGGAACAGCCGTACGACGTTCTCGTTGGGTATCGCAACGCCTTTCGGCGTGCCGGTGGACCCGGAGGTGTAGATGACGTACGCGAGATCGGCACCACTGCGCGCCGTATCGGGTCGGGTCACCGAAGACTGCTCGGTCGCACCCGCACCCTCCCACGCGATGACCGG
The DNA here is from genome assembly GCF_002258645.1 of Rhodococcus sp. 15-649-2-2. Lineage (NCBI taxonomy): Bacteria > Bacillati > Actinomycetota > Actinomycetes > Mycobacteriales > Nocardiaceae > Rhodococcus > Rhodococcus sp. 15-649-2-2. The sequence goes on from NZ_NPFM01000034.1 coordinate 149,861, forward strand.
CACACCGAATTCGGCGTACGACGCCCCGCCGTCGCGGTCCGTCAGTACACACGTCGGACGTGCATCCTCGATCATGAAGCGCGCCCGGTCGAGCGGCAGCGACGTGTCGACGGGGAGGTAGCCGGCACCGGACTTCAGTACGGCCAGCAAGCCGACGATCAGCTCGATACCGCGGGGAAGCGCTATGGCAACCAAGGTTTCCCGTCCCGCACCGGTGTCGACGAGCGTGCCGACCAGCTTCTCGGCTCGTACGTCGAGCTCGCGGTAGGTCACGCGTTCGTCACCGAAGACCACGGCGACAGCGTCGGGTGCGGCCGATACCTGCTTCTCGAACAGGGAGATCAGCGACTCGTCCCCCGCCTCGGAATCGAGCTCGGCTGCAACGGTTTCCGTCACACCGTTCCAGGTCTGCAGCACCTCCGTCCGCTCGGCACCGTCGAGAATGTCGATGGAACGGGCCTTGTCGGCTCCGTTCGATCCGTCGGCGACGGAGTCCAGTACCCGGGCAAATCTCGTCGTCATCGATTCCGCGGCGTCGGCGTCGACCAGATCGGCTCGATACTTCAGCGTGAAGGTGATCTCGGCGTCGGCTACGACCACCAGGGTCAACGGGTAGTGAGTTGCGTCCTTGGTGTCGACACCGAGGACGCTCATCCCGTCGATCGAGCTCGCCGCGGACAAACCGGACTTGTCGATCGGGTACGACTCGAACACCACCAGGGTGTCGAACACTGCTCCCGAGCCGACCGCCTGCTGGATATCGGTGAGACCCACGTAATGATGATCGAGAAGTTCCGCCTGCTCCCTCTGCGTGCGGTGCACCAGATCCTCGATGCTCGAGTTCGCGTCCTGGGTGAATCGGACCGGAACGGTGTTGATGAACAGACCGACCATCGATTCGATGCCGTCGAGCTCCGCCGGACGACCGGACACCGTGGTTCCGAACACGACATCGTCGCGAGTCAGCAAGCGCGAGAGCAGAACTCCCCACGCCACCTGAACCAGAGTGTTCATCGTGACGCCCAGTTCCGACGCGCGGTCCGACAACCGAGCGGCGTCCGCACCGCTGAGGACGAATCTCTTCTCGGCTACAGCAGGAGAGCCGGAATCCGCGGAGCCGTGCTGCGAGATCAGCGTCGGGTCGTCCAGTCCCGCGAACGCCCGTCGCCACGCGTCCAGCGAGTCGTCGAGGTCACGCGTGGACAGCCACGCGAGGAAATTGCGGTAAGGACGGACCCTCGGCAGAACGGATGTCTCGCCGCGGGTCGCGTACAGGACCAGCAGATCCTTCATCAAGATGGGCATCGACCAGCCGTCGAGCAGAATGTGGTGGCTGGTCACGCCGAGCGTCCACCGATCGGCGGCCGTGCGGATCAACAAGAACCTGATCAGCGGCGGCGCGGTCATATCGAATCCGAGCGCTTGTTCAGCACTCAGCAACTCGTCCGCAGACGTCGAATCATGTTCGGCAACGGTGAGATCGATTGTTCGCCACGGCACGCGAACCGACTCGACGACGACCTGTACGGCATTGCCGGTCTCGTCGCGCAGGTATGCGGTGCGCAGGTTGGAATACCGTTCGAGAATCCGATCCGCCGCTAGGTGCAGCCGCTCCGCGTCGACGTCGCCGCCGAGGTGCAGCTGGATCTGCGTGGTGTACACGTCGGTCGTGGCCTCGGAGATCGACGCGTGGAACAGCAGTCCGTTCTGCAGCGGCGACAGCGGCCAGATGTCGCGGACCGACGGCAGCTGCGCCTCTACCCGCTCGATGTCGCGCTGAGTCAGCTGCACGAGCGGCAGATCCGACGGGGTCAGACCTCCGGCACCGTCGTGTCGGCCGTGCTCGACGATGGACGTCAGCGCATCTCGCCAGTGCTCGGCCAAGGCGTGAACGTCGGACTCCGACAACAGGGTCGTCGGGAAGCCGAAATCTGCGGTGAGGCGTCCACCGACCACAACGGCGTTGATGTCGATCGGAGCCATGGCGGGGGCGTCCGCGTCGGGCGTCCCGGTGAGGTCACCGAGGTCGCCGGCCGGAATCCACCCGACCTTCTCCATGCCCTCGGGTATGTCGGCCGCCGACACTCGGCCCAGGTAGTTGAAGCTGATCTGCGCGTGCGCTGCCGAGGGTGGTGCGAACGCCGGGTCGCCCATGTACCGCAGCAATCCGTAGCCCAGCCCCTTGTCCGGAATCGATCGCAACTGCTCCTTGACCGACTTCACGACGGCACCGGCAGCGATGCCACCCGAGTAGGCGTCGCCCACGTCGATGGTCTCGAGTTCGAGTCGAACGGGGTAGATGCCGGTGAACCAGCCGACCGTACGGGACAGATCGGCCCCTGGGGCCAGCGACTCCTCGCGACCGTGACCCTCGAGTCTGATCAGAACCGACGAGGACCCCGTGCCCCGCTCGTCACGCCAGCGGGCCACGGCGAGCGAGAGTGCGGCGAGGAGAACGTCGTCGACACCGGCGTTGAAGGCAGTGGGGACAGCCGTCGTCACGGCCTCGGTCGTAGCCTCGTCCACCTCGATGTGCACCTTGCGCACAGTCGATGCCAAGTCCACCGCGGGATCGAAGGGGCGCGTACCGACGGGCACCTCGATCCGGTCCAGAACCGAAGTCCAGTAGGGCAATTCGGCTCGGCGAACATCGGAACCCGCGTTGTCGACCAGTGCGTGCGCCCACCGCCGGAACGACGTGCCGACCGCATCGAGCGTCGGCACCGACCCGGCAGACACCTGCAGCCAGGCCGAAATCAGATCGGGAACGATGATGCGCCAGGACACGCCGTCGACGACGAGGTGGTGGGCAGCGACGATGAGCCTGCCCGTGTCGTCGGTTCCTTGTCCAGACGGTGATGTCGGATCGAGCCAGGCGAACTCGACGACTCGTCCGGCCGCCGGGTCCAGCCGACTCAGCGCACCCTCGAGTGCTGTCGCCGCGAGGTTCAGACGATCCTCGTCATCGAGGGCCGCATCGACGGCCGTGCGAGTGACGGCCGCTGCGACATCGACACTGCCGTGCTCGCGCGTGCGCAACACCCACGCACCGTCGACGTCGCGTTGCAGTACCGCGCGCAACATGTCGTGGCGATCGATCACGGCGGTGAGGGTGGCGACTATCTGGCTCTCGGTGATGCCGGCAGGAAGCTCGAGAGCGAGGTTCTGGGTGAACCGATCGAAGCCACCGGCGCGCTCGACCATGAAGCCGACGGCCGGGGTCAGCGGAATCGTCCCCACTCCGCCGCCGGGAAGTTCCTCGAGTACCTCGGCGGCACCGGATTCCACGATCTCGGCCAGTGCGGCAACGGTTCTGAGCTCGAACACGTCCCGCGGTCCGAAGTTCAGGCCCCGGGCCCGAGCGCGCGAGACCAGCTGGATGGACACGATGCTGTCACCGCCGAGGGCGAAGAACGAGTCGTCCACGCCCACGGTGTCGACACCGAGTACTTCCGCGAACACCTCGCTCAGGGCGCGCTCGGTCTCGGTGGACGGTTCGCGACCTGCAGTGGTCTCGAACACCGGTTCCGGCAACGCGTTTCGGTCGAGTTTGCCCACCGGGGTCAGCGGCACTTCGTCCACCACGACGACGGCCGAGGGCACCATGTGTGCAGGAAGAGATTCACCGACGTGCTCACGAACGTCGGCGGCGTCGATGTGAGCTCCCGGCTGTAAACGCACGTAGGACACGAGGGCGGTGCCGCCGGAGGCAAGCGTCCGTCCGAGGGTGGCCACGAAGTCGACGCCCGGGTAGGTGGCGACGACGGAGTCGATCTCACCGAGCTCGATGCGGAATCCGCGGATCTTGACCTGGAAGTCCGAGCGGCCCACGTACTCGATCACGTTGCTGCCGTTGCTCTTTCGCCAGCGTACGACGTCACCTGTTCGGTACATCCGGTCTCCGGCGTCGCCGAAAGGATTCGCGACGAAACGCTCGGCCGTCAGCCCGTGCCGCCGGAGATATCCCCGGGAGAGCTGCACACCGGCGAGGTAGAGCTCGCCGGTGACGCCGAGCGGTACCGGGCGCAGGCGTGAATCCAGGACGTACGATGCCATTCCCCGGATGGGCCCGCCGATGGACAACAGGTCGCCGGGGCTCAGAGCGTCGCTGATGTTGGTCATGATGGTGGTCTCGGTCGGGCCGTAGCCGTTGAAGAACCGAACGTGAGTGGACCAGCGCTGCACCAGCTCCGGCGAGCACTGCTCGCCGCCGGCGATCACGACCTCGAGACCGGTCACCGCGTCGGGATCGATCGAGGCCAGAACCGTCGGAGTCAGGAACGTGTGCGTTACCGACTCCCGCGTGATCAGCGCCTCCAGCTCGCCGCCGCCGTATGTGCGCGGTGGCGCGATCACCAGGGTGGACGCGGAGGCAACCGCGAGAAGCAGTTCGAGAACAGACGCGTCGAAACTGGGCGACGCGAAGTGAAGCGCGCGGGATTGCTCGGTCAGCCTGTATCGCTCTCTCTGCTCGGCCGCGAAGTTGGCCAGGCCGCGATGCGTGACCACCACGCCCTTGGGCTTTCCGGTGGAGCCGGAGGTGTAGATGACGTACGCGGCGTCGTCGGTCTGCGCACGGTCGACCGAATCAGTCTGCACCACTGGGGTGTTCGACTGCGCGAGTGCGTCGACGACGATCCAGTCCACCTCGGTCGGCAGTGAGTCGACGACATCCGATGTCGTGAGCCCGATCCGTACGCCGGAGTCGCTGAGCATGAAGCGAACTCGATCGTCCGGGTAGTCGGGATCGACGGGCACGAAGGCCGCGCCGGATGCAGTCACAGCCCACACTGCGGTCACCGACGAGATGCCGCGGCGGGTGGCGACAGCCACTGCGGTGCCGGGTCCGACACCGCGACCCCGCAGAATCTCCGCGATGGCGGCGGACGTCTCGTCGAGCTCGCGATAGGTCACCTGGTTGCCGCCCTGCGCCAGTGCAGTTCCGTCCGGGTTCGCCGCGACGGCATCGGCCATCAGATCCGCAAGGGTTCGTGGGGCGACGGTTCCCACCGGCCCGTGCAGCAGATCCTGCACCTCGCTGGGTGCCGACAACTCGATATCGCCCACCACCGTCTCGGGATCGGCCGCAACGGCGGCCAGCACCCGTACGAGCCGCGCCGAGATCTCGTCGACGGTGTCGGCATCGAACAAGTCTGTGGCGTAGGTGATCACGCCTGCCATGCCGTCGGCGGTGCCGTCGGGCCGGGCTTGTTCGGACAGCGTGAACTGCATGTCGAACTTTGCGCTGGTGTCCTCGATGTCGACACCGGCGATCGTCAGATCGGGCAGCGTCAGAGAACTCGTAGCCGGGTTCTGGAACGAGAGCGCAATCTGGAACAGGGGGTGCCGAGACTGCGAACGTTCGGGGTTCAGCTGTTCCACCAGACGCTCGAACGGCACATCGGCATGCGCGAAGGCCTCGAGGTCCGCGTGCCGCACGGTGTTCAGAACGGTCGCGAACCGGCTGCTCGGCTGCACGTCGGTCCGCAGCACGAGCGTGTTGACGAACATCCCGACGAGGTCGTCGAGGGCGGCGTCCCCACGGCCTGCGATCGGCGTACCGATCACGACGTCGTCGGTGGCCGCCAATCGTGCCAACAGCACGGCGAGCGCTGCGTGGACCACCATGAACAGCGTCGAACCACTCTCGCGTGCGACCCGGCCGAGGGAGGCGTGCAGCGAGGCGTCGATCTCGAAACGAGCCGCCGCTCCCCTGTTGCTGATCACCGGTGGACGAGGTCGGTCCGTGGGTAGATCCACTCGATCGGGAATTCCGGCCAGCGTCCGAGTCCAGAAGTCCAACTGCTTCGAGAGCACCGACTCCGGGTCGGTCTCCTCGCCCAGTACGCGACGCTGCCACAGGGTGTAGTCCGCATACTGCACGGCCAGATCCGACCAGCCCGGGGCGGATCCCGCCGTGCGAGCCGAATACGCCACCGCAAGATCCCGCGCGAGCGGCCCCATCGAGAATGCGTCACCGCTGATGTGGTGCACCACCACGGCCAGTACGTGCTCGCGCTCACCCAGCCGGTAGAGCCACGCTCTCAGCGGTACCTGGATCGTCACATCGAACGGCATGCTCATGGCGTCGGTCAGAACCGCGAGGAGTTCGTTCGGCGCGACGGCAATGGGCGTGAGATCGGGTACCTCGATGCCGTCGGTCACCACCGATTGCCGTGCCCGACCATCGGTTTCGGGATACAGCGTCCGCAGCGACTCGTGTCGATGCACGATGTCGGATACCGCACCCTGTAGCGCAGCCACATCCAGATCACCGGTCAGCGAAATCGCCAACGGCAGATTGTCGGCGGCCGAGGTGGTGTCGAACTGGTTGAGGAACCACATCCGCTGCTGTGCATACGACAGCGGGATCTCCGCCGGACGCTCGACCGGCTCGAGCTTCGGAACGGATCGCTCGGACGACAACGCCGAGACCGCCGCAGCGAAGGCGGCGACAGTGGAGGCCTCGAACAGCGCTCGAACCGGAACGCGCCATCCGGCGGCAACCCCCACTCGTGCGACGAGGCGGGTTGCGATGAGAGAGTTCCCGCCCAGATCGAAGAAATCGTCGTCGAGTCCGACGCGCTCGACACCCAGAACATCGCCGAACGAAGCCGCGACGATCTCCTCCACCGGTGTCGACGGTGCCCGGTACTGCCGGGTATCGATCGACGGGGACGGTAGTGCGCGACGGTCCAACTTGCCGCTCGAGTTCAACGGCAGTTCGCCGAGGACAACGACGGCACTCGGAATCATATACGCGGGCAACAAGTTCTTGGCGAACTCGGTCACAGATGCACGATCGGGTGCGGCACCGACCGTCGGCACCACGTAGGCCACGAGCTGATCACCGGTGGCCGTCGGCACCACCAGCACGACGGCCTGGCTGACATCGGCAGAGGTGAGCAGCGCAGACTCGATGTCACCGAGTTCGATGCGCTGGCCGCGGAACTTGACCTGGAAATCGCTGCGCCCGATGTAGTCGAGCACGCCGTCGGGTCGACGGCGAACCAGGTCGCCGGTTCGATACATCCGAGTGCCGGAACCGCTCACGTCGGCGACGAACCGGTCCGATGTCAGATCCGGACGGGCGACGTAGCCCCGAGCGAGTTGGTCGCCGACCAGATACAGCTCGCCCTGCACACCTGCCGGCACAGGGTGAAGGCGTCGGTCGAGTACCAGTGCGCCGACGTTCCATTCGGCGACACCGATGGGTATCGAACCACGCGAATCCGGCTCCGCGCGATGCTGAGTCACCGACACCGCGGCCTCGGTAGGCCCGTAGAGATTGTGGACGCGAGCAGTGCTGACGCGACCGAAATCGGTCACGGTCTCCGGCGGCAACGCCTCACCGATGACGAAGATGTCGCGCAGTGTGGCGCATTCGGCGGTGCGTGCGTGCGCAGCGAACACGGTGAGCATGGACGGCACGAAGTCCGTGAGTGTCACCCCGTGCCGGGCGATCGAGGCCGAGATGTACTCGGGATCGCGATGCCCGTCCGGCGTCGCGAGAACGATGCGGCCCCCGGTACGCAGCGGCAAGAAGAAGCCCCACACCGACACGTCGAAGGTGGTTGCGGTCTTCTGGAAATAGACGTCGGTGTCCGCCACTTCGTACTGTGCCGTCATCCACGCCAGCTGGTTCTCGACCGCGCGGTGGGACACCGCGACGCCCTTGGGGTTTCCGGTCGAGCCGGAGGTGAAGATGACGTAGGCGGGACTGGCTGTGTGCAGGGGGCGCACCTCGTTCGCGCGCAGAGGAGAACCGTCGAGCGCCGGGTCGAGGGTGTCGATCGCGATGGACTCCGGCACCGTCTCGTGCCCGCTGGTCTCGTCGGGTTCGATGTCGGCGGCGCTGGTGAGCAGACACAACGGCGCCGCCGTGCCGAGGATGTGGGCTCGGCGTTCGCTCGGGAGATCAGGATCGATCGGCACGTAGGCGCCGCCCGCTCGAACTACGGCGTAGATCGCCACCAGCAGGTCGATCGAGCGCCTGATGGACACGGCGACGAGCACCTCGGGGCCGACACCGCGCGAGATCAGATGCCGCGCAAGCGCATTGACTCGGTGGTCGAACTCCGCGTAGGTCAGGGTGACGTCCTCGAACGTCACCGCCGGCGAATCGGGTGTCACGGATACCTGTCGCACGTAGGCGTCCAGGATCGATCGGTCCGGCACCGCGACTGCATCGACGGCAGCATGTTCGGTGGACAGTGCCCGCTCGGCGGCGTCGAGCAGATCCACATCGCCGACCGGAAGTGTCGGCGCATCGACGAGTCGAGCGAGCAGCAGGACGAAGCGGTGTGCGATTCCACGTACCGTCGCCTCGTCGAACAGATCCGCCGCATAGGTGAACGTGCCCGCGAGCGCGTGCTCCTCGGTACCTGCGGCGCGATCCTCCAGGACCAGTTGCAGGTCGAACTTCGCGACCACCTCACCGAAGTCCAGCGGGGAGACCGTCAGCTCCGGCAGCTCGAGTGTGCCTGTGGGCTGGTTCTGGAAGAACAGAGCCACCTGGAACAGCGGGTGGCGGTCGCCGGAGCGAACGGGGTCGAGCACCTCGACCAAACGCTCGAACGGAAGGTCGGCGTGCGCGAATGCCTGTAGATCGGCTTCGCGAACCTGGGAAAGCAGGTCCGAGAATGTGCGGGACGCGTCGACCGCGGTGCGCAGAACGAGGGTGTTGACGAACATTCCGATCACGTCGTCGAGCGCCTGCTCACCTCGACCGGCGATCGGCGATCCGACGACGACGTCTGGGGAATCGGACAAGCGGGCGAGGAGCACCGCGAAAGCGGCGTGTACCACCATGAACGGGGTGGCCCCGTGCTCGCGAGCCAGACGCCCGATCGCCGCCGTCGACGCCGCGTCGATGTCGAATCCGAGTACCCGACCGACTCCGGACGGATCGAGTGGACGGCTACGGTCGGTCGGCAGGTCGAGCTGATCCGGCAACCCCTCGAGGTTGTCCTTCCAGAACGAAATCTGCTGGTGCGCAACGGAGTCGGGATCGTCGTCGGATCCGAGCACCTCGTGCTGCCACAGCGTGTAATCGGCATACTGCACTGCCAGTGGTTCCCAGCCGGGTGCAGTCCCCGCGCTGCGAGCGGCGTAGGCGGTCATGATGTCTCGCACCATCGGTGCGACGGACGAGCCATCGGCGGTGATGTGGTGGGCCACCAGCACGAAGACGTAGTGATCGGTGCCCAGATGCAACAGGCGCAACCGCACCGGGACCTGCTGGGTCACATCGAAGCCCGCGAAAGCCAGCTCCTGAACCCGACGCGCGACCGCATCGGCCCCGATCGTTTCGATCTCGAGCGTGACTCCACTCTCGACCGCGTCCCGCACCATCTGGTACCCGATCCCGTCGACCTCGGGGTAGTACGTGCGCAGAGATTCGTGACGATCGACGACATCGTCGATCGCGGAGGACAGCGCCGGGACGTCGAGAATTCCTCGGAGTTCGATGGCGGCCGGGATGTTGTTCGCTCCCGACGCGGTATCGAAGCGGTTGAGGAACCACATCCGCCGCTGAGCCAGCGACAGTGGGATCCGCTCGGGCCGCTCCCTCGTCGCCAGCACCGGCTGCGGTCGGCTCGCGGCGTTGTCGCCATCGGACGAGGCATTCTCCAAACGGGCGGCGAGGGATTGCACCGTCGAGAACTCGAAGACGGTGCGTGCCGGCACTCGGGTTCCGGTCGCAGCTCCGAGACGTGCGGCCAGTTGCGTTGCGATCAGGGAGTTTCCGCCGAGTTCGAAGAAGTCGTCGTCGGCACCGACTCGGTCCATGCCGAGCAGCTCGCCGAAGATCTGCGCGACGGTGATTTCGGAGGGCGTCGACGGGGAACGGAACTCTGCCGCGGCGAAGACCGGAGCGGGCAACGCGGCCCGATCCAGCTTTCCGACCGGCGTCAACGGGATCGAGTCGAGTGCGATGATCATCGACGGAACCATGTGTCGCGGAAGATGTTGTGCCGCAACCGAAAGAAGTGCTCGCTCGTCGAACTCCGACGTCGCCTCGGGCAGTACGTACGAGACGAGGGCGGTGGACTTCGACGGTGTCTCGCGGCCGACCGTCACGGCGAATTCGACGCTCTCGTCGGCTGACAGAACGGCATCGATCTCACCGAGTTCGACGCGGAAGCCGCGAATTTTGACCTGAAAGTCGTTGCGGCCGATGTATTCGACCACTCGCTCGCCCTCGACCACCCGCCAGCGCACGACGTCTCCGGTGCGGTACATCCGCGCACCGTCCTCGCCGAACGGACAGGCGAGGAAGCGATCCGAGGTCAGTCCACGTCGCTGGTGATAGCCGCGGGCAAGTCCCGGCCCGGCCAGGTACAGCTCTCCTGCCACCCCGTCGGGAACCGGGTTCAGGGATGCGTCGAGCACATACGCGCTGACGCCGCGGATGGGCCCGCCGATCGTCACGCGCTCGTTCTCGGCGATCGGCCCGCCGATGTTGGTCATGATCGTCGTCTCGGTCGGCCCGTACCCGTTGAAGAAACGGCGGCCCTGTGCCCATCGGTTCGCCAGCTCGGGCGGGCAGGCCTCGCCGCCGACGACGACGGTGTGCAGGGTGTCCGTGTCGGCCGGATTCACCGACGCCAATGCTGCTGGGGTGATGAAGGCGTGAGTCACGTTCTGCGCGCGGATGAGCGCAGCCAGATCGTCGCCACCGAGAATCTTCGGAGAGGCGACGACCATGGTCGAACCCCGGCCGATGCTCATCAGGAGTTCGAGTACGGACGCGTCGAAGCTCGGTGATGCGAAGTGCAGCACTCGCGACTGCTCGGTGAGCGAGTAGCGATCGATCTGCTCCTCGCAGAAGTTGCTCAGTCCGGCGTGGGTGACGACGACGCCCTTCGGCAGACCGGTCGATCCGGAGGTGTAGATCATGTATGCCGGATGCGTCGGCTCCAGGGCTCGCACCCGATCCTCCTCGGTGACGGGCTCGCTGGACAGTTCGTCGAGACGCCGAGTCATGTCACTGTCGTCGATCACCAGCCACTCGACCTCCGCGGGCAGATCGTCGCGCACCGCGCCGACGGACAACCCCAGCAGCACGCCGGAGTCGGACACCATGTGCCGCACCCGGTCGGCCGGGTAGGTCGGATCGATCGGCACGAATGCCGCGCCGGTCTTGGCCACCGCCCACAGCGCCATGACGGACAGGTCGGAGCGCGGAATCGACAGGGCGACGAAGTCCTCGGGACCGACGCCACGCGCGATCAGCACGCGGGCCAGAGCAGCCGATCGAGCATCGAGCTCGGCGTAGGTCCAGATTCGGCTGTCGAACACGAGGGCATCCGAGTCGGGTCCGAGCTCGACTGCCGAGGCCAGCAGCTGAGGCAGAAGCGGCGTGCGGGGGCGTCGACGGCGCAGGGGACGCTCACGTCGTGCCGGCCGCTCCCTGGTTCGTGTTTCCCGGCCCCGCTCTCGCGAACCGTTCTCCACCGGGTTACCGCCGCCGGTCGTTCCTGCTGTCCCCGACGTCTCGGTACCCATGAACTGTCGTGCTCCTCACACTCGAACGGCACTCGGGCGTCCGCCGCTCGCCCGATCCAGCCCGGCGGACTATTGACGTCCGACGGTACGCATCACTCGAGATATCGGGTACTTTGCTGGATTCGTTACCCTCGAACTGACGTTGCGTTCAGATGTGAGCTGCCCAGCGATGCGACTTCATGCAGTGCCGCTCTCCGTCAGCGAGATATCCATTCGTCGAGGACAGGTCCGAACTCGGCGAGCGCCGACGCCGACGCCATCTGCCAGTGCGTCGAATGAACTTGCGTCACGGTCGGTTTCCCGTCGATGAACTCGGTCCACGTCGATGCACCGGCAACACCTGTCGGGTCGTCGACGACGGACGCGAAATAGAGCAGCTCACCGTCGAACCGCTCCGGCTCATGGGCCTGCAGCATCGCGGCCGACCGTTCGATTCCGTCGACGATGCCCTGCACCCGCTCTCTGGACAACGCATCGAACGGAGCGGGCATGGTGCTCAGTAGCGCCATGGCGGAATCGACGGTCAGTTCGGACACGTCCGAGTCGTGTTCGGAGTCGATGCCCAACCCGCCGAGCACCTCCCCCGCAGTCACCGTCCGTTCTACGAGATGTGTGGTTCGGGACAGCACGAACGAATCCATCATTGCCAGCGTCGACACCGTCTCCCCGAGCCCTCGCAACTGCACGGCGACCGCATGAGCGATGACGCCGCCCATCGACCACCCCAGCAGGTGGTAGGGCCCGCTGGGCTGAATCTCGCGGATGCGATCGACGAAGATCGATGCCCACTCGTCGATCGAGGCGGGCATCGGGTCGCCGGCCAGCACCGGAGATTGCAGACCGTAGAGGGGCCGGGTGCTGTCGACGTACGGTGCCAATCCGCCGAACGCCCAGGACAGTCCCACGATCGGATGTACACAGAACAGTGGCGTGCCGCTTCCACCACGCAGTTCGACGACGGTGTCCAGTCCGGTCTCTTCGGCGATCGGAGTATCGGAACGACGCGCCGCATCGATCCGCGACGCCAACGCTGCGACCGAGGAATCGGAGAACAACCACGACACCGGCACCGTCACGCCTTCGAGGGAGCGACCCAACCGGGACACGAGCTTCATTGCCGACAGCGAGTTTCCGCCCAGCGAAAAGAAATCGTCGTCCGACCCGACTCGCTCGACGCCCAGTACATCCGCGAACACCGACGCCACTGCCTCCTCCACCGCGGTGGCAGGAGAACGGAATTCGCGCGCCTCGAACACTGGATCCGGCAACGCTCGGCGATCGAGCTTGCCCGCCGGATTCAGCGGAAGTGACTGCAGGACAACAAAAGCCGACGGCACCATGTACGACGGAACCAGCGAGCCGAGCCTGGTGCGAATATCCTCGGTGTCGAGAACCGCATCGGCTACCGGTACGAGGTACGCAGCCAGAAGGTCACCGGCGACCGAGCCGGAGACCACGACCACCGCCTGACCGACTCCGGGCAACGATGTCAGAGCGGTTTCGATCTCCCCGAGCTCGATGCGCTGACCGCGGAACTTGACCTGGAAGTCGGTACGTCCGATGTACTCGATTCGGCCGTCGCCGAGCATCGACCATCGCGCCAGGTCGCCCGTTCGGTACATGCGGTCACCGGCGCTGCCGAACGGATCGGCCACGAACCGTTCGGACGTCAGATCCGGTCGTGCGACATAACCGCGGGCCAATTGCACACCCGCCAGATACAGCTCACCGGGCACCCCGGCAGGAACCGGATGCAGTCGCGAATCCAGAACTCGCACAGCGGTGTTCCATTCCGGAACACCGATCGACACCGAACCGTCGCCGGACGCGGCAACGAGGTCGGCTGCGTCATCGGAGACATCACGATAGGCCACCGACACGGCCGCCTCGGTGGGACCGTAGAGATTGTGCACTCGTGCGTTCGACACGCCGCGGCAGGCCGCCACCGTCCGAGAGGGTAGAGCCTCTCCGATGACGAATACGTGCCGTAGTGTAGATATCGCTTCCGCAGCAACGGATTCCGCGAATACGGTCAACATCGACGGTACGAAATCGGTCACGGTCACTCGATGTCGGGAGATCAAGTCGCCGACGACATCGACCTCGCGCTGCGCACCCGGCGGCGCGATGATCAACTGCCCGCCGGTCCGTAGGGGAAGAAAGAAGCCCCACAGTGACACGTCGAACGTCGTCGCCGTTTTCTGTAGATACACGTCCGATTCGTCGAGTCCGTACTCCTCGGCCATCCAGACCATCTGGTTGACGATGGCCCGATGCTCGACCGCGACACCTTTGGGCCTGCCCGTCGAACCCGAGGTGAACAGGACGTACGCGAGATCGGCGGAGTGGGGACGTCCGAACGTGGGCACAGCATCGATCCGCTCCACCCCGTCGATCAGCAGGACCGGGACATCACTGGTCGTCGCGAAGTCGTCTCTGCTGGTGGACAGTACGACCATCGGATCTGCCGTGGACAGAATGTGATCGTTTCGCTCGATCGGTTGATCTGGATCGAGGGGAACGTAGGCCGCACCGGCGCGCAACACCGCGTACATCCCGACGACCAGTTCGATGGACCGTTTCATGGCCAACCCGACGAGAGCGCCGGGACCGGAGCCGTCCTGATGCAACCGCTGCGCTACGGCATCCACCCGAGCCGAGAACTGGGCGTAGGTGAGCACATCGTCTCCGAAGACAACGGCTACGGCATCCGGAGTCGCGGCGACCTGTCGATCGAATCCGTCGAGCAATAGCTCGTCATCGGGTACAACCGCGTGATGGGTGTCGTTCCACTGCTGCAGGATTCGGTATCGCTCGTTCTCCGGCAGTATCTCGTGGTCGCCGATCGGTGCCTCGGGATTCTCGGTGACCGCATCGAGCAACGCAACCAGCCGTTCCCCGAAGGCGACAACGGTACCCTCGTCGAACAGGTCGGTCGCATAGAGCAGTTCGCCGGCGAGTCCACCCGCCGATTCCGTGACCGTGACCTGTAGATCGAACTTGGCCGAGAACGCTGCGGCCCCGAACCGCGAGACCGTCAACCCGGGAAGCTCGAACGTCCCCTCGGAGAAATTCTGAAAGAACAGTGCAACCTGCACCAGCGGGTGTCGGCTCTGCGATCGCACCGGATCGAGCACCTCGACCAGACGCTCGAACGGCACCTCTGCGTTCTCGAAGGCATCCATGTCGGAGATCCGCACCTGGTCGAGAAGCTGCGCAATCGATCGATCTCCGTCGACCCGCGTCCGCAGGATCACCGTATTGACGAACATACCGACCAGATCGTCGAGACCGGCATCGCCGCGACCACCGACCGGCGCACCGACGGCGACGTCGGGAGAACCGGACAGCCTCGCAAGCAGAACCGCCAACGCCGCGTGTACCACCATGAACGGTGTCGCGTCATGCCTGTGCGCGAGTTCGACGATGCGCTCGTACGTCTCGGGCTCGACGGCGAACTGCGTCAGTCCACCTCGCCCGGACGCCACCCGAGGACGTGGTCGATTCCACGGCAACTGCAGTTGCTCCTGGGTGCCTGCCAATGCAGCTTCCCAGAAGGCGATCTGTTTGGACACCAACGAATTCGGATCGTCCTCGGAACCGAGCATTTCGCGCTGCCACAGCGTGTAGTCGGCGTACTGCACAGCCAGTGGAGGCCAGTTCGGTGCATCTCCCGCCGCACGAGCCACGTAGGCAGTCATCACATCTCGCGACAGCGGCCCCATGGACAACCCGTCGGCGGAGATGTGATGAGCGACGAAAGCCAACACGAATTCCGGCTCGGAACCGTCCGGGTCCGTGATCTCGAACAGCCGCACCCGAAACGGAATCTCCGTCGTCACGTCGAATCCCCTCGACAGGAACTCACCCACCGCCTCGGGTGCCGACTCGCGTGACGCCGGAACGACCTCCATGGTGACGCCGACACCGGACACGTCGAGAATCTGCTGGAACCCCGTTCCGTCGAGTTCGGGGTACACGGTGCGCAGCGACTCGTGCCGAGCGATCACATCGTCTATCGCCGCGCGCATTGCATCGACGTCGAGCGCGCCGGTCAGAGCCAGAGCCACCGGCACGTTGTTCATCGCCGATGCGGTGTCGAACCGGTTGAGGAACCACATGCGCTGCTGCGCCGGAGAAAGCGGAACATGTTGCGGGCGAGGCCTGGACGAGTCCAGAACGGTCAGCGCGTCGGCCTCGGCCGCATCGATCGACGCGGCCAACGACTCGACGGTGGCATTGTCGAACAGTGCCCGCGGTCGCACTCGGCGCCCGAGCGCTGCGCCGATGCGCGCAGCGGCCTGCGTCGCAAGGAGCGAGTTGCCACCCAGCGAGAAGAACTCGTCGTCGGACCCCACCTCGTCCACACCGAGCAAGTCGGCGAAGACGTCGGCCACGACGATCTCGGTCGGAGTCGTCGGAGCTCGGAACTCGCGCACCGCGAACACCGGTTCCGGTAGGGCACTTCGATCGAGCTTGCCTGCCGGTGTCAGTGGAATCGACTCGAGTATCGTCAGCGTCGTCGGGACCATGTGCGCAGGCAAGTATCTCTTCGCTGCGTCCAGAACCTCATCGACGCCGAGATCCACTCCCGTGTTCGGCAGGACGTAGCCGACCAGTTCGGTTGCACCGGAATCGCGTCGGTGTCCTACGGTCACGGCGAAGTCGACCCCGTCCACGCCCGCGAGCACCGCGTCGATCTCCCCGAGTTCGATGCGAAAGCCTCGCAGCTGAATCTGCGCGTCGTTGCGACCGACGTACTCCACCACGGGTCCGCTGTCGCCCTGTCGCCACCGAACCAGGTCGCCGGTTCGGTACATCCGCGAGTGCGACGGATCGCCCTCTACCGCAAAGGGATTGGCTATGAACCGTTGCGCCGTGAGCCCCGTACGCTCGAGATAGCCGCGGGCCAGTCCCGGCCCACTCATGTACAACTCCCCCACCACGCCCACCGGAACCGGCCGGAGGCGGTCGTCGAGCACATGACTGGCCATACTCTGTGTGGGCGAGCCGATGTCGACGGCTCCGCCGGAGACGAGCGGGGCGGACAGGCTGCAGATGACGGTCGTTTCGGTGGGGCCGTAGGCGTTGTGGAACTGCCGACCACGGGCCCATCGTCCCATCAGCTCCGCGGTGAAGGTTTCCCCTCCGACGGCGAGCGCACGAAGTTCGGGAAGGTCGCCGGAATCCATGGTCGTCAGCGCGGCAGGCGTGATGATCGCGTGAGTGACTCGATGCTTCGCCATGATCTCGGTCAATTCCGTGCCGCCGTAGACACCCGACGGAACGATCACCATCATCGACCCGTTCACGATGGAGATCAGCAGTTCCAACACGGAGGCGTCGAAACTGGGTGAGGCGAAATGCATTGTGCGAGAGTCACCGGAGGTCTCGAACGTGTCGTTGACGGTGGCGGCGAGCGGGGCGAGTCCGGCGTGCGTGACCGCGACCCCTTTCGGCCTTCCGGTCGACCCGGACGTGTAGATCACGTAGGCCAGATTGGCGGGAACCGGCTGAGCCAGACGGTCCTGCGGTGCGATCGGCTCTGCCGACAACTGCTCGAGTTGCCGCATTTCGTCGGTCCCGTCCAGTGCGATCCAGGACACTCCGTCGGGCAGCTCGGCCACCCGGTCGGACGTAGTCAGTCCCCATCGAACACCGGAGTCGGTCACCATGTGCTCGATCCGCCCGGGTGGATACCGCAGATCGATCGGCAGGAAGGCTCCGCCGGACTTCGCGACCGCCCATACCGAGGCCACCGATTCGATGGATCGATCGAGCGCGATCGCCACCAGGTGGTCCGGTCCGACGCCGTGAGAGATCAACAGCCGAGCCAACTTCGACGACTGCCCGTCGAGTTCTTCGTACGTAACCGACGTTTCGCCGAAAACGAGCGCGGTACCCGTCGGATTCTTCTCTACCGCTGCCGAGAGCAATGCCGGCAAGGTAGGAACCCGTGCGGGTCGGCTACGGCCCGGTTTCGGACGCCTGACACGTCCCTTCGGTCGCGCTGCCTTACCGGACGTACCGGTCCCCGACCACTCCGAACTCACTGAACACTCCTCATCGGCGGCGCTCCCACACAACCGCCTCAGTGACGCGTGCCGAGAACGCTCACCGTCTCTACGGACGGTTGTTGTTCAGGGCCGAAGTCTATCGACCCGATCGGTTCAGCCGAACTCCGGCGCGCCGTGTACCGACACACCGACCGGTCGTTCGGCCGCCTCCTCATCACCGGCCACGATCACCAGAGCCACCAGGTCCTCGAGATCCTCCGACTCCAATTCGGCGACCGCCGCGGCTTCCGCCGCAGTCACGAACGCGTGCGTCATCCATTCGGCGACGACGAGATCGGCCGAATCCTCGGGTGATTCGGCCCGATCGACCACCAGCACAGCACCGACCGAAGCAGCCATCACACCGGCGAACCACGCTGACGGAGAGGTGATCGCCGTGGGCACGCCCAGTCGCGACTCGTAGTCGATCCCGTACTCCCCGACCGCACGAACGGCCATGGCAGCAAGGGCACCATGGCTCACCGCCGCGCCGGTCGACTCGTCCACCACAAGAGCCGGGCTGTCTGCGGAGAGCACAGCGACGCGGTCGGTGTACGTGATCGGACGAGCCGATCGGGCAGTCACCGACCTCGAGGTCGCCTCGTCACCGAGATCGACGACCGTGGACACTCGATCCCAGTCCTGCGCCTCACCGGTATCGATGACCACTACGCTCGCGCCCACCCCGACGGCACTGTCGATGTGGTCCACCAGGGCCAGAGCGCCGCCCGCCTTGACCACCGCCCACCGGGCCACGACGGATTCGACCGCGTCGTCGACGACGACGGCAACCGTGACGTCGGGACCGACGTTGCGGTCGATCAGTTCGCGCGCCAGGCGTGACGAACGTCGGTCCAGCTCGAGGTACGTGGTTTCCTCACCTGCGGAGGACAACGCCGGTGCCTCGGGATCCGCTTCCACGGTCGCAGCGAGCAGTTGTGGCAACGTTCGACCGGCCACTGCACCCACGGCGTCGGCGACCGGTGTCGGGGATGCGGTCAACGCGGCCCGCTCGTCGTCACCGAGATCGTCGATCGCACCGACCTTGATACCCGGGGCCGCCGCGACGGCGTCGGCGATCCGGACGAAACGCTCGACCATCGCCGAAACGGTCGTCTCGTCGAACAGGTCTGCGGCGTAGGCGAATTCGACCGCCAGGTCTGGTTCGCCATCGGCACCGACGACGGGCCGAGTCTGCACCGTCACCTGGAGATCGAACTTGGCGGTCGGCTCGAATCCTTCGACGGGCTCGACGGTCAGGGCAGGCAGTTCGAAGCGAGCCTCGCCCAATGGTTCGACGGACAGCACGGTCTGGAACAGCGGGCTGATTCCGGGGGTTCGGTCCTGCCCGATGACGTCGACGACGTGCTCGAACGGTACGTCCGCGTTGCCGAATGCCCGCAGGTCGCTCTCCCGAATGCTGCGCACGAGATCCTCGAACGTCGCGTCCGGATCGACGCTGGTCCGAAGCGCCAGCGTATTGACGAACATTCCGACGATGTCGTCGAGTTGTTCGTCTCCCCTGCCGGCAATCGGAGTTCCGACGGCGAAGTCCCGTGCACCGCTGGTTCTCGCGAGCAGTACCGCGAGGACGCTGTGCAACACCATGAACAGAGTCGCGTTGTTCGATCGTGCGATGCCGACGAACGCCTCGTGGGTCTGCGCGTCGAGATGTGCGCGGACACTTCCACCCTGCAGCGAGGGCTCCGCCGGTCTCGGCCGATCCCACGGCAGGGCGATGACCGGGGTGATACCGCTCAGCTCGGTGCGCCAGAAGTCGACCTGCCGATTCGCTGCGGAACCCGGGTCGTTCGTCGAACCCAGCACCTCACGCTGCCACAGCGTGTAGTCGGCGTACTGGATCGACAGCGGTGCCACCGACGGCACCGTGCCGGCTGTCGCGGCGAGGTACGCGGTCATCACGTCGCGAGCCAGCGGTGCCATCGACGCTCCGTCGCCGCTGATGTGGTGCATCACGATGACGAACACGTACTGGATGTCGCCGTCGTCCGTTCCGGCGAGTCGGAACAGTGCACCACGCACCGGAGGCGCGGCGGTGACATCGAAGCCGTCGTACACCAGTCGACGCACCCGGTCGGCGATGTCGGCTTCACCCGTGGCGTCGATCGGATCGAGGTCGAGAGTGGTGGCCCGGGCGTCGAGCACCTCCTGGAACGCAGTGCCGTCGGCATCCTCTGGATAGCGGGTTCGCAAGGTCTCGTGCCGCTCGATCGCCCACGTCGCGGCCGCCTGCAATGCGGCCACGTCCAAGTCACCGGTGAGCCGCAGGGCGAGCGGCATGTTGTACGCGCCCGAACCAGGGTCGAGTCGATTCAGCACCCACATCCGCTGCTGAGCGAGCGAGAGCGGTACCCGCTCGCTGCCGGTCCTGGGTCGAAGTGGCACGCGATGCACTGCTCCCTGGAGATCCGTGCGCGCTGCGAGCGCTGCGACCGTCGAGTTCTCGAACAGCTCGCGAACACCCACTTGCTTGCCCAGACCAGCGGTGATGCGCGCCGCTGCACGGGTGGCCGCGAGCGAATTTCCACCGAGGGCGAAGAAGTCGTCGTCCGATCCCACCCGATCGACACCGAGCACGTCGGCGAACACGTCGGCGATGGCGATCTCGGTCGCGGTCACCGGTGCACGGAACTCACGCGCCTCGAACACCGGTTCCGGCAATGCTTTTCGGTCGAGCTTGCCACTGGCGTTCAGCGGGAACTCGGCGAGCACCATGATCTGTGTCGGCACCATGTAGCCGGGGAGTCGGCTGCCTGCGAACGAGGTCAGCTCGCTCACGTCCACCGACGCACCGGTACGAGGAACGACGTAGCCGACCAGGATTTCGCCCGATACCGTCGACGTCACCAGTACGGTCGACCGGTCGATGTCGGGGTGAGCGGTCAACGCCGCCTCGATCTCACCGAGCTCGATGCGCAGGCCGCGCAGTTTCACCTGGAAGTCGGTGCGGCCGATGTAGTCGAGTTCGCCGTCGACGTTCCACCGGACCAGGTCGCCGGTCCGGTACATCCGAGTGCCCGGTGCACCGTACGGATCGGCAACGAACCGGTCTGCGGTCAGATCCACTCGCCCGAGGTAGCCGCGGGCCAACTGGACTCCCGCGAGGTAGAGCTCACCCGCGACGCCGACCGGCACCGGCCGCAGCCGTGCGTCGAGCACGGTCACCCGAGTGTTGGCCACCGGCACACCGATCGGTACGCCGGCGACATCGGCGGCGGTGACGCGGTGGTAGGTCACGTCCACCGCGGCCTCGGTGGGTCCGTACAGGTTGTGCAGGTTCGTGTTCGGCAGTGCCGTACCGATTGCCGTGGCGACCGACACCGGCAGCGCCTCACCCGACGCGAAGAGCATGCGCAGGCTCGAACACCGCGAGACTCCGTCCGCTGTCGCGAACACGGCCAGCATCGACGGCACGAAGTGTGCGACGGTGACCGACCGCTCGGTGACGATCTCGACCAGGTAGGCCGGGTCGCGATGCCCGTCCGGCTTCGCTATCGCCAGTTCTGCACCGATCTGCAACGGCCAGAACAGCTCCCACACCGACACGTCGAACGTCACCGGCGTCTTCTGCAGCACCACATCGTCGACGGTCAGACCGTACTCGTCCTGCATCCACACGAGCCGGTTGACGATGGCGGCGTGCGTCACGGCGACACCCTTGGGCTTGCCCGTCGAGCCCGAGGTGAAGATCACGTACGCGACGTCGTCGGAGAGCAGCGCGGCGCGCCGCTCGTCGGCGCGAACCGCATCGGTGGCGAATCCGGCGAGGTCGACGGAATCGACCTCGATCCGCGGCGCGACGGACGAGACCGATTCCACTGCAGACGAATCCGCCTCCGTGGTCAGAATCGCAACGGGATCGGCCGTCGCCAGGATGTACTCGACGCGTTCGGCCGGCTGGTCGGGATCGATCGGGACATATGCCCCACCCGCGGTCAGCACCGCGTAGACACCGACGAGCATATCCACCGATCTGCGCATCGCGATCGCGACCATCGTTTCCGGGCCGACGCCCTCGCGGATCAGCAGTCGCGCAAGCGCGTTCACTCGACCTGCGAACTCCGCGTACGTCACTCGATCGCCCTCGAAGGAGATCGCGATCCGGTCCGGGGACTGCGTCACCCGCTCCTCGAACATCGACACGAGCGTTGCCGCGGAGTCGATCTCGCGGGCAGTGTCGTTCCACTCGTCGAGTATCCGTGTGCGCTCCGCGGTGTCGAGCAGGTCGATGTCGAGAACCCGGCGCGTGGGGTCCGCCGCGAACGTAGCGAGCAGCGAGACGATGCGCGCCAGGATCGACTCGACCGCACGGGTGTCGAAGAGGTCGCTGATGTACTTCGCCGTCAGCGTCATTTCCTCGTTCGCCACCACGAGCAGGGTCAGCGGGTAGTGGGTGTTGTCGTTGGAGCCGACACCCTCGACGGTCATGCCGTCGATCGATGCGGCCTGCTGCGCCAACTCCGCCTCGTTCACCGGGTACGACTCGAACACCGTCAGCGTGTCGAACAGGTTGCCCAGCCCCGCATCCCGCTGGATGTCCGCCAATCCCACGTGGTGGTGATCGAGCAGATCGGCCTGCTCACCCTGGAGCCGCGTGAGGTACTGCTCCACTGTGTCGTGAGCATCGAGGCGAACTCGTACCGGAATGGTGTTGATGAACAAGCCGATCATCGATTCGACTCCGGGCAGGTCCGCGGGACGACCCGACACCGTGGCCCCGAAGACCACGTCGTCGCGGCCCGTCATCTGAGCCAACAGCATTCCGTACGCGGCCTGTACCAACGTGTTCACGGTGACGCCGAGGCGTCCACCGAGCGCGGTCAACGCTGCGGTGGCCTCCGCTTCGATCCGTACCTCGGTCTCTGCCGATCGGGTGGAGATCTCGCGGCCCAGGGTCGGTGGAGTCAGCAGTGTCGGTTCGTCGACGCCGTCGAGCGAACGGGCCCACGCCTGCCGGGAGGTCTCCGGGTCGCGCTGACCGAGCCACTGCAGGAACGAGCGATACGAGCGCGGACGCGGCATCGACGAGGTGTCGCTGCGGACGGCGTAGAGGTAGAGCAGCTCCTTCATCACCAGCGGCAGCGACCAGCCGTCCAGCAGCACGTGATGGTTGGTCATCGCCAGTCGGTACGTCGTGGGCCCGAGGCGAATCAGCAAGAACCGCAACAACGGGGCGGTGGTGATGTCGAAATGCTCCCGCTGATCCTCGTCCAGTGCCGCCGCGACCGCGGCGGCGCGCGCGTTCTCCTCGACACCGCTGAGATCGACACTGCGCCAAGGCAACCGCACGCCCTGCTGAACTATCTGCACACTGTCGCCGTCCGCGGTCACCGCGAACACGGCGCGTAGGTTCTCGTACCGATCCAGTAGGGCCTGTGCGGCATCGCGCAAACGCTCCTGATCGACCTCGCCTGCCAGGTCGAGAACGACCTGCATCGTGTAGACGTCCAGCGAGGTATCGGCGAACAGGGCATGGAACAGCAAGCCCTGCTGCAACGGTGCCAGCGGCCACACGTCGGTCAGTGCCGGATAACGCTGCTCGAAGCCGAGAATGTCGGCCTGACTCACGCGCGCCAACGGAAGGTCCGACGGAGTGAGGCCACCGGCACCGCGGGTACGTGCGTGGGCCGCGAGCGAGTCGAGCAGCTCCGACCACAGTTGTGCCAGACGCGCCACGGTCGCCTCGGAGATCGCGCCCCGCGGGAACGCCAGCGAAGCACTCAGGGCGCTGCCGTCGTCGGTGTCGACCACGATGGCGTTGATGTCGATCGTCTTGTTCGCGGCCATGTCCGGATCACCGGCTGCAGTCAGACCTGCGGTGTCCTCGGCAGGCAACCAGCCGAGAGACTTCATGTCCTCCGGTACCTCACCGGTACCGACCCGACCGAGATAGTTGAAGCTGATCTGCCCGGTGGACAGCGCCGCCAGCTCCGTCTCGCTCGTGGGATCGAGGTAGCGCAGCAGCCCCCACCCCATTCCTCGGTCGGGCAACGCCAGCATCTGCTCCTTGACGGCCTTCACGGCGTCGCCGAGGGCAGAGCCGCCGCCGAGGGCGTCGTCGACGTCGATTCCGGTCAGGTCGAGTCGAACCGGGAAGAGGCTGGTGAACCAGCCCACGGTCCGGCCCAGATCTGCTCCGGGGACCACGGCCTCCTCGCGGCCGTGGCCTTCGAGCTGAAGCAGTGTTGCGGGGGCATCGATCCCCTGTTCCTTGCGCAGGGCGGTGACTGCCAGCGCGAGTGCGGCGAGCAGTCCGTCCGCGACTCCGCCGTGGTAGATCTCGGGAACCGTGGTCAGCAACGTGCGCGTCGCATCCGACGACAGGGACATCTCGACTCGCTCGAGGGTGTCCACCACGTCGACGGCCGGCTCGAAGGCCCGCTCCCCCAGGACCGGGTCCGGGGTCCGAGCGATGCTGCGCCACTGCGGCAACTCATCCGTCCGGCGCGCCGCTTCCTCCACGAGTGCGTGTGTCCAGCGCCGCATCGACGTACCCACATCCGGCAGCACCGGGTCGGCACCGCCGGCGATCTGCGCCCACGCGGACACGAAGTCCGGCACCAGGATTCGCCACGACACGCCGTCGACGACGAGGTGATGTGCGACGACGGTCAATGTGTTCGGCGCGCTCTCGACCCACACGAACGCGAGCATGCGCCCGTTCTCCGGATCGAGCGATCCGACCGCCGCATCCACCGCGGCGGCTCCACCGTCCGACGACGCGGTCGTCAGCAGCCCGTCGACGTCCACCGAACCGGACTCGCCCACCTCGAGGCCCCAGCCACGAGCGTCGTGCACGAGGGTGGACCGAAGAACGTCGTGGTGGTCGACGACAGCAGTGAGCGTGGCCACGACACCGTCGCGGTCGATGCCTGCCGGGAGCTCGAGTGTGAGCGCCTGATGGAAGCGACGGTACCCACCGCCGCGCTGCAGCAGTGCCGCACCGAACGGTGGCAGCGGCAGCCAGCCGACCCCACCGCCGTCGAGTTCGTCGAGGACGACCGTGTCCGCACCCTCGCCGACGACGACGGCCACCTCGGCCAGCCCGGCAACGGTCTTGCGCTCGAACACATCTCGTGGGCCGAACTGGATTCCTCTCGCCTTGGCGCGCGAGACCAACTGAATGGACACGATGCTGTCACCACCGAGAGCGAAGAAGGAGTCGTCGACGCCCACCGTCTCGAGTCCCAGGACGTCGGCGAACACGTCGGCGATGATGCGCTCGGTATCGGTGCTCGCAGTGCGGAACTCGGCGTCGCTACCGAACTCGGGATCCGGTAGTCCCCGTCGGTCCAGCTTGCCGTTCGGTCCGAGCGGAAGTGATTCGAGAACCACCACCGACGCCGGAACCATGTATTCGGGCACCGTCCGCGCCGCGACCGCCGTCAGGGCCGCCGGATCGACGACCGCGCCGGAGGCGGGTACCACGTAGCCCACCAGAATTTCGCCCGACGACGGTGTCTGCCGCACGAGCACGACGGCCTGATCGACGGTCGGGTCGGCGATGAGCGCCGACTCGATCTCACCGAGCTCGATGCGAAGGCCGCGGAGCTTGACCTGGAAGTCGGTGCGCCCCAGGTACTCCAGCTCTCCCCCGGTGTTCCAGCGTACGAGGTCACCGGTGCGGTACATCCGGCTTCCCGCTCTCCCGTACGGATCTGCGACGAATCGGTCTGCCGTCAGGTCGGGTCGTCCCAGATAGCCACGGGCCAGCTGGGTTCCGGCCAGGTACAGCTCGCCCGGCACGCCGATCGGCACCGGGTGCAGCCGAGCATCCAGCACGGTGACCCGGGTGTTCCAGACCGGCACGCCGATCGGCACCGACACGGTGTCTGCGTCGGTGACCCGATGGAACGTCACGTCCACGGCGGCCTCGGTCGGCCCGTACAGGTTGTGCAGTTCCACGGCGGGCAGTGCCCGGCGGATGCCTACGGCTACCGAAACCGGTAGGGCCTCACCCGATGCGAACAGCATCCGCAGAGCGCTGCATCGCTCGATTCCGTCGGTGGCACCGAACACGGCGAGCAAGGAAGGAACGAAGTGTGCAGTGGTGACACCACGGCGTTCGATCGTCTCCACCAGATATGCGGGGTCCCGATGACCGTCCGGCTCGGCGATGTAGAGCTGGGCACCGATCTGCAACGGCCAGAACAACTCCCACACCGAGACGTCGAACGTCACAGGCGTCTTCTGCAGCACCACATCGTCGACGGTCAGACCGTACTCGTGCTGCATCCACAGCAGACGGTTGACGATGGCGGCGTGCGTGACGGCCACACCCTTGGGCTTGCCCGTCGAGCCCGAGGTGAAGATGACGTAGGCGGTGTCCGACGGCCTCAGCGGTGCCAGTCGCTCCGAATCCTCGACCGGTCGGGTCGCGGACGCATCGGTGTCCACGGTGTCCAACCGGATCTGCGGAACGGACGAACCGGCGACGCCGCCGTCGCGAGTGGTGGTCAGCACCGCGACCGGTGCTGCCGTCTCGAGGATGTACTCGATCCGATCGGACGGCTGGTCCGGGTCGACCGGCACATAGGCACCGCCTGCAGCGAGGACGGCGTAGATGCCGACGAGCATGTCCGGCGAACGGCGCATCGCGATCGCGACCACGGTCTCGGGTCCTACGCCCTCCCCGATGAGTACTCGGGCAAGCGAATTCACCCGTCCGGAGAACTCCGCGTAGTCGATCTGCTCGTCGCCGAAGCCCAGGGCCACGTTGTTCGGTGCTGCTGCTACCCGCTCGGCGAACAGGGAGACCAGGGTGTGCCGATCGTCGATCTCGTGGTCGGTCGCGTTCCACTGTTCGAGGACGGCGGTGCGCTCGGCAGGCTCGAGGAGATCGACGTCGCCGACGGGCCGGTCGATCTCGGCCGTCATCGACTCGAGAACCCGGACGAGCCTGCGTGCGAAGGCTGCCATCGACGATTCGTCGAACAGATCTGTGGCGTAGTCGAATTGGACGTCGACGCCATCGGGCGCGCCTGCGGAGTCGAACTTCTCCCACAGTGTCACCTGCAGATCGAACTTCGCGATCGCACTCGACAGATCGACACCGTCGATGTCGAGCCCGGGAAGCGCGAACGACTGTTCGGTGAGGTTCTGGAACGTGAGCATCACCTGGAAGATCGGGTGCCTGGCCTGCGACCGTTCCGGCGCGATCGCGTCGACGAGTCGCTCGAACGGTATGTCGGAGTGCGAGAACGCCCCGAGGTCCACCTCTCGCACCAGAGCGAGCTGATCGCGCAATGTCGTGCCCGGCTCGACGGACGTGCGCAGTGCGAGGGTGTTGACGAACATACCCACGAGGTCGTCGAGGTTGGAATCTCCGCGTCCGGCCACCGGCGTCCCGATCACCACGTCGTCGGTTCCCGCCAGCGCAGCCAACAGCACCGCGAGAGCGGTGTGCGCGGTCATGAACACCGTCGCGTTGTTCTCCCGAGACGCCCGGGCGATGCTCTCGTGCAGTTCGGCGTCGAGCGAGAAGTTGTACGCCGCTCCTCTGTTCGTCGCCACCGCCGGCCGCGGTCGATCGGTCGCCAGATCGAGTTGTGCAGGCGCGCCGCGCAGTACCGAACGCCAATAGCCGAGCTGCTGAGCCATGGGCGATTCGGGATCACCCTCGGTGCCGAGCAACTCGTGCTGCCACAGCGTGAAATCTGCGTACTGGACGGGCAGCGGTGCCCACTGCGGATCCTCGCCCGCCGCACGGGCGGTGTAGGCGACCATGATGTCGCGGGTCAACGGTCCCATGGAGAACCCGTCCGCGGCGATGTGGTGGGCCACGAATGCCAGAACGTGCTCACGCTCGTCGATGCGCAGGATCGTCACCCGCACCGGAACGGCGCTGGTGACGTCGAAGCCCTCGGACACGAACCGCCGCAACGTCTCTGGCACATCGGCGGCTGCCGTGTCGATGACGTCGACGGACGGCGCGCCCTCGGCCAGGCCGAGGACGACCTGACTGCCTCGCCCGTCGACCTCGGGGTACACGGTGCGCAGAATCTCGTGCCGCGAGACCACATCCGTCACCGCTCGCACCAGTGCGGGCACGTCGAGATCGCCGGACAGTCGGATCGCCACCGGAATGTTGTTCACCGCCGAGGTGGGATCGAACTGGCTCAGGAACCACATCCGCTGCTGTGCCAGCGACAGCGGAACCTGCTCGGGCCTCCTGCGCTGCACCAGAGCACGGCGCGCACCGACACCGACGGTGGATTCGATGGCGCGGGCAAGTCCGAGCACCGTCGGCGACTCGAAGATCGCCCGCACCGGAACCACGGTGTCGAGTGCGGAGCCCAGCCGTGAGACCACCTGGGTGGCGATCAGCGAGTTTCCGCCGAGCGCGAAGAAATCGTCGTCCAGACCCACGCGCTCGACACCGAGGATGTCCGCGAACACACCGGCAACCGTCACCTCGACGAGATCGGTGGGGGCCCGGAACTCCGCGGCCTCGAACACCGGTTCCGGCAGGGCCTTTCGGTCCAGCTTGCCGTTGGCGTTGAGTGGCAGGACATCGAGGATCACGAAGGCGGACGGCACCATGTAGGACGGCACCGACGACGCCATCGACGCGCGCAGGGACTCGGAATCGACCGTTACACCGTCGACGGGCACCACGTAGGCGACCAGTCGATCCCCGAGGCGTTCGTCGTTCGAGGCGACCACGGCCGCATCGCGTACCGATTCGATCGAGCGGAGCGCGGCGTCGATGTCGCCGAGCTCGATGCGGAAGCCCCGGATCTTGACCTGGAAGTCCGAACGACCCACGTACTCCAGTTCACCGTCGCTACGCCATGCTGCGAGATCGCCTGTGCGATAGAGCCGTCGGCCCGGCGAGAACGGGTTGGCCACGAACCGCTCCGCGGTGAGATCCGGCCTCCCGACATAACCGTCGGCCAACTGCGTGCCCGCGAGATAGAGCTCTCCCGTGACACCGACCGGGACCGGCGACAGACGTGAATCCAGCACGTAGACACGGGTGTTCCATTCCGGAGCACCGATGGGAACCGGCCCCGTCCCGGAGTCGTGCACCCGGTGCGCGGTGACCGACACCGCTGCCTCGGTGGGGCCGTACAGATTGTCCAGGCGTGCCCGCGTAGCGCGGAGCGCACGCTGAGCGGTGGTAGGCGGCAGTGTTTCGCCGATGGCCAGGATTCGACGCAGGCCGGACGGCAGCGTGCCCCCGGACGCCGCGATCAATGCGTCGAGCATCGACGGCACCGTGTGCAGCGTCGTCACGTTCGCCTCGGTCATCAGGTTCAGCAGGTAGCTCGGGTCGCGGTGTCCACCGGCCTCGGCGATCACGGTGCAACCGCCGGCGATCGACGCCGTCCAGAATTCCCATACCGACAGATCGAAGGTCGCCGCGGTCTTGAGCAGCACCGCGTCGTCGACGCCGATGCCGTATTCCGCACGCGCCCAGAGCAACTGGTTGACAATGGCGCGATGGCTGACGGCGACACCCTTGGGTCGACCGGTCGAGCCCGACGTGAAGATCACGTATGCCGTGTTCGCGGCACGCAGCGGCGCACGTCGTTCGTCGTCGGCGATCGGTGCATCCGAGATGTGTGCGTACTCGTCCGAATCCGCGTCGACCATCACGACGGGCACGGACCGACCGTTGCCCTCGGGAGCCGAGAACCCGTCACGAGTCGAGCTCAGGATCAACAGTGGCGATGCGTCGTCGACGATGTCGGCGATGCGGGCAGCCGGCTGATCCGGATCGAGCGGCACATAGATTCCGCCTGCCTTGCTCACCGAGTACATCGCGACGAGCAATTCGACCGAACGCCCGAGCGCAAGCGCCACCGTCACCTGCGGGGCCACTCCAGCAACGATCAACCGCCGCGCCAGACGGTTGATCCGACTGTCGAACTCGCGATAGGTCAGCGTCCGGCCGGCGTACCTGAGCGCCGGAGCGTCGGGACGAGCGTCGACCTGAGCGTCGAACAGCGACACCAGGGTCTGCGACAGATCGACATCGTGATCGGTGTCGTTCCACGTGTCCAGGATCGTCGTTCGCTCTGCCTCGTCGAGCAGGTCCAGATCTCCGACGACTGCACTCGGGTCTGCAGCCACCGCGGCCAGCACCGCAACGAATCTACGAGCGAAGGCCTCGACCGTCGATCTGTCGAACAGGTCGGTGGCGAAGGTGAATTCGGCGTCCATGTCCGCAGGCGTGCCGTCGACGGCGTAGCGATCGGACACCGTCAGTTGGAGGTCGGTCTTGGCGAGGGTCGACTCGGCGTCGACACCGCGGACGGTCAGCCCCGGCAACTCGAAGCTGAGATCGGCCAGATTCTGGAACGACAGGCCGATCTGGAACAGCGGATTTCGCGCGGTGGAACGCACCGGGTTGAGTACCTCGACCAGACGCTCGAACGGTATGTCCGCGTGGGCGAATGCCGACAGGTCGCGCTCGCGAGCCTGTGCCAGCAACTCCTCGAACGTCATGGAGGGGTGCACCGTGGACCGGAACACCAACGTGTTGACGAACATGCCGATCATGGGATCGAGCGCTCTCTCGCCGCGGCCGGCGATGGGAGTCCCGATGGCGACGTCCTCGGTTCCTGCCACACGTGCCAGGAACGCGGCGAAGGCCGAGTGGACGACCATGAAGACGCTGGCCTGACGTGCCCGCGCGAGGTCGGCGACGGCAGCGTGCACCGCGGCATCCACGGTGAAGCGCACCGTCTCGCCCCGGAAACTCTGGGTCGGGGGGCGGGGTCGGTCGGTGGGCAGCACCAGCTGGTCGGGCAGACCGTCCAGCGCTTCTTTCCAGTACCGAACCTGTTGCGACGCAACAGAATTCTCGCCGTCGTCGGAGCCGAGAACGGTGCGCTGCCACAGCGCGAAATCCGCGTACTGCACCGGCAGGGGTTCCCAGTCCGGAGCCGAGCCTGCCGCTCTCGCGGTGTATGCGGTCATCACATCCGTTGCCAACGGTCCCATCGATGCACCGTCGGCGGAAACGTGATGGACGACGAACGCAAGGACGTGCTCGACGTCCTCCCCGTCGATTCGCACCAGCATCGCGTCCACCGGAACCTCGCGGGTCACGTCGAAGCCGCGCAGGAAGAAGCGGCTCACCGTCTCCGGCAGGTCGGCCGCTGCAACTGTCCGCACCGACAGGTCCAGGGTGGCCTCGTCAGCCGGGAGTACCCGTTGGAACGGTCCGTGTTCGGAGTCCGGGTAGAGCGAGCGCAACGATTCGTGGCGTTCCACCACATCGCCCACGGCGGCCGCCAATGCCGCCGTGTCGAGCGCACCGGTCAGACGTACCGCGAACGGAATGTTGTCCACGGCCGACGACGTGTCGAACTGGTTGAGGAACCAGTAGCGCTGCTGTGCCAACGACAGTGGTGGACGCTCGGGCCGAGGTCCAGCCACGAGCGGCGCACGCGAGCCCGAACCGACGCCGGACTCGAGGCGATCCGCCAGCGCTGCGACGGTGGACACCTCGAACAGCATGCGTACGGGCACGGTGGTGTCCAGAATTGCACCGAGACGCGAGACCACCTGCGTCGCGATGAGCGAGTTGCCACCGAGCTCGAAGAAGTCGTCCTGGGCACCCACCCGATCGACTCCCAGCACCTCCGCGAACACGGTCGCCACGCTCTGCTCCACCGCGGTGGCCGGCGCAATGAACTCGCGTGCCTCGAACGCCGGAGCAGGAAGTGCTGCCCGATCGAGCTTGCCGACCGATGTCAGCGGCACCGCGTCGAGCACCGTGATCGATGCCGGAATCATGTAGTTGGGCAGCGCTTTTCCGACGAACGTCGTCAGGTCGCCCACGTCGACCGATGCGTCGCGGACCGGGAGTACGTACGAGATGAGCGTGGTGACCCCCGAGGGCAACCGGTGTCCGAGTGTCACGGCGAACTCGACACTCGGGTACGCGGTCAGTGCCGAGTCGATCTCGCCGAGTTCGATACGGAACCCACGCACCTTCACCTGGAAATCGGTGCGGCCCACGAACTGGAGTTGAAGATCCTCGGTCCAACGCACCACGTCTCCGGTGCGATACATCCGGCCGCCGCCGACACCGTAGGGGTTGGCTACGAAGCGCTCGGAGGACAGCATGGGCCGACCGAGATAACCGCGAGCGAGAGCGCCGCCGGCCAGGTAGAGCTCACCGGCAACTCCGGACGGCACCGGACGCAATCGATCGTCGAGAATCAGAGCCGACATACCGTGAATGGGCCGTCCGACGGTGATCGGTTCGCCGGGAGTCAGGTCTGCGAAGCTCGAGATGATGGTCGTCTCGGTCGGTCCGTAGCCGTTGAAGTACTTGCGGCCAGGGGCCCATCGCGCGAGCAGTTCCGGTGTGGTGACGTCGCCGCCGACCGAGAGCACTTCGAGCGCGTCGAGACCCGTCGGATCCATCGTGCCGAGCACCGCGGGAGTGATGATCGAATGGCTGACCTGCTCGGCCTTCAGCAGCTCGGACAACTCGGTACCGCCCAGGATCTCGGCGGGCACGATCACCAGAGTTGCACCTACCGAGAACGCCGCCATCCACTCGAGGACGGACGGATCGAAGTTCGGCGAGCAGATGTGCAGGAATCGCGCCGACGGTGTCAGGTGGTACAGATCGCCGGCGGCATCGAGCACGCCCCCGAGCCCGGCGTGCGTCACCACGACGCCCTTGGGCTTACCGGTCGAGCCCGAGGTGTAGATGACGTACGCCGGATTCTGGAACACCGACGGCCGCAGTCGATCCGCATCGGTGATCGGATCGGCCGAGTGAGCGCGCACCGCCGCCACCACGTCGTCGTCGAGACGGATCCATTCCGGACCGCCGCTCGATCCCTGCACCGACGCCAGGTGTGCCGCGGCGGTCAGGCCGAGTACCGCACCGGAATCACCGACCATGTGGGCAATGCGGTCGCTCGGATATGTCGGGTCGACCGGGAGGTGGGCACCGCCGGCCTTGGCCACGGCCCAGACCCCGAGCACCATCTCGTAGGAGCGCTGGAACCCGAGCGCGACAACGGTCTCCGGCCCCACGCCTCTGGAGATGAGCAGACGAGCGAGCTGAGACGACGTGCTGTCGAGTTCGGCGTACGTGATGGAGCGATCGCGGTAGCGGATAGCGATCGCCTGCGGATCGAGAGCGGCTCCGGCAGCGAAGATCTCGGCGAGAGTGCCGCCTGCCAACACCTCGTCTCCGTGCACGTGCGTCAAACGGTCGTATTCGTCCTCGTAGAGAATCCCCAGGTCGCCGACCGGAGTACTCGGATCCGCCACCACACCGTCGAGAAGGCGGCGGAAGCGGTCGGCGAAGCCCGCGATGGTCGACTCGTCGAACAGATCGCGCGAGTAGAGCCACGCCGCGGACATACCGCCGCCGTCGGACTCACGCAACGTCAGCGACAGATCGAACTTGGCCGTCTCGACGTCGAGATCGACGGCCGAGACCTCCAACCCGGGCAGCGCGAAGGTGCTCGGCGGCAGGTTCTCGAAGGCGATCGCAACTTGGAACAGCGGATGTCGCGAAGCGGAGCGTTCGGGGTCGAGAAGATCGACCAGACGCTCGAACGGGATATCGGCGTGCGCGAAGGCCGCCAGATCGACCTCGCGGACGTCGGCAAGCATGCCGTCGAAGCCCTTGCCCGGGTTCACCTCGGTACGCAGGACCAGGGTGTTGACGAACATTCCGATCACGTCGTCGAGTGCGGCATCTCCGCGTCCGGCGATGGCCGTGCCGACGGCGATGTCCGTCGAATTCGACATGCGCGCAAGGAATACCGCGAGGGCAGTGTGCAGCACCATGAACGTCGTGGTGCCGCTCTCCCTGGCCAGGGCAGTGAGACCGGCATGGACGTCGGGGGCGATCTCGAATTCGACGCGGCCACCGGCCCCCGAGGACTCGGCGGGACGTGGCCGATCGTGCGGAAGAGCGAGCTCGGCCGGCATCTCCGCCAGCGTCTCGCGCCAGAACGACGCCTGCCGGGAGATCAAGCTCGCCGAATCCGCCTCGCTACCGAGTACCGACCGCTGCCACAGCGTGAAGTCGATGTACTGCACCGCAAGCGGCTGCCAGGACGGCGACTCGCCCGCCACTCGTGCGAGATACGCGGTCATCACGTCGCGGGTCAGCGGACCCATCGACCAACCGTCGGCGCTGATGTGATGCACCACGAACACCAGGACATGTTCCTGCTCCGAGACCTCGAACAGCCTCACGCGCAACGGAACTGCAGCAGTGACGTCGAAGCCTGCGGCTACGAAGGCGGTCACGTCGGCCACGACCGAATCGGCGGTTGCCGCGACCGGCTCGAGATCCGGGACGACGGTCCGGGTGGGGACCACGAGTTGGTGTCCCGAGCCGTCCACAGCCGGGTACACCGTGCGCAGGGATTCGTGGCGCTCGAGGACGTCCGACACGGCAGCGCGCAGCGCAGCCGTGTCCAACGAACCACGCAACCGGATGGCCACCGGAATGTTGTTCACGGCCGACTCGGGATCGAATCGGTTCAGGAACCACATCCGCTGCTGCGCCATCGACAGCGGAACCGTCTCCGGCCGAGCCTGCGGAACCAGCGGTGCCGCGGCACCGTCACCCAGGTGACTCTCCACCCGAACCGCCAGTGCCGCAACTGTACTGGCCTCGAACAGTGCACGGACCGGAACGGTCGCATCCAGTTCGCTACCCAATCGCGAGACCACCTGGGTGGCGACGAGAGAGTTGCCACCGAGGGCAAAGAAATCGTCGTCGACGCCGATGCGGTCGACTCCGAGAACGTCCGCGAACACCCGAGCGACGATCTCCTCGACGGGATTCGACGGTGCGCGATACTCGACTTCCTCGATCTCGGGATCCGGCAGGGCCTTGCGGTCCAGCTTGCCGCTGGCACCGAGGGGCAGAGCATCGAGAACGACGATCACGGCGGGCACCATGTACGAGGCGAGACGCTCGCTCAATGCACCACGCAGAGATTGCGTGTCCACGCTCCCGGTGCCGACCACATAGGCCACCAACCGATCGGCACGGACCACGGTGACCGCCTGGCTCACCGACGGCTGCTCGAGCAGGGCCGCTTCGATCTCACCCAGTTCGATCCGTAGACCGCGAAGCTTGACCTGGAAGTCCGAACGTCCGACGTAGTCGAGTTCGCCGCCGGGCAGCCAACGCACCACGTCGCCCGTGCGATACATCCGGGCTCCGTCTTCGCCGAACGGGTTGGGCAGGAAGCGATCCGCCGTCAGATCCGGTCGCCCGACGTAGCCTCGAGCAAGCTGCGTTCCGGCGAGGTAGAGCTCTCCGTGCACTCCGACCGGCACCGGTCGCAGAGCGGAGTCCAGTACGTAGACGGCCGTGTTCCAGACCGGCGCACCGATCGGTACGACGGCGGTGTCGTCGTCGGTGACTCGGTGGTACGTCACGTCCACCGCGGCTTCGGTCGGGCCGTAGAGGTTGTGGATCTCGATGGCCGTCAGCGCCCGGCGCAGCGCCTGCGCAGTCGTCGGTGTCAACGCCTCACCGGAGGCGAACACCAGCCGCAGGGTTGCTGCGGACTCGGCGCGCGCAACGACCTCGGGTACGAACACCGACATCATCGAGGGAACGAAGTGAACTACCGAGACTTGTTCGCGCGCAATGATATCCAGCAGATACGCGGGGTCGCGATGGCCGTCCGGTACAGCGACGGCCACCGAGGCACCGTTCTGCAGAGCCCAGAAGAACTCCCAGACCGAGACGTCGAACGTCGCGGGCGTCTTCTGCAGCACCACGTCGGAGGCGGTCAGCGGATACTCGTGCTGCATCCACGACAAACGGTTGACGATCGATTCGTGCGAGACGCCGACGCCTTTGGGGCGGCCGGTGGATCCGGACGTGAAGATGACGTAGGCGAGGTTGTGCGGGCGTAACGATCCCCGGCGATCGGCGTCGACGAGAGGTTCGGCCGAATGTGCCGAGACGTCCAGCGCGTCGATATCGATCGTTTCGAATCCGCCGAGTTCGAGGTGATCGCGGGTCGAGGACAACACCAGAACCGGATTCGCCGTCTCGGCGATGTAGTCGTTGCGCTCGCGCGGCTGGCTCGGATCGACGGGCACGTAGGCCCCACCGGCCGTCACGATCGCGTACATGCCCACGAACAGCTCGATGCTGCGCTCCATCGCGAGAGCGACCAACGTGTCCGGACCGACACCACGCGAGACAAGTTCTCGTGCAACACGATTGACTCGGGCGGCGAACTCGGCATAGGTCAGCCGGTCGCCCTCGAACACCAACGCCTGCGCATCGGGTGTGGCCTCGACCTGCGCTCGGAACATCTCGACCAGCGTCAGGTCCGACGACACCTCGTGGCCGGTCGCGTTCCATGCTCGAAGCACCTGCAACCGTTCCTCGGCGTCGAGCACATCGATCTCCGCGATGGGCGCGGCAGGCGCACGAGTCGCCGAGTCGAGCACCCGCAGGAACCGCTCGCCGAATGCGGCCATCGTCGACGCGTCGAACAGATCGGCCGAGTACGTCAATGCGACGGTCAAACCGGCCGGATCGGTCCCCTCGGCCACCGAGTTCCACAGGGTCACTTGCAGATCGAACTTCGCGAGATCGGCCTCGTAATCGAGTGCGCTCACCCGAAGACCGGGGATCTCCACGGACGTGGCGTCCAGGTTCTGGAACGTCAGCATGACCTGGAACAGTGGATGACGAGCTGTCGAGCGAGTGGGCGCGAGAACCTCGACCAGTCGCTCGAACGGAACCTCGGCGTGCGAGAACGCGGCGAGATCGGTCTCGCGTACTCGTCCGAGCAGATCCGCGAAACCGGCTGCGGGGTCGATCGTGGTGCGCAACACGAGCGTGTTGACGAACATGCCGACGACGTCGTCGAGGACGGCGTCTCCGCGACCGGCGACCGGTGTCCCGATCGTGACGTCGTCGCTACCGGACAACGTCGCCAGCAGCACCGCCAGTGCGGAGTGAACCACCATGAAGGTCGTGGCCCCGTGGGTGCGCCCGAGTTGTTCGACCGCCGCGACGAGGTCCGCATCGATCTCGAACAGATGTGTACCGCCGTGGGTGGTCGCCACCGCCGGCCTCGGTCGATCCGTCGGCAGGTCGAGCTGTTCGGGCGCGCCGGCCAACTGCGAGCGCCAGTAGGCCTCCTGTGCGGCGATCAGCGAGGTCGGATCGTTCTCGTTTCCGAGTACCGATCGCTGCCAGAGCGTGTAGTCGGCGTACTGGACCGGCAACGGCGTCCACGCCGGCTCCTGCCCGGAACTGCGGGCAACGTACGCAGTCACCACGTCTCGCGTCAACGGTGCCATCGAGAAACCGTCGGCCGCGATGTGATGGACCACGAGGGCCAGAATGTGTTCGGTCGGAGACAGCGCCAGTACGGCGGCGCGCACGGGCAAGCCGGTCGAGACGTCGAACGGCCGAAGAGCGAACTCGAGCAACGTCTCCGGCAGCCGGGCCTCATCGACGTCCGAGAACTCCACGTCCACTGTGGCGGAGTCGGGTTCGAGCACCTGCTGGTACCCCACTCCGGCGTGATCCGGATAGATCGTCCGCAGGGACTCGTGCCTGCCCAACACGTCCGAGACTGCCGCACGCAGAGCATCGAGATCGAGATCGCCGGACAGCGAGATGGCGACCGGGATGTTGTTGACGGCCGATTCGGGCTCGAACCGGTTCAGGAACCACATCCGCTGCTGAGCCAACGACAACGGAACACGCTCCGGCCGCGGCTGCGCGGTGAGGGCCGCACGGGGTGCACCACTCGACGCCTCCGCCGTATCGACCACAGCGGCGAGCTCGGCCACGGTGGGAGCATCGAAGAACGCGCGAACGTCCACGGACACACCGCGTTCGGCGTTGACGCGCGCGACGACTCGGGTGGCGTTGAGAGAGTTTCCTCCTACCGCGAAGAAGTCGTCGTCGACGCCGACACGGTCCATCCCGAGGACGTTCTGGAAGATCTCGACGAGCGCGGACTCGGTCTCGGTTTCCGGAGCTCGGTATTCACGGACGAGTGACCCGAAGTCGGGAGCCGGCAACGCCTTTCGGTCGAGCTTGCCACTCGAATTGAGCGGGAACTCGTCGAGTACGACGAACAACGACGGCACCATGTAATCCGGTGTGCGACGCCGTACTGCAGCTGCGAGATCACTGTGATCGATCTCGTGGTCGGACGAGACGACATAGCCGACCAGGTGCTCACCCAGCTCCACGTGGGCCTCGGCGGCATGCACCAGTACCGCAGCCTGGCTCACGTTCGGCTCGGCGAGCAGAGCCGATTCGATCTCGCCGAGTTCGATACGCAGGCCGCGCAGCTTCACCTGGAAGTCGGTGCGGCCGATGTAGTCGATCAGCCCGTCGGAGCGCCTGCGCACCAGGTCTCCGGTGCGGTACATCCGATCGCCTGGCCCGCCGAACGGGTCGGCGACGAAACGATCCGCGGTGAGGTCGCCTCGGCGCAGATAGCCGCGAGCGAGCTGCACACCGGCGAGATACAGCTCGCCCTCGACGCCTCTGGGCACCCGGTGCAGCGATTCGTCGAGAACGTAGAGCTCGGTGTCGGCCACCGCGGCACCGATCGGGACAGCAGCCTCCTCGACATCCTGCGTGCGGTAGTACGTGACGTCGACCGCGGCCTCGGTGGGGCCGTACAGGTTGTGCAGTGACGCGGCAGAGATTCGGTGGAAGGCATTGACGGTGCGCGCCGGCAGTGCTTCACCCGATGCGAACACGGTCGTCAGCGACGTCACCTGTGCTGCAGCGGGTTCGGCGACGTACACCGAGAGCATCGACGGCACGAAGTGGGCAATCGTGACGCTCTGCTCACCGATGATTCGGGCCAGGTACGCGGGATCCCGATGACCGTCGGGCTCCGCGATCACCAGGCGGGCACCGATCTGCAACGGCCAGAAGAACTCCCACACCGACACGTCGAAGGTGAACGGCGTCTTCTGCAGCACGACGTCCGTGGCAGTCATGACGTATTCGCGCTGCCGCCACGCGATGTTGGCCACGATCGCGCTGTGCCCCACCGCGACGCCCTTGGGCCGTCCGGTCGACCCGGAAGTGAAGATGACGTACGCGAGATCACTGGACGACAGTGGGGCGCGGCGGTCTTCGTCGGTCACCGGGCCGGTGGAGTACCCGGACAGATCGACCGTATCCACCGACACGGTCTCGGTGGACGCCGGCACGTCGGGGTGATCGGTGGAGGTCGTGACCACCACCACCGGCTCGGCGATATCGAGGACGTAGCCCAACCGATCGGATGGATGATCCGGGTCGAGAGGAACGTACGCGCCACCGGCCGCGGTGATCGCGTACATGCCGATCAGCAGGTCCATCGATCGACGAATCGACAGGCCCACTCGGGCGTCGGGGCCGACACCGCGCTCGATCAGGTGTCGGGCCAACCGGTTCACCGACTCCGCGAACTGCGAGTACGTCAGCGTCTCGCCGGCAAACGTCAGGGCAGGAGCGTCCGGGGTCCGCTCGACCTGCTCGACGAAACGCCGATAGAGCGTGTCGGCCTCGGCCGAACTCCGTGGCCCGGCCGCTGCGGCCGAAACGGCTGCCGTGTCGTGTCCCAACACCGACGCCGCATCGTCGAGGAGGCCCGCGACAACGGCGTCGAGGCCACCCTCGGTTGCCTCGATCAGACCGGGGACAGCGGTGGACAGCACCACGGGCACCAGGGCGTCGGGTCCGAGGGCACCGCCCATGGCCGTGTCGAGGGCGGTGATCTCCGCATCCAGACCGACGTAGGTCAGCTCCACACCGAGGTGCGTCAGCGCCACCCGATCCGGTTCGAGCGCACCGACGCTCCGAACCAGCCGAGGCAGATCCTCGATAGTCGAAGAGCTACCGCCGAGGCCGCCTGACGCCATCTATCCATTCCTCCTGATCGAAAACCGTGCCGTGTCGTTCTCGTTGGCCCCGCGCGGTCGGCGGGGATACGTGCCGCCGGGATCGCCGCCGCTCACGATGACGCGATCACCGACTCCGCACGTTCGATCAACGATGCCAGAGCCGTGGTGAGCCCTTGTGCACCGAGGGCCGGAAGTATGCCGGGCACCAGAGCGGACAATGTCACCGTCATGAGTGCCTGCGGCTTCATGGCACCGCCCATCGTCGCCGACGTCTGCGCCACTCTGGTGTTCATCGCCGCGAACGTCACTCGCGTCGACTCGTGCTCGAACGCGATCTCGTCCGGTGCCACGGCAGCGGCCTGCGCCACCAACTCGGGCAGGTCGTCGATCGTCTTCGGAGTGGCCTTGGGTGCGAACTCGGCCTTCTCGTCGTCGGTGAGAACGTCGATTGAGCCCACGGCCACCGTCGGATCGGCCGTGACCGCCTCGAGGATCTTTCCGAAGCGCTCGGCGAAGGTCGCGACACTCGCCTCGGTGAACAGCGCCGTGGCGTAGGTGAACGTCGCCTCGATCGCAGCGAGTGATCCCGCCTCGTCGAACGACTCGACCGCGGTCAACTGCAAGTCGAACTTCGCCTGGTCGTCGCCGGCGTCGAGCGCATCGATGCGTAGTCCTGGCAGCTCGAACGTTCCGGTGGTGTGGTTCTGGAACGTCAGCATCACCTGGAACAACGGCGTGTACGCAGTGGACCTGGCCCGACCGAGCGCATCGACGAGCCGCTCGAACGGTACGTCCGCGTTGCCGAACGCAGCGAGATCGGTCTCCTTGGCCTGCTGCAGCAGATCCAGGAACGAATCGGCGCGCTGCACTCGGGTTCGCAGAACCAGGGTGTTGACGAACATGCCGACCAGGTCGTCCAGTTTCTGCTCACCGCGGCCGGCGCTCGGCGTGCCGATGCTGATGTCGGTGGAGTTGCTCAGCCGCGAGAGCAGGACAGCGAACGCGCTGTGGACCACCATGAACGTGGTGGCCGCGTGCTCGCGCGCGATCGCCTCGATGCGACCGGCGACATCCCGGCCGACGGTGAACCGATAGGCCGCGCCGTGCATCGACGGCCGAGCCGGACGCGGTGAATCCGTCGGCAGTTCGAGCACTTCCGGAGCTCCGGACAGTCTCTCGGTCCAGTAGGACAGCTGTCGGGCGAGCGCGCTGTCCGGGTCGGTCTCGCTGCCGAGTACCTCGCGCTGCCAGATCGCGAAGTCGGCGTATTGGACGTCGAGCGGCTCCCACGCGGGCATGCCTCCGTCGACGCGTGCCGTGTAGGCCACCATCACGTCACGGATGAGCGGGCCCATGGAGAAACCGTCGGCAGAAATATGGTGCGCAACGACGGCCAGCACGTGCTCGTCTCCACCGATCGCGAGCAGAGCTGCACGGACCGGCACCGCGCTCGTGACGTCGAAGCCGGTTCCCAGTACTTCCATCAGGCGGGCAGGCAACGCGTCTCGGTCGACCTTCTCCGGGGTCAGGTCGACCCCGACGTCGGCGACCGATCCGATGAGTTGCATCGGACCGTCCGCGCCCTCCGGATACCGGGTCCGCAGAATCTCGTGTCGGGCCACCACGTCGTCGAACGCCGCCGCGAGAGCAGCTACGTCGAGCTCGCCGGTCAATCGGACCGCCACCGGGATGTTGTATGCGGCGGACTCCGGATCGACTCGGTTGATCGTCCACATCCGGTCCTGGGCCACCGAGAGCGGCAGCACTTCGGGCCGCGCGACCGAGGTCAGCTCCCGACGGGCTCCCCCACCGACGAGGGGCGCGATGTGAGCTGCGAGGCCCTCGACCGTCGAGGCGGTGAACACAGCGCGTACCGGAACCTGCGCATCGAGCGCCTGTCCGAGACGGGACACCAACTGCGTTGCGATCAACGAGTTTCCGCCGAGCGCGAAGAAATCGTCGTCTCGTCCGGCGCGGTCGAGGCCGAGCAGATCGACGACGGTCTGCGCGACGATCTCCTCGACGGGTCCCACCGGTGCCCGGAACTCGGCTGTCTCGAACTGCGGGTGCGGAAGTGCCGCGCGATCGAGCTTGCCGTTGGCGTTGAGCGGAAGCCGTTCGAGCACAACGAACGCGGCCGGGACCATGTACGACGGCAGCACGCGCGCGAGATCCTTCTCGGCCGCCGCCGTGTCGGGAGCCGATCCGTCGACACCCACCAGGTACGCGACCAACTGCTGACCGACCACCGAGTCCCGGTGGACCACCACGGCAGTCTCGGCGATCTGAGGCAGTGCGCGCACGGCGGCTTCGATCTCGCCGAGCTCGATCCTGAATCCCCGGATCTTGACCTGGAAGTCGACTCGGTCGACGTACTCGAGTCGTGCACTTTCGGCACCCTCGGAATCGCCGTCCGCCAGACGCCACCGCACCAGGTCTCCGGTGCGGTACATCCGCCCGCCGTCCACCGAGAACGGGTTCGCAACGAATCGTTCCGCAGTGAGATCCTGGCGGCCGAAGTACCCGCGTGCGAGCTGATCACCGGCGAGGTACAGCTCGCCCGTGATTCCGGCCGGAACCGGGTGCAGACGCGAATCGAGAACGTGGACAGCAGTGTTCGCTTCCGGCACACCGATGGGAACGACAACCGTGTCGGCATCGGTCACCGGGTGAGCCGTCACCGACACAGCGGCCTCGGTCGGCCCGTACAGGTTGTACAGCTCGGCGGTGTTCCGACGCCGGAAGTCCTGCGCCAGAGCAGCCGGAAGTGCTTCGCCGATGGCCAGCACACGGCGCAAGGAGGGTCCGAGGGAACCGCCTGCGACAGTGGTCAGCATCGTCAACGTCGACGGCACCAGATGCAGCGTCGTCACCTCGTGCTCGCGGATTGCCGCCAGGAGGTAATCCGGATCGCGATGCCCGTCGGGAGCCGCGATGACGACTCGTCCGCCTGACGTCGGCTGAGACCAGAACTCCCACACCGAGAGGTCGAACGTTGCCGCCGTCTTGAGCAGCGACGCGTCCTCGGTACCGAGGCCGTACTCCTCACGCATCCACTCGAGTTGATTGACGATGGCACCGTGGCTCACCGCGACGCCCTTGGGTCGCCCGGTCGAACCGGAGGTGAAGATGACGTACGCGGTGTTCTCCGGGCGCAGCAACGACGTCCGCTCGTGCGGAGCCACCGGCTCGGCGGAATAGCCGGACAGGTCCAGCTGTGTGATGTCGACGGCCGTCGCGACCGAGGCGATCCCGTCCTCGTCTGCACCGTTCGCGGCGACGAGCACACACAGGGGTTCGGCCGTCTCGAGGACGAACGAGTTGCGTTCGAAAGGCTGATCCGGGTCGAGCGGAACATACGCACCGCCCGCGGCCGAGATCGCGTACATGCCGACGAGGAGATCGACGGAGCGCCGAATTGCAAGGCCCACACGTACTTCGGGTCCGACCCCCACAGAGATCAGGTGACGCGCCAGCCGTGCGACGCGATCGGAGAACTCACCGTAGGTGAGTGTGCCGTCGTCGTGGATCAGAGCCACCGCGCTGCGATCTCGCGCGGCCGATGCAGCGAACAGGTCGGTCAGCGTGCTCTCGGAGATGCTGCGATCCGTGTCGTTCCAGCGCGAGACGATGGTCTCGCGCTCGTCGCCGAGCAGGAGATCCAGATCGCCGATGGCCGTCGCAGGCGATGCGACTATCGCGGCCAACAGTTGCTGGAACCGATCGACCAGAGTCCGGGCGGTTCGCTCGTCGAACAGATCGGTGGCGTAGGTCAACATGGCCCCGAACCCGCCGTTCTCGCCGCTCTGCGGGTCGCTCGATCCGGGCGTATCGGTGACGATCAGGTGCAGATCGAACTGAGACGTCGTCGAGTCGGTGTCGAGTGCCGAGATGTCGAGACCGTCCAACTCGAAGCTGCGGCGCACGAAGTTCTGGAAGGAGAAACCCACCTGGAACAGCGGATGCCGAGCCGTCGAACGTGCCGGATTCACCACCTCGACCAGACGCTCGAACGGAATGTCCGCGTGTGCGAATGCCTGCAGGTCGGTCTCGCGAGCCGCGACCAGAAGGTCCTCGAAGCTGGCATCGGCGCGCGCGTCGAGACGCAACACCAACGTGTTGACGAACATGCCGACGAGATTCTCGATCTCCGCTTCGCCGCGGCCGGCGATCGGAGTACCGACCACGATGTCCTGCGATCCGGAGATGCGAGCCAGCAGTGTTGCGAATGCTGCGTGCACGGCCATGAACACCGTGGCGTTGTGGGTACGCGCGAGTGCGACCAGAGCAGCCCGGACATCGGCATCGATGCGGAAATCGATGCGGCTGCCGCGGAAGGTCTGCTCGGCAGGCCGTGGGTGATCCAACGGCAGGTCCAGTTGCTCGGGAAGGTCGGCCAACGCGTCCGTCCAGTACCGAATCTGTTGCGCTGCGATCGAGTCGGCATCGCCGTCGTCGCCGAGCACCTCCCGCTGCCACAGCGCGTAGTCGGCGTATTGGACGGCCAGTGGAGACCACTGCGGATCGGACCGGCGTGAGCGCGCGGCGTACGCCGTCATCACGTCGGTCGAGAGGGGAACGGTCGACAACCCGTCGGCACTGATGTGGTGGATGACCATTCCGAGCACGAACTCGGTGTCGGACACCCGAAAGAGCACCGCCTGCAACGGGATCGACGCGGTGACGTCGAAGGTGGTCGCCAACAGTTCACCGACGCGGGTAGCGACGGATTCGGCATCGGTGTCCACGACGGTCAGTGCTGTGCGCACCTCGGACATCGGCACGATCACCTGCTGTGGTCCGTCCGGTGAGTCCGGGTATACCGAACGCAGGGTCTCGTGGCGTTCGATCACGTCGAGGACAGCCTGCTCGAGCGCGTCGACGTCGAGGTTGCCGCTCAACCGCATCGCGAACGGGATGTTGTAGGCCGTCGACGAGTTGTCGAACCGGTTGAGGAACCACATGCGCTGCTGCGCCAGCGACAACGGGACGAAGTCCGGGCGCGGCCGCGCCACCAGCGCAGGGCGCTCGGGCCCGGAGCTGCGTTCGACACGGTGCGCCAGCGACTCGACCGTCGATGCCTCGAACAGCATCCGCACCGGCACGTTTCGGCCGAGGGCGGCACCGATCCGCGAAACCACCTGGGTTGCAACGAGCGAGTTTCCACCGAGCTCGAAGAAGTCGTCGTCGAGTCCGACGCGATCCACTCCCAGCACACCGGCGAAGACACCGGCAACGATCTCCTCGATCGGGGTGGACGGCGAACGGAACTGCCGAAGCTGAGCTGCGGGCGCGGGAAGCGCGCGCCGGTCGAGCTTTCCGTTGACCGTCAACGGAATGGTGTCGAGTACGACGAACGCGGACGGCACCATGTAGTCGGGGAGGTTCTCGGCGACCGACGAGCGCAGGGTGTCGACGTCCACGACAGCACCCGCAGCGGGCACCACGTATGCAACCAGTCGCGCCGAGCCCGGAGTGTCCTCGCGAGCGATCACGGCTGCCTGGCCCACGGTCGCCGCTGC
This sequence comes from Rhodococcus sp. 15-649-2-2, assembly GCF_002258645.1. Classification (NCBI taxonomy): domain Bacteria; kingdom Bacillati; phylum Actinomycetota; class Actinomycetes; order Mycobacteriales; family Nocardiaceae; genus Rhodococcus; species Rhodococcus sp. 15-649-2-2. The sequence goes on from NZ_NPFM01000034.1 coordinate 194,814, forward strand.
GACGACAGCGGATTCGACCTCGCCCAGCTCGATCCGGAATCCGCGGATCTTGACCTGATCGTCGGCTCGCCCGACGAACTCGAGTTCCCCCGAACCGGACCACCGTGCGACGTCGCCGGTGCGGTACAGCACCGATCCGTCCGCAGCGAACGGATCGGCCACGAAACGGGTGGCGCTCAATCCTGCTCGTCCGAGATATCCGCGCGCGACCTGGCCGCCCGAGACGTACATCTCGCCGGGAACTCCGACCGGAAGAAGCCCGAGCCGGGAGTCGAGTACGTAGACCGCGAGTCCTGTAATCGCCCGTCCCACCAGAGATCCCGAGGCGGACGCGGCCGAGGTCACATCGAGCTCGCGGTGCGACACGTGCACCGTGGTCTCGGTGATTCCGTACATGTTGACCAGTCGCGGACGACTGTCACCGTGCCTGGCGAACCAACCGGACAGCCTGCGCAGCTCGAGTGCCTCGCCACCGAAGATCACGAACCGCAGCGCGTAATCGGCCGCTGTGGCGGCGGTTCGATCGGCCTCGTCCAACTGGTAGAAGGCCGACGGTGTCTGGTTGAGCACGGTGACCCGCTCGGAAACCAGCAACTCGCGCAGAGCTTCCGGTGACCGTGACGTGTAGTAGTCCACGACGACCACGGTGCCGCCGGTGGTGAGCGGCCCCCACAGCTCCCAGACCGAGAAGTCGAAAGCGAAGGAATGGAACAGCGTCCACACGTCCTCGGGACCGAAGTCGAACTCGCTCTGTGTGTTCGCGAGCAGGCGAACGACATTGCGATGCGGAATCACCACGCCCTTGGGCTTACCGGTGGACCCCGACGTGTAGATCACGTAGGCGACGTGTGCGTCGGAGCGCGGTGAACGCAGTTCGGTCGGGTTCAACGGCGCAGTGTCGACCGCGTCGTCGGACGAGTCGATCTCTACCCGCGGCAATGTCGTCGGCAGATCCACCTCGACCCCGGACCAGGTCAACAGGGCGGCAGGACGCGAGTCGGTCAGCACGAACTCGATGCGATCGGCCGGGTAGGACGGATCGATCGGGACGTAGCCGCCACCGGCTTTGAGCACGCCGAGCAAGCCGACGACGAGGTCGGTGGACCGCGGAAGAACCACGGCGACAAGGCTTTCCGCCCCCACTCCGACCGCCGACAGGCGGCGGGCCAGAGCATTGGATGCCTCGTCGATCTGCCGGTAGGTCGAGCTGCGATCGCCGAACACCACGGCAACCGATTCGGGTGCCTCGGCGGCGCGAGCGGCGAACAGGTCCACCAGCGTCTCCGGCGTATCCGCGACGGCGGGTGCCGTACGGGCAAGCGCCAGAACGTGGTCACGCTCGGCCGTGTCCATCAACTCGATGGTTCCCACCGGAGCGCCGTAGTTCTCGGCGACCGTGTCGAGGATGCGCAACAACCGGGTACCGAAGCTACGGGCGGTGTCCTCGTCGTAGAGGTCGCGAGCATAGGTGACGTCGAGTCGCGTGCTGCCGTCGGCATTGTCGGTGAACGTGAACTGCAGATCGAACTTGGCCGTGACGATGTCGAGGTCGAGTCCGCGCACGTGCAGTCCGGGCAGCTCGAGTTCGGTCTGCTCCATGTTCTGCACGGTCAGCATCACCTGGATCAACGGGTGTCGCGCGGCCGAACGAGCCGGATCGAGAGCCTCCACGAGACGCTCGAACGGTACGTCCGCGTGGCCGAAGGCCGACAGATCCGTTTCCCGGACATGTTCCAGCGCAGCGACGAACGACGAATCCAACGCGACGTCCGTGCGCAACACCAGGGTGTTGACGAACATGCCGATCACATCGTCCAGTGCCGCGTCGCCGCGGCCCGCGACCGGCGTACCGATCGCGATGTCCCGCTCACCCGACAGTCGCGCGAGCAGTACGGCGAGTGCGGTGTGCAGCACCATGAACAGAGACGACCGATGGTCGCGGGCCAGATCCACCAGGCTCGCCCGGGTTACAGCACCGACAGTGAGGACGACGTTTCCGCCGCGATACGACGCAGTGTCCGGGCGAGGCCGATCACCGGGGAACGTGATTTCGTCGGGTAGTCCGGACAGCGTGTGCGACCAATGCCGAATCTGCGTCGCGATCGGCGACTGCGGGTCGTCCTCGGAACCGAGCTCCGCGAGCTGCCACAGGGTGTAGTCCACGTAGCGAACCGGCAGTGGTTCCCAGTTCGGTGCCGCGCCGGAAGACCTGGCCCCGTAGGCGATCATCAGATCACGGGTCAACGGTCCCATCGAGTAGCCGTCGGCAGCGATGTGGTGGGTCACGAACGCAAGGACGTGACGGTCCTGTTCGATCCGCAGCAACGCTGCGCGCAGCGGCGGTACCGTCGCAACGTCGAATCCGCCCATGAACAGATCGGTGAGCGCACCGACGACCTCGGCCTCGGCGACCGAACGGGCGTGCAGTTCCGGAACCACCAGCGCGGCGTCGACGATGACCTGCGACGCAGTTCCGTCGACCTCGGGATACATCGTGCGCAACGACTCGTGGCGCTCGACGACGTCGGCGACGGCGGCAGCCAGGGCTTCGACGTCGAGCGTGCCGGTCAGCTCGATGGCCACCGGAAGGTTGTTCGTTGCGGCGTCGACGTCGAACTGGTTCAGGAACCACATTCGGCGTTGCGCGAGCGACAGCGGGACCGTCTCGGGCAACTCGCTGCGCACCAACGACTTTCGTCCACCGGAACCGGTCTGTTCGTCGAGTCGGGCTGCGAGCGCAGACACCGTGGCGGCCTCGAAGATCGCGCGAACCGACACGGTGGTGTCGAGTGCGACGCCGATACGCGACGCCACTCTCGTCGCCACCAGTGAGTTTCCACCGAGTGCGAAGAATTCGTCGTCCGCACCCACTCGGTCCACGCCCAGAATCTCGCGGAACACATCGGACACAACCATTTCCGTGGCCGTGCTCGGTGCTCGGAACTCGCGCTGAACGATCTCGGGATCCGGGAGCGATCGACGGTCGAGCTTGCCGCTCGGTGTGAGAGGCAGGGAATCGAGCACGACGAACGCCGCAGGGACCATGTACGAGATCAATGAACCCGCGGCTGTCTCGGTCAGCTCGGCCGGGTCGAGGGTCGACCCAGGAGTAGGCACGACGTACGCGACGAGCTGATCGCCGGTCACCTCGCTCGAATGCACGAGCACCACAGCCGATCCGACACCCGGATGGCGCCGCAACACGGTTTCGATCTCGCCCAGTTCGATGCGCAGACCGCGAAGCTTGACCTGGAAGTCGGTGCGGCCCAGGTATTCCAGGACCCCACCCGATCCGGCGATGCCCGGACGGTTCTCGTCACGCCAACGGACCAGGTCGCCCGTGCGATACATTCTGTCGCCGCGCTCGCCGTAGGGGTCGGCGACGAAACGGTCGGCGGTCAGATCGGAACGGTCCAGATATCCGCGCGCCAACTGCACACCCGCGAGGTAGAGCTCGCCGGCGACTCCGGGAGCAACCGGTCGCAAACGTGAATCCAGCACATACGTGTGGGTATTCCACACCGGGGCACCGATCGGCACCACGTCGACGTCGGCCTCGGTCACGTCGTACGAGGTCACCTCGACCGCAGCCTCGGTCGGACCGTACAGATTGTGCAGTGTCGTGTTCGGCAACACGGCCCGTAGTCGAGCGCCCACGCCAGCGGACAGAGCCTCACCGGACGCGAACACCATCCGCAGCGACTCGGCGCGCGAAACACCGTCCTCTCCGACGAACACCTCGAGCAGTGCAGGCACGAAATGAGCAGCGGTGATGGATCGTTCGACGATGAGATCGACGAGATACGTGGGGTCGCGGTGACCGTCCGGTTTCGCGATCACCAACGTCGCACCGATCTGCAACGGGAAGAACAGCTCCGGTACCGAGACGTCGAACGTCACCGGGGTCTTCTGCAGCATCACGTCGTCGGCAGTCAGAGGGAAGTGCTCTCGCATCCACGACAGGCGGTTGACGATGGACATGTGTGTCACCGCAACACCCTTGGGGGTACCGGTGGAACCCGAGGTGAAGATGACGTACGCGGCGTTCGACGGCAGCAGTGGGGCACGTCGATCCGCGTCACCGATCGGAGCGTCCGACACGTCGAGACCCGCGGCCGAATTCTCGGCGATGTCGAGAACGGGGACGTCCGAGCCGAAGGAGAACCCGTCGCGGTCGGTCGTCAGGATGCAGACCGGAGCCGCGGTGTCGAGGATGTGGCCCGTACGTTCGGCAGGCTGGTCCGGATCGATGGGTACGTAGGCACCGCCGGCCGTGACGATGGCATGAATGGCGACGAGCAGCTCGATCGACCGACGAGCGGCGACGGCAACCGATGTCTCCGGCCCGACTCCGCGAGAGATCAGCACGCGAGCGAGTCGGTTGACGCGACACGAGAACTCCGCGTACGTCAGCGACTCACCCTCGAACACCAGAGCCGTTGCGTCCGGTGTCTTCTCGACCTGGGCCTCGAACAACGAGACCAAGGTCTGCGAGCGGTCGACGGGATGCTCGGTGTCGTTCCACTCACGGAGGACTCGGGTGCGTTCACTGTCGTCGAGAAGCTCGATCTCGCCGACCACGGCCGCGGGGTTCTCCGCGACCGAACCCAGGACGGTGACCAACCGCTCGCACAGAACGAGGACGGTGTCCTCGTCGAACAGATCCGTCGCGTAGGTGACGTCGACGACCATGCCCTGTGGGGCACCGGCCGGACCGATCTTCTCCACGAAGGTGAATTGGAGATCGAACAGCGAGACCACGGTTTCGAAGTCGACGGTGGACACCGACAGTCCCGGCAGTTCCAGGTCTTTCTGACCCAGGTTCTGGAACGCGAGCACCACCTGCACGAGGGGATGACGAGCCGTGGATCGGGCGGGATTGAGGATTTCGACCAGTCGCTCGAACGGTACGTCCACGTGGGCCAGAGCCGACAGGTCGGTTTCTCGGGCGTCGGCAAGCACCTGGTCGAACCGCCGGGACGTATCGATCTCGGTGCGCAGGACCAGGGTGTTGACGAACATGCCGATCAGGTCGTCGAGAGCGGCCTCGCCACGACCGGCGACCGGAGTACCGATCGCGATGTCGGCTTCACCGGACAACCGCGACAGCAGTACCGCCAGCGAGGTGTGCACCACCATGAACAGCGAGGCGTTCTCGGCTCTCGCAGCGTCGATCAGGCCGCGATGCAGATCCTCGTCGATCGAGAAGCGCACCAGCGCACCGCTGTTCGAGGCGACGGCGGGCCGCGGACGATCCGACGGCACATCCAACTGGTCGGGTAGACCTGCCAATGCCGTTGTCCAGTAGTCGATCTGCTGCGAGACAATGGAGGTGGGATCACTCTCGGAACCGAGGACCTCGCGCTGCCAGAGGCTGTAGTCGGCGTAATCGACCGGCAGCGGAGACCAGTACGGTTCCTGGTTCATCGACCGCGCGGCATAGGCATTCATCACGTCACGAGTCAGCGGACCCAGAGAGAATCCGTCGGCCGCGATGTGATGGACGACGAACACGAGCAGGTGCTCGGTGGGACTGACCTCGAACAGCCTCGTCCGGAACGGTAGGTCCTTGGACAGGTCGAAGCCGGTGGTGGCCAGTTCGCGCATCGCGTCCGCTACGTCGTGTGCGGCTATGTCGACAGGCGTCAGGTCGGGGGTGGCCGACTGCGCGTCGACGATCACCTGATGTGCGGTGCCGTCCGTCTCGGGGAACACCGTGCGCAGAGACTCGTGCCGAGCAACGACGTCGGACACCGCGATCTGCATCGCGCGGCGGTCGAGCAGACCGGACAGGCGCACGGCGATCGGGATGTTGTTGGCTGCCGATTCCACGTCGAACTTGTTCAGGAACCACATGCGCTGCTGGGCCAACGACAGCGGTATGTGTTCCGGCCTCTCCTGCGACACCAGTGGCGGGCGACTACCGGTGGCGACCAGCGTGCCCAACCGAGCAGCGAGGTCGGCCACTGTCGACGTGTCGAAGAGCTCCCGCACCGCGATGCGGGTATCCAGAGCGACGCCCAGCCTGGACACCAATTGTGTTGCGATGAGCGAGTTTCCGCCGAGATCGAAGAAGTCGTCGTCGAGACCGACCCGCTCGATACCCAGCACCTGAGCAAAGACGTCGGCGACGACACGTTCGATCTCGTTCGTCGGTTCCCGGTACTCGGTCACCTCGAAGGCGGGATCGGGCAACGTCTTTCGATCGAGCTTTCCGCTCGCGCCCAGTGGGAATTCCGCGAGCACGATGAGAGTCGACGGCACCATGTATTCCGCCAGTCGTGCCCGAAGCGCGGCCAGTACGGCTCCGGTGTCCACCGAGGCACCGGACGGTACGACGTACCCGACGAGTTGTTCGCGGCGCACGACGACGACCGCCTGGGAGATCGAACGCTGCGCCAGCAGTGCAGATTCGATCTCGCCGAGTTCGATGCGCAGGCCGCGAAGCTTGACCTGGAAGTCGGAACGTCCGACGTATTCCAGTTCGCCGTGTCGGTTCCATCGCACGACGTCGCCGGTGCGGTAGAGACGAGCTCCATCCGTCGCGAACGGATGCGCCACGAATCGATCCGCGGTCAGATCGGGGCGACCGACGTAGCCACGAGCCAACTGTGTACCCGCAAGATAGAGCTCACCCGCGACTCCGACGGGAGTGGGGTTCAGTCGCGAATCCAACACGTACACCGCGGTGTTCCACACCGGAGCACCGATCGGCATGACATCCGAGTCTTCGTCCGTCACAGCGTGATACGTCACGTCGACCGCGGCCTCCGTCGGACCGTACAGGTTGTGCAGCGCCACTCCCCCGATCGCCCGGCGCAGCGCCCGGGCCGTGGTGGGAGCCAGAGCCTCACCGGAGGCGAACACCAGCCGCAGGGAGGCACCGGACGTCCTGCGCCGTTCTACCTCCGGAACGAAGACGGACATCATGGAGGGCACGAAGTGCACCACCGAGACATGCTCGCGTGCAATGACATCGAGCAGGTACAACGCGTCTCGGTGACCGTCCGGGACGGCGATGGCCACGGACGCGCCGTTCTGCAGGGCCCAGAAGAACTCCCACACCGACACGTCGAAGGTCGACGGAGTCTTCTGCAGCACCACGTCGTCGGCATTCAACCGGTACTCGTGCTGCATCCACAGCAGGCGGTTGACTATCGCTTCGTGCGACACCCCGACGCCCTTGGGTCGGCCTGTCGATCCGGACGTGAAGATCACGTAGGCGGTGTTCGAGGGTCGTAGCGGGGCGATTCGATCGGCGTCGGTCAGCGGAGCCGACGACAGCGTCGACACGTCGAGCGTGTCGATGTCGATCGTTTCGACTCCGGCGAACTCCACGTGATCGCGCGTGATGGACAGCACTCGGATCGGTGCCGCCGTGGCCACGATGTACTCGTTGCGGTCGGCCGGCTGCTTCGGGTCGATCGGAACGTAACCCGCTCCCGCCTTGACGATCGCATACATGCCGACGAACAGATCGAGGCTTCGACCGACAGCGAGTCCGACCAGGGAGTCGGGCTCCACTCCGATCGAGACCAGATGGCGCGCAAGGCGATTGGCTCTCGCGGCGAACTCCGCATATGTCAGCCGCTCCCCCTCGAACACCAGCGCCGGTGCATCGGGAGTCTCGGCGACCTGACGGTCGAACAGGTCGACGAGCGTCACCTGCTTCGGCACGTCGTGTTCGGTGTGGTTCCACGCCGTCACGACTCGCGCGCGCTCACCGTCGTCGAGAAGATCGATGTCTCCCACCGACACCGACGGATCGGCCACCACTGCGGTGAGCATCCGCACGAAGCGATCGGAGAAGCCGCGCACCGTCTCCGCATCGAACAGGTCGGTCGCGTACGTCAACTCGGCGGCCATGCCCTGTCCGCGCCCGTCCACTCCGATCGACTCGGTGACGGTCAGCTGAAGATCGAACTTCGCCACCTCGGCATCGAGGGCGACGCTGTCCACCGACAGACCTGGCAGGTCCACGTGCGTACGAGTGAGGTTCTCGAACGAGAGCATCACCTGGAAGAGCGGATGCCGCGCCTGCGAACGCGACGGATTCAGCACCTCGACCAAGCGCTCGAACGGAAGGTCGGCGTGCCCGAACGCACCGAGCGCTACTTCTCTTGCGCGCCCGATCTGCTCCGAGAACGTGCGACCCGCTTCGATATCGGTACGCAGTACGAGCGTGTTGACGAACATGCCGACCACGTCGTCGAGGGCTGCGTCGCCGCGACCGGCGACCGGGGTGCCGATCGCAATGTCCTCGGTGCCCGAGAGGCGCGCGAGCAACACTGCCAGAGCAGCGTGGACGACCATGAACAGTGACGCGTTGTGCGTATGGGCCAGCGAAGAGAGGCCGCGATGGACCTCGGCCGGCACCTCGAAGCGGATCGACGAGCCCTGGTAGGACTGGCGATTCGGGCGAGGTCGGTCGGTCGGCAGATCGAGCTGATCCGGCAACCCGGCCAGCATCCGAGCCCAGTAGTCGACCTGGCCGGAGATCAGCGATTCCGGATCGTCCTCCGATCCGAGGACGGAGCGCTGCCACAGGCTGTAATCGGCGTACTGCACCTCCAACGGCATCCATGCCGGGTTCTCCCAGGCAGTGCGCGAGGCATACGCGATCATGATGTCGCGCGCCAGCGGGCCCATGGACCATCCGTCGGCCGAAATGTGGTGCACCACCATGGCGATGACGTGTTCGCGAGGGCCGATCTCGAACAGTCGGGCCTGAATCGGAACATTGACGGTCACGTCGAACGTCGTCGAAGCCAACGTGAAGACCTGCCGCTGGATGTCGGCCGCAGACGTCGGAATGGGCATCAGATTCGGCACCGTCTGAGCGGCGTCGAGAATGGACTGCTGTGGGCCGTGGGCGGTATCGGGGTACACCGTGCGCAGCGACTCGTGCCGGTCGATCACGTCCATGATCGCAACCTGCAGTGCCGCGACATCCAGCTCGCCGGTCAACTTCAACGCGAACGGAATGTTGTACGCGGTGGAATCGGCGTCGAACCGGTTGAGGAACCACATTCGCTGCTGCGCCAGCGACAGCGGGATTCGCTCCGGCCGCACCGCCGCGACCAGCGCGGTGCGTCCACCTTCGCCCGCGGCTTGCTCGACCCGCACCGCGAGCAGGGCGACGGTCGAGGCCTCGAACAACATGCGCACCGGAACAGTGGCATCGAGTGCCACGCCCAATCGTGAGACCACCTGGGTGGCGATCAACGAGTTGCCGCCGAGCTCGAAGAAGTCGTCGTCGAGCCCCACCCGCTCGACCCCGAGCACGTCTGCGAAGACGTCGGCGACGATCTCCTCGATCGGCGTGGTCGGAGCGCGGAACTCGCGGACCTCGAACACCGGTGCCGGCAGCGCCCGGCGATCGAGCTTGCCGTTGACCGTCAACGGAATGGCTTCCAGCACAACGAAAGCGGACGGCACCATGTATTCCGGAAGAGCTGCAGCGATACCGGCCCTGAGGTCTTCGATGTCGACGATCGGGCGACCCTCGACCGCAGCGGAGACCACGTACGCCACCAGACGCGCCGCGCCAGGCGAATCCTCACGAACGACGACGGCAGCCTGGGTGACCGTCGGCTGCGCTGTCACCGCGGCCTCGACCTCGCCCAGCTCGATGCGGAATCCGCGCACCTTGACCTGATCGTCCGAGCGTCCGAGGTACTCGAGTTCTCCCCCGGCGTTCCATTGCGCGAGGTCACCCGTTCGGTACAGCAGCGCCCCATCCTCGGACCCCGAGGCGAACGGGTTCGCTACGAAGCGGGTCGATGTCAGCGCTCGGCGACCCAGGTAACCGCGGGCGAGTTGTCCACCACCGACGTACATTTCGCCGGGAACACCCACCGGAACCGGATGCAGTCGGGTATCGAGCACGAACACGCGCAGACCGGCGATCGGCTTGCCGACCACCGATGCACTGGTCCCCACGGACGCAGAACCGAGCTCACGGTACGACACGTGGACGGTGGTCTCGGTGATGCCGTACATGTTGATCAGCCGCGGTGCGGTGTCCCCGTGCCGCTCGAACCACCCGGTGAGCCGACGCTGCTCGAGTGCTTCACCACCGAAGATCACGTACCGCAGCGACAGCTCACCTCCGTCGGTCACCGCGACGCGATCGGCCTCGGAGAGCTGATAGAACGCCGATGGCGTCTGGTTCAGCACTGTCACCCGCTCGTCGACGAGCAGTCGGTGGAATGCCTCGGGCGAACGCGAGGTGAAGTAGTCCACGACCACCAATGTGCCGCCGTAGAGCAACGGGCCCCACAGCTCCCACACCGAGAAGTCGAATGCGTAGGAGTGGAACATGGTCCACACGTCGTCGGCACCGAAGCCGTAGACCGAATCGGTGTTGGCGAGCAGCCGAACCACGTTGCGATGCGGCACCATCACGCCCTTGGGTCGACCGGTCGAGCCCGAGGTGTAGATGACGTAGGCGACGTTGTCGGGACGCAGGGGACGCGTACGTTCTTCGTCGGTGACGACGCCGTCCGCCATCCACACGAGATCGACGGTGTCCATGTCGAGCAACGTTGCGCCGGTGTGTGATTCGACATCCACCGGCAACTCGACGCCTTCGGCACCGGAGTACAGCACGGTGGTGGGCCGAGCATCGTCGAGCATGTACTCGACGCGGTCGAGCGGGTAGCTCGGATCCACCGGAAGATAACCGCCGCCGGCCTTGACGACCGCCACGAGGGCGACGATGAGCTCTGCCGACCTCGGCAGGGCGACGGCGACCAGGCTCTCGGGGCCGACGCCATGGGAGATCAGGACTCGGGCAAGACGATTGGTGCGGGCGTCGAACTCGGCGTACGTCATCGACGTGCCGCCGAAGCGCACCGCGACGGCGTTCGGCTTCTCGGACGCCGCTGCGTCCAGGAGGTCGACCAGCGTTACCTCACGAGAGACGTCGACTCCCGACGCGTTCCATTGCGATGCCACGCATTCGTACTCCGCGGCATCGACGATGTCGACGTCACCGACAGGAACCGTCGGGTCGATGGTGACAGCGTCCAGAATGTCGAGGAATCGGCGCGCGAAACTGTTCACGAGTTCTGCATCGAAGAGATCTGTGGCGTACTCGAACACCGCGTCGATGCCCGCGGGCACTCCGTCGTCGAGGTGCTCGGTCAGCCACAGCTGGACGTCGAATTTGGCGATGGGAACATCGAATTCGGCGGCTTCCGCGCGGAGTCCACCGACTTCGAGCTCGCGCGACATCGCAGATTCCAACGAGATCGCAACCTGGAACAACGGATGCCTCGACGTCGAGCGCACCGGATTGAGCACCTCGACGAGTCGCTCGAACGGCACATCCGCGTGGGCGTACGCAGACAGGTCGGTGTCGCGGACTCGTTCGAGGAGTTCCTCGAACGTCAACGCGGGATCGACGTCGGTGCGCAACACGAGGGTGTTGACGAACATGCCGACCAGGTCGTCGAGTGCGGGCTCGCCGCGGCCCGCAACCGGTGCTCCGATGGCGATGTCGGTGGTGCCGCTCAGTCGGGCGAGCAGCAGCGCGTACGCGGCCTGCATCACCATGAACAGCGAGGCGTTGTTCGCGCGCGCCAGGTGTGCCAACGAGGCGTGCAGCCCCGCCGGAACGTCGACGCGCAGCTTGCTGCCGGCGTTCGAGGACACCGCAGGGCGCGGCCTACTCGACGGCAGGGCCAGCTGATCGGGCAGATCCTCGAGAGTCGCGCTCCAGTAGGCGATTTCACGGGAGGCCATCGACAGCGGATCGGTCTCGGGGCCGAGCACAGCCCGCTGCCACAACGCATAGTCCGCGTACTGGACCTCGAGCGGCGTCCATTCCGGTGCGCGCCCGTTGATCCGGCTCGCGTAGGCCACGAGCACGTCCCGTGCGAGCGGACCGAACGACGCCCCGTCGGCGGCGATGTGGTGCAGCACCATGGCGAGTTCGTGCTCGGTCGGTGAGATCTCGAAGAGCGCGATTCGGAAGGGTGTGTCGACCGTGACGTCGAAGCCCTTTCCGACCAGTTCGTGCAGGCGACCGCCCAGGTCGCGGCGGTCGATGCGCACCGGCAGGATCGTTGCCGGGGTGCGAGCTGCCTCGAGCACGACCTGCTCGGGTGAGCCGTCCACCTCGGGGTACACGGTCCGCAACGTCTCGTGTCGATCGACGACGTCGGCGAATGCAGCCGACAGGGCGACCACGTCGAGGGGGCCGGTCAGACGGACGGAGAACGGCAGGTTGTACACCGCAGTGGTGGGGTCGAAACGGTTGAGGAACCACATGCGCTGCTGCGCAGGCGAGAGCGGGATGCGCTCGGGCCGTTCCTTGGCCTCGAGCACCGGTACGTCCGCTCCGAGCCGAGCCGCCGATTCCGCCCTGGCCGCGAGCGCGCCGACGGTGGGCGCCTCGAACAGTTCCCGGACGCCGAGCCGCACTCCCAGTGCACTGCCCACTCGGGTCACCAACTGAGTAGCGATCAGCGAGTTGCCACCGAGCTCGAAGAAGTCTTCGTCCAGACCGACCTTGGAGGCCCCGAGCAGATCCTCGTAGATGCCCGCCACCACGTAGTCCGCACGGCTCTTCGGTGCCCGATACTTCTTCGCGCTGCTGAACACGGGTTCCGGCAACGCTTTTCGATCCAGCTTTCCGCTGGTGTTCAGCGGGAGAGAATCGAGGACGACCACCGCCGCGGGCACCATGTACGACGGCAACGCGTGTCCTGCGAATTCGATTGCTGCTGCGGATTCGATGGATCGCCCCGGAGCCGCGACGACATAGGCCACCAACTGGTCACCGGTGACCGTCTGCGCCACCAGAGTCACTGCCTGCGAGATGGATTCGTGGGAGAGCAGAACCGTCTCGATCTCGCCGAGCTCGATGCGCTGGCCGCGGAACTTGACCTGAAAATCGGTGCGTCCTATGTAATCCAGAACTCCGTCACTACGCCAGCGCACGAGGTCGCCGGTGCGGTACATCCGGTCGCCGCCGACGCCGAACGGATTGGCCACGAAGCGATCCGAACTCAGATCCGGCCGGCCCACGTACCCGCGCGCGAGCTGCACTCCGGCGAGGTAGAGCTCACCCGACTCGCCGATCGGTGTGGGGCGCAAGCGACTGTCGAGAACGAACGCCTTCGTGTTCCATTCGGGCACACCGATCGGAACTGTCCGACTGTCCTGCGGGCCGCTGGGGTAGTACGTCACGGAGACGGCAGCCTCGGTGGGGCCGTAGAGATTGTGCAGTCCCGCAGGGGATATCGCCCGGAACGACGCGGCGGTCTCGACCGGCAGCGCCTCACCGATCACGAACACGTGTCGCAGCGAACTGCACGTGTGCACCGGCGCATTGGCGACGAAGACCGTCAACATGGACGGCACGAAATCGGTGACGGTGACTCGGTGTTCGGCAATCTTGTTGGCCACGTACACCGAATCGCGATGCCCATCGGGTGTCGCGAGCACCATCGTCGCGCCGACCCGCAACGGAAGGAAGAACCCCCAGAGCGAGACGTCGAAGGTGGTGGCCGTCTTCTGCAGATAGACGTCGGAGGCGTCCATCGGGTACTCCGCGAGCATCCACTCCATCTGGTTGTGGATCGCCCGATGCTCGACCGCCACGCCCTTCGGTCGTCCGGTCGAGCCGGACGTGTAGATCACGTATGCGGTGTTCGAAAGACGCAGTGGCGCGGTACGTTCGGCGTCGCGGATCGGCGTGGTGGACCGCGAGGCGTAGTCGAGAAGATCGACTGCCACCGTCTCGGTTCCATCGGGCAGGGCAACGTCGTCGGACGAGGAGATCAACACACAGCGCGGCTGCGCGGAGTCCAGGATGTACGCCGTGCGCTCGGCGGGGTGGTCGGGATCGATCGGCACCCAGGCACCGCCGGCCGCCACGACGGCGTACATGCCGACGACGAGGTCGAACGAACGACGGATCGAGAGTCCGACGAGCGTCTCGGGGCCTACGCCCATCTCGATCAGGTGTCGAGCGAGCACGTTCACTCGCGCCGCGAGATCGCCGTAGGTGAGCGCCTCGCCCTCGTACACGAGCGCTGTTGCGCCGGGATTCGCTGCAGCTGCCGCTTCGAAGGCCGACAGCAGCGTGAGCGGGTCGGTTTCGTGATCGGTGGCGTTCCATTGCGCCACGACCAACTCACGCTCGTCACCGTCCGTCAGCGCGAGATCCCACACCCGATCGTTCGGAGCCGACGCCACGAACCGACCGATGAAGTCGACGAACCGTTCGTGGTTTCGCCCGGACTGCTCCGACCCGTACAAGTTGGGGTTGGACTCGAAGTCGATGTGGGTCGAGGAACCGGCCACGCTCGTGTACAGGTTGAGCCCGAAATCCTCGATCAGGCCGGTGGAGAGGATGTTGATGCCGCCGACCATCGAACCCAGGCGTACCTCGCCGAAGAACAGCATGATGTTGACCCACGGGCCGAAGAACGATGCCTGACCGCTGGCACCGCCCGCGTCACGGCGAATGTCCTCGTGCCGGTATCGCTGGTGCCGCAGGGCCCCGGAGACCTCGGCGTTGACGCGTCCGAGAAGGGTTTCGACGGTGGTGTCGCCTGCGACATCGAGCCGCAGAGGCACGACGTTGGAGACCATTCCGCCGGAGCGGCGAAGGACCGCGGTGGTACGCGCAGTCACCGGGAGCGAGAGCACGACGTCCTCGCGGCCGGTCATCTGAGCGAGGTAGGCGGCGAAAGCACCGATGACGATGGTGGCCATCGTCGTGTCGGTCCGGGCGCGCAGGGCCTCGAGCCGTTCCATGGTTTCGGCGGACAGAGCTGTGCTGTCGATCTGACTCTTCGCCGCGGGCGGTGCCGTGTGACCGGCCAGGGTGGTGACCCCGTCGATGCCCTCGATGCGCGACGCCCAGTACTCGCGGTCGGCCTCGAAGCGGGTCGAGTCTCGGTAGGCCACGTCGATGTCGTAGACCTTGGTCAGATCCGACGCCAGATTCTTGGTCGGCTCGACGCCGTCCACTTCTGCCGTGTACAGCTCCGCTGCGCGGTTCATGAAGGTGACGGCACCGAAACCGTCGAGCACCACGTGGTGAACGCGCTCGTACCAGAACCACACATCGTCGTCCAGGCGCAGAACGGTGGCGGCGATCAACCGGTCTCGGAGGATGTCGATGGGCGCGCTGTAGTCGTCGTGCATCCACTTCAGAGCGGCGGCGCGCGGGTCGGCTTCACCGCGCAGGTCCAAGCAGTTCAGGGAGTCGTCGAGAGTGGGGTCGACGGTCTGCCGAGGCTCGGCATCGACCTCGAGGAGACGCACGAATCCGGACTGCAGCTCGAGCGCAGCCTGGGACGAGGCCCGGCGGAGAAGCTCCACATCGAGATCACCGTGCAGTTCGATGTACTGGGCGATGTTCGCGGGTACCGCCGGGTCCACGTGCTGCGCGAACCACATTCCCAATTGGGCCGGTGACAGGGGGAACGACGAATGCTCAGGACTGCCGACTCCGTCGTCGTGTCCAGCACCTTCCACACCTAGCGGGTCCAATCGATGCCTCTCTTTCCCACAATCACACGCGCCCCCACCGGCTGCTGAACCAGCAGCGATCGGTGGGCACCGAACACGTCGAGCAAGTTGCTTACTTCGGTCTCTATTTTCTCACCGGCGACAACTCGAAGTTACCTTTCAGTACATATCCGTACGTATGTACAGGACCGTTACAAGTCGGTACCCGTTTCGGGCTCACCCGACACACTCCGACTCGATTCGGCACCCGGTCAATCTACAGTGCCGACCGCGGAGAGATCGTCGGTCGTCATGCCGTCATGTCGAAAGCGGCGATCACCTTGTTCGGCGTCACCCGAACGATCAATTCGCCCGGAACACCGTTCCTGGTGCCGAACTCCTCGGCGCGCTCGCGGCCCATGTACCGGGCCCCGATCTCGGTTGCGGTGCGAACCAGCTCCGCCGGGTCCTCGTCGACGGATGCGATGCCCTGCACCTGGACGAAACCGTACGGTGGCTGCTCGAGATCGACGGTCAGGACCACGCGGGGGTCACGGCGAATCGACTTGCCCTTGGCCGTGTCTGCTCCCGTGTTGAACACGATCTGGTCGCCCTCGACGAGGAACCAGATGGGTGCCACCAGGGGCCTCCCGTCGGAGGCGAGGTACCCGAGCTTGCCGGTGCGGGTTCCCGAAGACAGAAACTCGCGCACACGCGGATCGGTGATCGACGTCATCGCAGTTACGCTACGCGGCCACACCGACAACATCGATCACCCCGCGCGCGCTGTGTGTCCTTCCTGGTACGAGCCGCGCGCCAGACCGGATGCGCCTACACAGCAGCCGCGTGGGTGAGCGCGCCTGCACAGATCGTGGCCCTGATCTCAGTTTCTGGGAGATCGTGCACCGTGCGGTGCTCGGGATGCTCGACGAGCACGACGATGTCCGCCGCGTCCCCGACTCGGAGGGCCCGGCGACCGCCACACGCGGCCTGCAGCGCGGCGTCGAGGGGCACTGCTTCCTCGACGTGCCACGGGGGTCGGTCGTCGTCGGTTCGGAACACCGCGGCGGCGACTCCGGCCAGCGGTTCGGGTGGACTGACCGGGGCATCGGAGCCGAAGAGCAGTCTCGCCCCGCTGCGGTGGAGCGTTCCGTAGCCGTAGGCGACCGAGCGACGCCCGGACCACAAATCCTCCGCGATGTCGCGATCGGACATGGCGTGCTGCGGCTGCACCGATGCCGCGACACCCAATGCGGCGAAACGTCCGATGTCCTCCGGCAGGATCTGCTGAGCATGTTCGATTCGACCACCGCAGCCGGCCCGCTCGAAAGCATCGAGTGCGATGCTGTTGGCGCGGTCGCCGATCGCATGGATCGCCGGCACGATGCCACTGCGTGAGGCCCGCGAGACGAGCTCGAACAGACTCTCCCGAGTCTCGAGCAACAGACCGTAGGCGTCGTCCCCGTCGATGCCCGGGTACCGGTCGTGGCAGCACGCCGTTCTGGTGTTGAGCGAACCGTCGAGCATCACCTTGAGCGGTCCGCGCCTGATCAGTTCCGAGAGCGCCGAGACGTCGCCGGTCCGCTCGCCGCGTTCGATCGCTTCGTCGAGCCACTGCGGCCATACCGTCGTGTCGACGCGTACTGCGGGAGAACCGGCCGACAGGCGTCGATCCCAGACCGTCCTGTTGTCCGCGAACTCGAAGTCGACGACGCCGGTGACTCCGCGGACCGCCAGCGCTGCGGTGGCGTCGAGTACGGCCCGATCGAGTTCCGCCGGGTCTTCCTGTTCCTCGAGTGCCATGACCGCTTCGAGGCCGTCGACATCGCGCAGCACCCCGGTGGGGTGATCGATTCCCAGATCTGCGAGTAACGCCGGGCTCAGCCACAGCGTGTGCAGGTCCATGCTCGTCATGGCCACGCGGGCACCGGGCAGTGCACTCTCGAGCAGATCCTTGTGCGGCTCCTCCGGCCACTGCGCGTCCCGGAAGCCGTTGGCGCGCACCACCGAATCGCCTGCAGTCCGCGCATAGGGGTACACCAGCGCGACGGCATCGGCCGCCGACGTGGCAGGCCCGACATCGATACGCCGACGCGCCGCCGCCCATTGAGTCAGGTGTACGTGACTGTCCACGAACCCGGGCAGGGCAACCCCACCTCCCCCGTCGAGCACCTCGACGCCGGTACCGCGTGGACTGCCGGCGGGGACGATCGACGCGATGACCGAGCCGACGAGTTCGATGTCGAAGAGCACGCCGGAACCATCCAGTGCGACGTTGGCGATTATCACCCCTGGGACTCTAGAGCGTCGCCACCGTAGTCGCGCATGCCATCCTCTAGCAATGAAAACAGAGCCTGGTGCGATGCAGACAGAGCCGACCGGACCCGTCGGGTATCACGCGACCGTCACAGTGCGCTGGTCGGACATGGACGCATTTGCGCACATCAATCACGCCCGGTTGGTCACCTTGCTCGAAGAGGCGCGTATCGAATGGCTGCTCAGTGAGGGCGAGGCGAACGAGAGCTTGATCAAGAGTGCGTTGATCGCCAATGTGGCCATCGCATACAAGAAGCCGCTCCGGCACTCGGACGGTCCCCTCGACGTCACACTGTGGTTCGAGAAGGTGCGAGCCGTCGACTTCACCATCGGGTACGAGGTGCGGGCAGCAGGCGCGGCATCGGATTCGCCACCGGCGGTGGTGGCGACCACCCGGATGGCGATGGTCGACGTCGGTGCCGAGACCTTGCGCCGCATCGCGCCGGAAGAGAAGGCCTATCTCGCCCGCTGGACTCGCTGATATTCGGCCGCCCGGTCGACGAACCACGCCAACGCAGCCGGATCGTCGACGGCGCTGGATTCGAGAGTGCTTGTCGCCGTGGCACCTTGGAAGAGTCGCTTGAGTGGCACCTCCAGCTTCTTCCCGGTTCGCGTGTGCGGGATTGCCGGCACCGCGATGACGTCGTCGGGAACGTGTCGCGGCGACGCCTGCGTTCTGATGATCGATTCGATGTGTCCGCGCAGTTCGTCGGTGAGACCGTCCGGAACGACCACGAACAAGGGCATCCAGTAACCACCGTCTGCCAGCTCGACGCCCAGAACGAGTGCCTCGGTGATCTGGTCCAGTGACTCCACGGCCTGATAGATGTCGGCGCTCCCCATTCGAATGCCATTGCGGTTCAGGGTCGAATCGGATCGACCGTGCACGAGAACACTGCCGTGATCGGTGATGGTGATCCAATCACCGTGACGCCAGATTCTCGGGTAGGTGTCGAAATAAGCGTCGCGGTAGCGAGTTCCGTCGGCGTCGTTCCAGAAGTACAGCGGCATCGACGGCATCGGCTCGGTGACGACCAATTCACCGACCGACCCCCGCACCGAGTTGCCGTCCTCGTCGAAGGCGTCGAGCGCAACGCCGAGGAACGGCACGGAGAGCTCTCCGGCCCATACCGGGGCGGTTCGCACTCCCCCGGCGAACGCCGACACGACGTCGGTACCGCCCGAGATGGAGAAGACCGGTATCTGCGCACCGATGTTCTCCGACAACCAGATCGATGAGGATGCAGGCATCGCGGACCCGGTGATACCGACCGCTCGCAGAGCCGACAGGTCGTGATCGGTACCGGGATGCGTGTCGGCCTTGATGCACGAGAGCACATAGCCGGGGCTGGTACCGAGGTACGTCACACCCAGCCTGGCTGCGATGTCCCACAGCGCATCCGGCGTGGGGAACGACGGATTACCGTCCGCACAGACGATGGTGGCACCGGTCAGCAGGCCGGCTATCTGGAAGTTCCACATCATCCAGCTCGGGCTGGTGTACCAGAAGAACACATCCTCGGGACCCAGATCGGAGTGCAGGGCAACAGATTTGAGGTGCTCGAGCACCACACCGCCGTGACCGTGCACGATCCCCTTGGGTAGACCTGTGGTGCCCGACGAGAACACGACCCACAGTGGGTGATCGAACGGGACGGCCACCGGTACCAGGTTTCGGCTGTCGGCGGTGGCGTCGGACCAACTCTGCGCCGTTCCCGACGGTTCGCCGATCGTCACCACTGCCCGCAGAGTCGGAAGGCCTTCGACGAGAGCATCGACATCGGCGGCCTTGTCTCGGAACTTCCCTCCGTAGGTGTATCCGGCGGCGGTGATCAGTGCCGTGGGTTCGAGTTGTCCCAGACGATCACGCGCGGCCGAGGCCGAATAGTCCTGCCCACAGGCGGACCACACAGCGCCCAGGCTCGCGGTCGCCAAGAAAGCGATCACTGCTTCCGGAACATTCGGGAGATAGCCGACGACGCGATCGCCGCGCCGAACCCCCTTGTCTGTGAGCGTCCCCGCGAGCGCGCCCGCCTGCTCGATCATCTCCGCCCATGTCACGGTCCGGACGGAGCCGTCCTCGCGAGCATGGACGATGGCCGCGCGATCGGGGCGAGCATGCCTGATCACCTGGTCCACGTAGTTCAGCTCGGTTCCCGGAAACCACTGCGCGCCCGGCATTCCGCGTTCACCGAGCACGATGGTCGGCTCGGCGGCCGAGCGGATCTCGAAGAAATCCCACACTGCTCGCCAGAAGAGTTCCAGCTCGGTCGTCGACCAACGCCACAGCGCCTGATAGTCAGGCAACGTCAGAGGGTGACGTTGCTCGACGAACCGCGCGAACTCGGTCACCCGAGCCTCGGCGAGATCGGAATCCGTCGGCGTCCACAGCGCACTGTCCATGCATGCGAGTATGTCAGCCGAGTGATCGTCGTCAGATCAGTCCGAGCGACCGTTCCCGCATTTCCACCTTGCGTACCTTGCCGGTGACCGTCATCGGAAACTCGTCGACGACGTGCACGTAGCGCGGAATCTTGTAGTGCGCGAGCCGGCCATCGCAGAACGCGCGCAGCGTGTCCGAATCCAGCGGCGCGGCATCGTCTCTCATCCTGATCCACACCATGAGCTCCTCGCCGTACTTCTGATCGGGAACACCGATCACCTGTGCGTCGAGGATGTCGGGGTGGGTGTACAGAAACTCCTCGACTTCGCGGGGATAGATGTTCTCACCGCCGCGAATCACCATGTCCTTGATCCGTCCGGTGATGGCTACGTAGCCGTCTTCGTCCATCACCCCGATGTCGCCGGTGTGCATCCACCCCTCGACGTCGATGGCTTCGGCGGTCTTCTCCGGCTGCTCCCAGTAGCCCAGCATCACCGAGTAGCCGCGCGTGCACAGCTCGCCCGCCTCCCCGCGCGGCAAGGTGCTGCCCTCCATCGGGTCGACGATCTTCACTTCGAGATGCGGACCCACACGACCGACGGTGGACACTCGCTGTTCGATGGAGTCGTCGCTTCGAGTCTGCAGTGACACCGGGGACGTCTCGGTCATGCCGTAGCAGATCGACACCTCCGTCATCCCCATGCGCTCGATCACCTGCTTCATCACCTCGGTGGGGCACGGTGATCCGGCCATGATTCCGGTACGCAGACTGCTCAGATCGAAGTCGTCGAAGTTCTCGAGCGCCAGTTCGGCGATGAACATCGTCGGGACGCCGTAGAGCGACGTGCATCTCTCCGATTCCACGGCGGTCAGTGTCGCGACCGGATCGAAGGAGAGTCCGGGAATCACCATCGCCGAGCCGTGCGAGGTACACGCGAGATTGCCCATCACCATGCCGAAGCAGTGATAGAACGGCACCGGAATACACACTCGGTCCTCGGCGGTGTAGTGGCAGAGCTCGCCGACGAAGAAGCCGTTGTTGAGGATGTTCCGGTGACTCAGCGTCGCGCCCTTCGGGAAACCCGTCGTGCCCGAGGTGTATTGAATGTTGATCGCGTCATCGGCACGGAGCTGTTCGGAGACGTCGGTGATCATGTTCGGAGTCTTCGCCAAGGCACGGTGCCCACGATCGGTCATCGCTTCCCATTGAATGCTGCCGATGAACAGAACCTCACGCAGCGAAGGCACCTCGGGTCGCGCGTTCTCGATCATCGCGGCATAGTCCGAGCCCTTGAAGTCCTTGGCCGACAACAACACCGACACCCCGGCTTGCTTCAGTACGAATTGCAACTCGTGTGACCGATACGCAGGGTTGATGTTGACCAGCACCGCCCCGATCTTCGCTGTCGCATACTGCGCCAGAACCCATTCGGGACAGTTGGGTGCCCACATCCCCACTCGGTCACCCACCGCGACACCGGCCACCAGTAATCCGGCCGCCAACAGATCCACGTCGGCGACGAACTCCGAATAGGTCCACCGCCGCCCGGAGGCAACATCGATCAATGCATCACGATCCGAGTACCGCGCCGCAGTGCGATCCAGATTCGCGCCGATCGTGTCGTCCAGAACTGCTGTGTCCGACGCACCGGAAGAATAACTGTCCATGCCCCCACGGTAGTGACCGCCGTCACGCGCAGCCACCCCCGAATAGGGGGATGTCACTCCAGCGTGAGGGCTTCGGTCGCCTCGAGCACATCGGCGCGTGAGGTGTCCTTGAGCGCCACTCCGGACCGTCCGAGCTTTCTTGCCCCGGCCAGGAGGCCCGCTACTATTCGCGCCGACTGTGCGTATCCCTGTCCCTCGGGCGGATGGATATTGGAGATGCAGTTGCGGTCGGCATCGGTGCAGCCCGGCTTCGGCAGATGCGTCAGGTAGATGCCGAGACTGTCCGCAACCGACAACCCAGGGCGCTCCCCGATCAGCACCAGTACCGTCCGCACTCCCATCGCCGCGGCGATGTGATCGCCCAGCGCCACCCGCGCCTCGGTCGCGATCACCGGAGCCGCTATCGAATACCGATCGGCCAGTTCGGCTTTCAACGCCTCGAGCATCGGCACACCGTGATCGGCGAGTGCGCGGGGGGACAACCCGTCACCCAACACGATTCCGATCTCGTCCTCGGAGTTCACCACCGCCGACAGATCCTCGGGTTGCCGACCGAGATCGGGCCGTCGTAGATACTCCGCACGACTGGTCGCCAACGACGTCACCACGGCCGGCGCACCGAGCCCCACCTGCTCCACCCGGCTCACGAACTCCTCGACATCGAGCGGCATGTGCACCGCATCCCTGGCGGCAGCGTGCGCCGAGCGAAACTCCAGCACCCGGGTGGTCGGCAAGGAATCACCGATACGCCCCAGCCCGATTCGGGCCTGAGTCATCGCTCGCAGCTCGCCCCAGAACTCTACTTCCGGTCGTTCCGCAGGCTCCACTCCTGCCACTTCCTGCCGTTCCGCGGGCACTGCGCCCGATGGGTCTGTCATCGCGCACTCATCAACGCTCGAAGTGGCGATCCCGCGGCATCGACGTCGAGGACTCTGCCGTCGGCGTCCACCATGCCCAAGCGCGAGAGCCATGACTCGAACTCCGGTGCGGGCCGCAGGCCGAGGACCTGTCGGACGTAGAGCACGTCGTGAAAGCTCAGAGATTGGTATCCGAGCATGACGTCGTCGGCTCCCGGCACCGCGATGACGAATGCAACTCCGGCCGCACCCAGCAGCGTGAGCAACGTGTCCATGTCGTCCTGATCGGCCTCGGCGTGGTTGGTGTAGCAGACGTCGACGCCCATCGGCAGTCCCAGCAGCTTGCCGCAGAAGTGATCTTCGAGTCCGGCCCTGATGATCTGCTTGCCGTCGTACAGGTACTCCGGCCCGATGAATCCGACAACGGTGTTGATCAGCAGCGGCTCCAGATCGCGGGCCACCGCGTACGCGCGTGTCTCGAGGGTCTGCTGATCGACCGGTCGGTCACCGGTGCCGATGTGCGCGCCCGCCGACAACGCGGAGCCCTGACCGGTTTCGAGATACATGACGTTGTTCCCGACGGTTCCGCGGTGCAACGATCGGCCGGCCTCGTTGGCCTGCCGAAGAAGCGGAATGTTCACGCCGAAGCTCGAATTGGCTCCTTCGGTGCCTGCGATGGACTGGAACACCAGGTCGACGGGAACTCCCTTGTCGATCAGTTCCATCGTCGTCGTCACGTGCGAGAGCACGCACGATTGCGTGGGAATCTCGAAGCGCTGTCGAATCTCGTCGAGCAGATGCAGCAGGTCGGCTGTGGCCTGAGGCGAGTCGGTTGCGGGATTGATCCCGATGACCGCATCGCCCGATCCGAGCAGCAAACCGTCGAGCGTGGCCGCCGCAATTCCACGCGGATCGTCCGTCGGGTGATTGGGTTGCAAACGCGTGGTGAGGGTTCCGGGTAGCCCGATCGTCGTCCGGAACGCCGACGTCACCTGCACCGCCCGAGACACTGCGATCAGATCCTGGTTTCGCATTATCTTGCTGACGGCAGCGACCATCTCGGGCGTCAATCCTGCCGCGACCGATCGCAGTGTCGCTGCCGCGTCGGGCCCTGCGGTCACCTGCAGCAGCCAATCCCGTAGACCTCCTACGGTCAGGTGCGAGACGGCCCCGAATGCGATGCGGTCGTGCGAATCGATGATGAGCCGAGTGACCTCGTCGCTCTCGTACGGAACGAGCAGATCGTGCAGGAAGACATCGAGTGAAACCTCCGACAATGCCCACTGCGCAGCAGCCCGTTCGGCATCCGATTCGGCTGCGCAACCGGCCAACTCGTCACCCGACCGCAGCGGGGTCGCCTTGGCCATCAGGTCCACCAGACCGTCGAACGTGTAGGTGGTACCCGAGACCTGTTGGGTGTAGATCGTCATTCCAGTTCGGCCTCGGCCTCGGCCAGTGCGGCGAACTCCTCGTCCGGCGAATTCGCGACGAGGTGATGCCTGCTGTAGATGCCGAAGTACGCCATGAACGCCACGAACACGGCCAGACACCACAGTGCCGCAGTGGAATCGACGACGAAGGTGGCGACAACGGCGAGAGCCGCGATGATCAACGCGAATCCGGTGGTCACGACACCCCCGGGGGTTCGGTACGGCCGTTCCATGTTCGGCTCGTTGCGGCGAAGCACGATGTGGCTGACCATCATCAGAACGTAGCTCAGTGCCGCACCGAAGACGGCCATGTTGAGCAACATTCCGCCCTGACCGGTCAGGGAGAGCAGGAAGCCGATGACGCCGGGCACGATCAGTGCGAGAGTCGGGGCCTTGCGAGAGTTGGTGATGGACAGTGTCTTCGGCAGGTATCCCGCGCGCGAGAGCGCAAAGAGCTGGCGCGAGTACGCGTACATGATCGAGAAGAATGACGCGACCAATCCGGCCAGGCCGATGTAGTTGACGATCTTGCTCGCCGTTCCGTCACCGAGGGCTTCCACCAACGGGTTTCCCGATTCCTTGACGGCGTCGGCCCCGCCTGCTCCGGTCACCAGAAACAGGACGACAGCACCGGTGACGAGCAGAACACCCATGGCGGCGATGATGCCGCGCGGGACGTTCTTGGTCGGATCCTTGGCCTCTTCCGCGGCCAGCGGCACGCCCTCGATGGCGAGGAAGAACCAGATGGCGAACGGCACGGCCGCCCAGATGCCGAGGTAGCCGAACGGCAGGAATCCCGAGGCCCCGGCAGCGTCGGTGGGCGCGATGTCGGTCAGGTTGCTCGCGTCGAACTGACCGATGGCTGCGATGGCGAACACGACGAGTCCGACCAAGGCGATGCCGGTGATGACGAACATGATCTTGAGGGCTTCGCCCGCGCCGGAGAGGTGGATTCCGATGAACACCGCATAGACCACCAGGTAGACCCACCACCCGTCGGTGATCCCGAACAGTCCGAGCGATTCGACGTAGGCACCGATGAACGTCGCGATTGCGGCAGGCGCGATCGCGTACTCGATGAGAATCGCTGTACCGGTGGCGAATCCGCCCCACGGTCCCATGGCCCGGCGGGCGAAGGTGTAACCGCCGCCTGCCGCGGGCAGGGCAGAAGACATCTCTGCCATGCCGAGGACCATGGCGAGGTACATACCCGCGATGATGATCGCCGCGATCAGAAGGCCACCGAAACCGCCCTCGGCGAGACCGAGGTTCCACCCCGAGTAGTCGCCGGAGATCACGTAGCTGACTCCGAGGCCGGCCAGCAGTACCCAGCCCGCGGTCCCCTTCTTCAGGGTGCGCTTGACCAGGTAGTCACCGCCCTCGACGTGCGACTGTGTGCTCTCGTGCGAGCCGGTTTTCGGATGAGACGACTGGGGGTCTACTACGGACATTGCAAGCCTCTCGTAGCCGTTGCGCTCGGAGCGGGTTCACGCCCGAGGGGACGATTCACAACACGTGTGGCGCGCGAATCGGTTCACGATAGGCCCGTGATGTAAGCGCCGCGTCATCGATGAATGACGGGCGAATTACGCCTGGTGCCCCACCGCGTTGATGTCACCGATGTCGCCCTCGTCCGGTTCGGCGACTGTCAGTACCGCGTCCACCACAGCTCTGTTGGTTTCCAACTCACGCTCCAGCCGCCGGAGCGTGTGCGCGATGCGTGATTCTGCGAAATCACCGACGAGATCGACACTCGCCACCACGTAGATCTGTTTGGGACCGACGAACTCGATGCGAACGAACCGGACCGACGCCACCTCGGGGAGTTGCTCGATTCGCTGCACCACCGCATTCCATAATGCTCTCGATCCCGGTTCACCGGTGAGGAATCGGCGGTTTCGATCGATCAGTACGAACGCGACGATTCCGAGAAGTACTCCCACCAGAATGGATCCGATGGCGTCGAAGGCGGCGTTACCGGTCAGTTGGTGCAATCCGATTCCGGCACCGGCGATCACGATGCCGATCAACGCTGCACTGTCCTCTGCGAACACTGCGCGCAGCGTCGGGTCCGAGGTCTCGAGTGCGTAATCGAGGAAGTCCTTGTCGTATTCGGCTGCTTCACCGCGAATCTGCCGAACCGATTGCAGGAACGAGACTCCCTCGAGCAAAAATGCGATGGCGAGCACCACGTACGCGACGAGGTAGTTCTCACTGCTCGATTCGCCGGCGAGCAACGAGGTGATGCCGTGCCACACCGATACCGCGGCACCGGCGACGAAGAGCCCGATGGCTGCGAGTGTCGACCAGAAGTAGGTCTCGCGTCCGTAGCCGAGCGGCCGACGATCGTCCGGCCCGCGTGAACCCCGACGATTGGCGACGAGCAGAAAGATCTCGTTACCGGTGTCGGCCCACGAGTGCGCGGCTTCGGCGACCATCGACGCCGATCCGGTGAACACCGCTGCGAACGTCTTGGCGATCGCGACGCCGAGATTGGCGACGAACGCGATCACCACCGTGCGCAGGCTCTCGCCGCCCTCGGCCGCGTCGGATTTCG
The DNA here is from genome assembly GCF_002258645.1 of Rhodococcus sp. 15-649-2-2. Classification (NCBI taxonomy): domain Bacteria; kingdom Bacillati; phylum Actinomycetota; class Actinomycetes; order Mycobacteriales; family Nocardiaceae; genus Rhodococcus; species Rhodococcus sp. 15-649-2-2. The sequence continues at coordinate 221,496 of NZ_NPFM01000034.1, forward strand.
ATGAGCTCTTCATTGTTCGCACTGTATGCGCTCCGCGCAGTGGTGCGGTCGAGTGCCACCTGCGGCATTCAACCGCGCCACTGCGGCGCAGCCGCACTCAGCCTTGGAGCATCCCCGGGACGGGACATGCGTCGACAGCCTCGGCGACAACCAGAGGTTCGTCGGGAACCTCGGGCCGTCGACCCTCTTCCCAGTCGACGCCGACGAGCGGCGGGTGCTCGGCCAACATCTCGTTCTCCTCGGCGGTGTACGCGCGGCCTCGGCTCAGGAAGCGAACCCCTTCCGGGGACTCGAGCGAGAACCCACCACCGCGGCCGGGCACAACGTCGAGTACCAGCTGGGTGTGTTTCCATGCCTGGAACTGCGACCCCGAAATCCAGACCGCGACCCCGTCGGCCCCCTCGGGCAGAGTCGTCGCAACCTCACCCACTCCGAGCCTCAGGTCGATGAACCCGAGCAGGACGTCGCGGTCACCGACGATGAATTCGCCTGCGGGATAACACATCGGCGACGATCCGTCACAACATCCACCGGACTGATGCATCATCAGTTCCCCGTGGATACCGCCGAGGCGACGGAGCAAGTCCATCGCCTCGACGGTGGTCTTCAGCCGCGCAGGCGGCCGAGCGTCCAGCATCAGAAGAAGCCCTGTGCCTTCTGCGCGTAACTCACCAACAGGTTCTTCGTCTGCTGGTAGTGATCGAGCATCATCTTGTGGTTCTCGCGACCGATACCGGACTGCTTGTAGCCACCGAACGCGGCGTGCGCCGGGTACTGGTGGTACGTGTTGGTCCACACGCGACCGGCCTGAATATCGCGGCCGGCGCGGTAGGCAATGCCGCCGTCGCGAGACCAGACGCCTGCGCCGAGACCGTACAGGGTGTCGTTGGCGATCTCGATGGCGTTGTCGTAGTCGGTGAACGACGTGACCGAGACGACCGGTCCGAAGATCTCTTCCTGGAAGATGCGCATGTTGTTCTTGCCGGTGAAGATGGTGGGCTGCATGTAGTAGCCACCGTTGAGGTCGCCGCCGAGTTGTGCGCGCTCGCCGCCGGTGACGACCTGCGCGCCTTCGCCCTTGCCGATCTCGATGTACGAGAGAATCTTCTCGAGCTGGTCGTTCGATGCCTGGGCACCGATCATGGTCTCGGTATCGAGCGGATCTCCCTGTCGCACAGCCTTGGTGCGGATGGCAGCGAGGGCGAGGAACTCGTCGAAGATGTCCGCCTGAATCAGCGAGCGCGACGGGCACGTGCATACTTCACCCTGGTTGAGAGCGAACATCGTGAAGCCCTCGAGGGCCTTGTCCTGGTAATCGTCGTTGGCCTGCAGCACGTCGGAGAAGAAGACGTTGGGGCTCTTGCCACCGAGCTCCAGTGTCACGGGAATCAGGTTCTGCGAGGCGTACTGCATGATCAGGCGGCCGGTGGTGGTCTCGCCGGTGAACGCGATCTTGGAAATACGCGGGCTCGATGCCAGCGGCTTTCCTGCCTCGACACCGAAGCCGTTGACGATGTTGATCACGCCCGGGGGCAGCAGGTCACCGATGATCGAAATCAGGTGCAGGATCGACGCGGGGGTCTGCTCGGCGGGCTTGAGCACCACGGCATTACCCGCCGCGAGTGCAGGCGCGAGCTTCCACACGGCCATGAGGATGGGGAAGTTCCACGGGATGATCTGTCCGACTACGCCGAGCGGCTCGTGAAAGTGGTAAGCCACTGTGTCGCTGTCGATTTCGGACAGCGAGCCCTCCTGCGCGCGAATGCAGCCGGCGAAGTACCGGAAGTGATCGATGGCCAACGGAATATCGGCGTTGAGGGTTTCGCGGATCGGCTTGCCGTTGTCCCAGGATTCTGCCAGCGCGATGGACTCGAGGTTCTCGGCGATGCGGTCGGCGATCTTGTTGAGGATCACTGCGCGCTCGGCGGCGGACGTCTTGCCCCACGCTGGTGCTGCGGCGTGTGCCGCGTCGAGTGCGAGTTCGATGTCTTCGGACGTGGAGCGGGCGACCTCGCAGAAGTTCTCACCGGTGACGGGAGTCGGGTTCTCGAAGTACTGGCCCTTGACCGGCGGTACCCACTCGCCGCCGATCCAGTTGTCGTAGCGCGACTGGAACGACATGACGGAATCGGCGGTACCTGGACGGGCGTAGACGGACATTGATAATCCTCCTGATCGACACGTGCTTCACAGTTGATGCGGTGTGTGATTCAGGACACTAGGCCGTGCAACGTTGCAAGTACGTTGCCGATATTTCGCACCGGCGGGGCGCGACGGGTGCGTCAGATTCCGAGTTCGCGATCGAGTAGATCGATGCGCGCGCTCACCTGACCGTAGAGCGCAGAATCCCTGCTCAGAGTGGCCCGGTAGGCCTCCCAAGCGATGACGTCCGTGCGCCCGTGGATGGACGAGGTCCACTGCGCGAGCAGCACCGGGTCTCCGAGCCGGAGCAACGCGGCCTGCATACGAGACCGCAGTTCCTCCCGGATGCTCTCGATGCCGGGCGCGGACGACCCCGGGAGTACTGGGCCGGAGTAGATCCGTAGAGCAGCGTCGACGTCGCCGCGGTCCAGCGCGCGCCGGATGTCGCCGACATCGGAGGTCAACTCGCCGACCAGACGGTAGGGCCGCGAAGCCAGACCTGCCGTGCCGAAGGTCTTGCGCAGTCTCGACATCTCGGCGCGGATGGTGACGGAATCGAGTTCCTGCTCGTCGAGGAGCACCGCGAGGTGGTCCGAGCTGAGCCCTTCCGGATGCTCACCCAACAGCAGCAAGATTTCGGCGTGTCGCTGGGAAAGCGGCACACGGCCGGATCCGCGAACCACTCCCGGTCGGCCGGATCCGAGAACTTCGAGTCGAGGAGCCGTGTCGCCCAACGATTTCGGCGAGTTCATCAAGTGCAGACGTAACTCGGATTCGGCCGCGGCGACGGTGGCACGCACCAGAGAGAGCACCTCGGGCACCGCCACCCGCGGGCCACCGGTGATGTCGATGGCTCCCAGAATGTGACCGCTGGTGGGGTGGTGCACCGGTGCCGCCGAGCAGCTCCACTCGTGCACCGACCGAGAGAAATGCTCCGACGCGAAGATCTGCACACTGTGGTCGACCGCGAGCGCGGTACCGGGAGCATTGGTGCCCTTGCTCTCCTCGCTCCAGTCGACGCCTTCGGCGAAGTCCATCGTGAGCGCCCGATCCTTCGCCGCAGAATCACCCTCCACCCACAGCAGGCGTCCCTCCGCATCCGAAATCGCCACGAGCAATCCCGTATCGGAAGCGTCCTCGACCAATAGCTTGCGAATGACCGGGCGGATGATGGCCATCGGATGACCGTTGCGGTAGCGCTCGAGATCCGGCCCGGTCAGAATCGGAGTGTCGTTTCCACCGTCGGGATCGACGCCCTTGGTGCGACTGCGCATCCACGAATCGAGCACGACGGACCGAACCGTCGAACCGTGCGTACGGATGTCGTCGACGAAAGACTGATGGGCACTGGACATTTGGCGCGCCAGAACGGCGACGTCCTCGCCCGGGCGCACTGCGACCCAGGGGTTGCCGCCACTGTCCGATCGGCTTGCCATTCGACGCTTCCTCCGTGACCTGTCCACATTGCTGTAACCCAGCTCACAAGCAAGGATACAGCCGTGGTCGACGCGAGCGGCGGGCCCGGTCACGTCGACCGCGAGTGGCTACTTCTTCTTGACGGCCGAGGTGATGATGTCGTTGCTGGTGTCACCACTGGACTTCGCCCGCTTGTCTGCGCGCTTGTCCTTGAGAGATTTGCCGGTTTTCTTGGTCATCGTGTTGCGGGGCGATTTGTCCGACATGGCAGTAACCCATCTATTGGGGAACCTGAACGGTCCCCAGACCACGAACGCTACGCTTCCCCGCGCCGATCGTGGTCTGCAATCAAGGCAGCAGCACGCTCGGCGAACATGACGGCCGTCGCGTGTGGCCCACGGCTGGGCACCACCGGGAATGCCGAGGTATCGACGACGAAGAGTCCGTCGACGCCGCGCACCCGGCAGCGATCGTCCAGTACCGAACTCGGATCCGACTCGGGCCCCATCCTGGCGCTACCGGACAGGTGCAGTGATGTGCCGAGCGCTGCGAGGGGATTCTCGATCGTGGACACAGTCACGGTCTCCGACATGATCGGCGACGCCAGCAGATCGCGCGCGAGTTCGACGCCCTCGCGCATAGCGCGCCGGTCGACCTCCGATTCGAGATAGTGGTACCGCACGTCCGGAGCCGCTAACGGGTCCGTACTGCGCAGCGCAATGCTCCCGCGACTCGTCGATCGCATCAGGCCGACGCCGACTACGTGCGGCCCGGGCTGGAGACCGGAGATCAGCCGGTCGAACTTTCTGGTGTACGGCCTGATTTCCACAGCGCCTGCATGTAGAACCGCCTCCAGCGCAGGCGATTTCGACGGACGTTCGTTCTTCCCGACGACGGGAACGGCAACCTCGGGATGGTCACTGAAACCTCGACCCACACCAGGGCTGTCGACCACGACCGAAATCCCCAGCGCAACAAGATCATCAGCTGGACCGATACCTGATCGAAGTAACAGTGCCGGGGTGTGCACAGAACCGGCAGACAGAATCACTTTGTCGGACCTCACGATACTGCGCACGCCGTCGACGACCATCTCGACGCCGATCACCCTGCTGCCGTGGAACATCAACGACGTCACCGTCGAATTTCCCTGCACGCGTAAGTTCTGCCGATCCAGGATCGGCAAAAGATATGCGAGAGCTGCACTTACGCGGGTGCCGTTGCGGATGTTCAACGGCACAGCACCGACTCCCCCGGCGGACGCTCCGGGAGAGTTCAGGTCCTGTTGCATCGAAAATCCTGCATTCACTGCAGAATCGACGAATGCCGTCGTGATCGGATGTCGACTGTGTACCGGGGTGCGCGCGACCGGCATGGGTCCGCGAGATCCGTGCCACCGCCTCTGCATCCCGGCATCGAGATCTGTTTCGGAGCCGAGGTAGAACGGCAGCACCTGCTCGAAAGACCACAGCGACTGCGGCCAGGTGTCGAAGTCCGTGGGCGTGGCACGAACGAAGTAACCACCGTTCACTGCGCCCGAGCCGCCCAGCACCCGGCCTCGAGCAATCGTTCGGCCGACGCCGGAGGTGAGTTCGGCCGAGTACGTTCCCACCCATTCGCTGCCGGGTCCGATGGGAAGCATCGATGCGTCGGTCAGGTCGGCCGGGACTTCAGCGACAGCAGAGAACGTGGGTCCGGCTTCGAGCAACAACACCGATCGATCGGGATTCTCGCTCGACCGAGAGGCAACGACACAGCCGCAGGAGCCACCGCCGACGACTATGACGTCCGCGTACTCGATCCGGTTCACACCATCGACGGATCGGGCCGGGTTCGCACCGCGTCAGCCGTCCAAGCGTGGCTTGAGCGCATCGATGCTTCGGGCCGACAGAGCGCCTTTCCACAACCCCGCACCGTAGGCAATATCGTCGGCTCGTTTGAAGAAGGCATAGCGCACCGGATCGAGACCGCCGAGTTCGCGGTGCTTACTCCAATCCGAGAATGCCTCTGCGACAGCCAATCCGAGTGCGATCTTTCGAATTCGACTGGACAGCAATACAGCGAGAAGGGTGATCGGCCAATAATGTCGGCACAAGGCCGACGCCAGTTGCCACAACCCCGCCACAAAACCTTCCGCGGCAAGAATCGCCGCGATGCGAGTGGGCTGGTCCAAGCCGACGAACATCTTGCGAAGTCGAACAACCGTCACGCCGAGTGTCGCAGCTGCGCCGACGAGTCCGATCCGCGTCAGACTCGCAGCGAGCAGGCACGCGATGAGCGTCCATGGAGACATCGCAATCGGCGGCACCATTCCCGGATGACGAGCGGACAACGGTGTGGCACCGGTTCCGTAGAACAACTTGCGAGCGAACCATTCGACGAAGGTGACGCGGTGCTCGTGAGCAACGTGGGCGACGGGCTCGTAGCGCAACCGCCACCCTGCCTCCTGCAGCCGCCAGCACAGGTCCACATCCTCCGCCACGTGCATCGACTCGTCGAATCCTTCGCAGTCCATCGCAACGGACCGGCGCAGCAACATCGCGGCGCTGGGTACGTAGGACACCGAGCTCCCGGCCCGCACTGCCGCTTCTCTGCGACCGAGATCGAGCGACGAGCGTGCGTGCTCGTATCGGGCCAGCGCACTGCCTTCGGGCTCGAGCGCGACGATGCGGGGTGCCACCAACGCCACAGCAGGATCCGAGAAATGACCTAGCATCACCTCGAGCCAGCCCTTGCGCGGCACGACGTCCGAATCCAGAAATGCGACAAAATCAGTTGTAGCGCAGCGTAATCCGGTATTTCGCGCCGCAGCCGGTCCGCGTGAGCGCTCGTGCCGGAGCACCGTCACACTGCCCACACTGCACGCCATCCGCGGCACTGCGACCGGGATGTCGGACCCGTCGTCGACGATGATGACATGCAGCCCGTGCAACGCCGTGATCAGACGCTCGAGCCCGGCCTCGTTGTTCTTGAGCGGAACGACGACGGTGACGTCGGACGGCGACGGGATCGACATCGGGCGCGGGTTGCCGACTCCCGAGTCGAGAAGTTTGCGTGCGACGAGTGCGGACTGCGAGTCGGTCACTTCGATGAAACCGTCGCCGATCATCGCGGCCGCCGTCGGTGCGAGTGTGAGCATCCGTGTCGGCGAACCACCGATCAGGACGCGTCCTTCGGAGAATGTGCGTACGCGTGGATCGACTCTCACCCCGAAGCCATCAGGCAACCGACCTTCACCCATCAGGAGATCGTAAGCGGACAAGCCTCTGGTGTGTCGGCCACCCGCAAAATCGGACGGAACATACCTGCTGCCCGTTTCTTCGGATTCGATCGCGGGACGCTGAACAGGCGTTTCGCCCAGGTCGGTCACGCGATCACTCCATGCTCGGAGGGACTCCATCTTCGCACCGCATCGCCGGCGCGGGCTCGAAGTAGCTCGAACGCCCGACGCCCCTCCTCCGGATCGGCTCCGGAGGGGTCGCCGAGCACACCGTTTGCAGCGACCGATGCGACGCCGTCGGCGCGCAGCGCAGGAAGTAGGGCGGCGATGTCGGTCACATTGCCCACCTCCGCCTTGCTCATATCCACTACCTCGGGCGAAAGGTGCAGCAGCATCGACGTTTCGGTGCGCCCAGCGTGAGCATCTGCTCCGGGCACCGCGCACGGGAACCAGACGACGTCACGCCCCTCGTAGCGCAGCAGCAGCACTGCAGATCGCAGGGCGGGCCCGTTGCCGCCGTGCCCGTTGACGAACACCACCCGTTCGGCCCACCGGCACGCGGAGCGCCCGTATTCCACGAGCACCGTCTCGAGTGCTGCAGCGCCGATCGACACGGTGCCGGGAAATCCCTCGTGCTCGCCGCTGGACCCGTACGCGATCGCGGGAGCAACGAGCGCGTTGTCGATGGTGTGCGCAACGGCGGTGGCGATCCGGGTGTCGGTATCGAGCGGCAGGTGCGGTCCGTGTTGCTCGATCGAGCCGACCGGCACCACGAGGGTCCCGGACCCATCGACGTCCGGCCAGTACTGCGTACCGAGGGGGTCCGTGGCCATGGGTGCCGATGCTATCGGTATGGAACGAGAACGTCACGCCGTCGAAACACTGCGCCGCTAACCTTCGGTTCGTGCCACCCCGTCGCCGGTCGATATTTCTCTCGCAATTGTCGATAACGACGCCGGGTGGTCCACAGCCGACAATTCTTCGAGAGTTACGCCGAGTAATTCTCGCCGGCGATGCGCCACCGAATACGCCGATCCCACTCAACGAGGTAGCGGAACTTTTCGGGGTGAGCAGAATCCCGGTGCGCGAATCTCTCAAGACACTCATCGGTGAGGGATTGGTCGATCATCGACCGAATCTCGGTTACACGGTCGCTCAGTTGACCGCGGCCGAGCTTCGCGAAATGTACATCGTGCGAGAGGTTCTGGAGACCGCAGCCCTTCCGGTCGCGGTGGATCTCGCCACCGAGGACGACCGCGCCCACCTCATCGAGGTCAATCGCCTGCTCGAGGCCTCACTGACCCAGGACGACTCACGTGAATACCATCGGCTCTCGCGTGAATTCCACCTGTCCCTGACCCGCCCGTGCCGCATGCATCGGTTGCTTCACATGCTTGAATCTGCCTGGAACATAACCGAACCCATACAGCCGATGGTTCACGTGGCCGGATCGGACAGGGCATCACTGCACAGCGATCACGCAGATATGCTCACGGCCTTTCTCGCCGGCGATTCCGCGGGCCTGCTGCGAGCCGCGCAGCATCATCACACGCGTCTCAATTCGGTCATTTCGACATTGTCGAACGACCACGGATTGTTCGCCGATCCGCCACCCGACCAGACGCGATAGAAATTCCGCCAAAGATATATCGCTTACGTCACGAGCGCGCAACACTTCGCCGCTAACTTTTCCTCATTCATCTCCTTCGTTCACCTCATACGCCATGCCGTCAGGAGCATCGATGACAGATACAGCGCACGGTCCCGCCCAAACGGGAGATCTTGTGGAAGCCGCGGGCCACCCCGTCGGTGGCGGACTGATCAAGGACAGTTACGACCCGCGACTGACCAACGAGGATCTTGCTCCGCTGAAGAAGCAGACCTGGACCTCGTACAACCTGTTCGCCTTCTGGATGTCGGATGTGCACTCGGTCGGTGGCTACGTGACCGCGGGCAGCCTGTTCGCGCTCGGGCTGGCCAGTTGGCAGGTGCTGATCGCACTCCTCGTCGGCATCACGATCGTCTACTTCTTCTGCAACCTCGTCGCCAAGCCCAGCCAGGTGTCGGGGGTTCCGTACCCGGTCATCTGCCGCAGCGTCTTCGGCGTCCTCGGTGCCAATATCCCGGCCATCATCCGCGGCCTGATCGCGGTGGCCTGGTACGGCATTCAGACGTTCCTGGCCTCGGCCGCACTCGATATCGTGCTGATCAAGTTGTTCCCGTCGCTGGCTCCGTACGCGGTGACTGCGGACTACGGTTTCGTCGGACTCTCGCTGCTCGGCTGGGCGAGCTTCCTGTTCCTCTGGGTCGTGCAAGCCGCGGTCTTCTGGCGTGGCATGGAGTCCATTCGCAAGTTCATCGACTTCTGCGGCCCTGCGGTCTACGTCGTGATGTTCATGCTGTGCGGCTACCTGATCTGGAAAGCCGGCTGGGGCGCGATCGACCTCAACCTCGGCGAGGTCGAGCACACGGGTCTGAGCTCGATCCCGGTGATGCTCGGTGCCATTGCGCTCGTGGTCTCGTACTTCTCCGGTCCGATGCTCAACTTCGGCGACTTCTCGCGTTACGGCAAGTCCTATGCCGCAGTGAAGAAGGGCAACTTCCTCGGCCTGCCGGTGAACTTCCTGGTGTTCTCGATTCTCGTCGTCGTCACTGCCTCGCTGACGCTGCCGGTGTTCGGTGAGCTGATCACCGACCCGGTCGAGACCGTCGCGCGAATCGACAGCACGTTCGCGATCGTCCTCGGTGCTCTGACCTTCACGATCGCCACTATCGGCATCAACATCGTCGCCAACTTCATCTCGCCGGCATTCGACTTCTCCAACGTCAGCCCCCAGAAGATCAGCTGGCGTGCCGGCGGCATGATCGCGGCCATCGGCTCGGTGCTCATCACCCCGTGGAACCTGTACAACAATCCCGAGGTCATTCACCTGACCCTGGAAACTCTCGGTGCGTTCATCGGACCGTTGTTCGGCATCCTGATCGCCGACTACTACCTCGTCCGCAAGCAGAAAGTCGTTGTCGACGAACTGTTCTCGATGTCGCCGACCGGGTTGTACTGGTACTCGAAGGGTTACAACCCGGCAGCGGTGTACTCGACCGTCGTCGGCGCGCTCGTAGCCATGTTCACCGTGCTCTTCAACGGAGCAATCGACGGCATGGAGATCGCCGGTATGTCGACGGCCTCGAAGTACAGTTGGTTCATCGGCTGCGGCATCGGCTTCGTCATGTACTTCTATCTGGCGACGAAGACCAAGCTCGCTGTCACCAACTTCGACGTTCCAGCCAAGGCATAGGATTTCGTACGTGCTCATCAAGGTCATCAATCCGAACACCACCGGTTCGATGACCGCAACGATCGGTGATTGTGCCCGGGCCGTAGTCGGCCCGGGCACAATCATCGATGCGGTCAGTCCCTCGATGGGGCCGGTATCCATCGAAAGCCACGTGGACGAAGCCCTCAGTGTCCCCGGCATTCTCGCCGAGATCGCCAGTGGCGAAGCTGCGGGGGTCGACGGCTACGTCATAGCCTGCTTCGGCGATCCCGGCATCGACGCGGCCCGCGAATCTGCGTTCGGGCCGGTCATCGGTATCGCGGAGGCGGCAATGCACGCCGCGAGTTTCCTGGGCCGCGGATTCAGTGTCGTCACCACCCTCGGCCGCACCGTCGGCCGGGCACAGGATCTGGCGCATCACTACGGCTTCGGCCGCCACTGCCTCGGCATCCATGCGTGCGACTTGCCGGTCCTCGATCTCGAGACCGACCCCGACGCCCGCAAGATCGTCACCGAAGCGTGTCGCGTCGCCGTCGAGACCGACGGCAGCGATGCTGTGGTTCTCGGCTGCGCGGGCATGGCCGATCTCTGCCAACACATTTCGGCCGAGATCGGTGTACCCGTCGTCGACGGTGTGGCCGCGGGAACACTGTTCGTGCAGTCCCTTGTAACCCTCGGACTGCGCACCGGAAAGCGCGGCGAATTCGCCGCCCCGCCGCCCAAGCTCTACACAGGGATGCTCGACGGATTCAGTAGGCCCTGAGCGTTACCTGGACCGACCCAGCTTGGCGACGGTGTAACCGATTGCTGCGCCGGCAACCAGTACGCCGACGAGCAGCAGTACGACCTGCAGGGCCGTGGACATCGAGTTTTCGAACAACCCGACGTAGATCACCACGCAGGACGCCACGAGTGCGACGAGAGCAGACGTCGAAGCGCTTCTCGGAAACCTTTCGGTCATTGCGCAAGTACACCATCCTCAGCCGGTCAGCTGCTACACAACTCTCGGTAAGGAACGCCGGGCAGGTACTGGACCCATTCGGCCTCTGTGACCACCGATCCTCCGGATCCACACAGGCGACTGCGCACCTCCTCCGGCTCGGTGCGCCAGATGCGAACGTCACGGGCCGTACCACCGCCGAACACCACGCGTCCGTCTGCGGCGAAACCCGCATCGTTGACGCGCTGACCGTACGCGGAGAGGGCGGCGTACTGCTCGGGTGCGGTGCGGTCGCCTACGTTCCACAACCACAGCGTCGATCCCCCGTCACCGGCAGCCATCCGTTCACCGGACCTATCGAACGAGAGCGAGTAGATCGGGCTGGACGGCCCGACGATGCGAGCCAGGTGCTGCGGCTCGGCCGAGTTCGCCATGTCCCACAATCGAATCGAGCGATCCGCACTGCCCGCGGCAAGAGTGTGCCCGTCCGGTGAGATGGCCACGGCCTGGACGCTACTTCCGAAACCGCCGAGCACGGCCGTCCGGCGCGGATCGCTCGGGTCGCCGACATCCCACAGTTCGACCACGCCCCCCACACTGGCGATGGCGAGTACCGAACCGTCGGGCGACAGCGCCATTCCCGCGGGGTAGTTCCCCGCCTCCAGGGTCGACAACGCCCGTGGGGTTGCGGGCTCGGCCAGCGACCACAACGACACGTCGTTCGAGTTCTGGCCGGACGCGACCAGCAGGGTCCCGGTGCGGTCGAAGACCAACACAGCAGTCAAGCTGGTAGTTGCCGTACGAACGGTACCGAGCGCCACCGGATCAGCGAGATCGGTTGTGTCCCAAAGCTGGAAACCGCCGGTCGTCGTACCGACGGCAGCCCGATTGCCGTCGACGGTGAGCGCCACCGCACCCGTCTGGTCCATACCGTCACCGACCACCAACGGTGCCGACGCCACCGGATGCTCGACGTCCGAGACGTCCCAGAGCGTCGTGGCGGAGGCTCGGGTGCCTGCTCCGGCGAGCAAACGGGTGCCCGATGCACCGATGGGGTTCTGAAAGATCGTGTCGCCGGCGTCGGCGAGGGCCGGCCCAGGAAGCGGCCAGATTCGGGTGATGCCATCGCCACTGGCAGTGACGATCGACGAGCGATCCGGCGTGAATACGAGCGAACTCACCTCGGAAGGACCGGGAAGCGTCAGTTCTGGCTTTCCCGAGGCCGCGTCCCACACTTTCGATGAATTGTCCGAACTCGCCGCAGCGATCAGAGTCCCATCCCCACTGAACGCCACATCGTTGACATAGCTGGTGAATCCCGTCAACGCCGGCAGAGGCGACAACCGGCCGCCGTCGACAGCCCACCGCAGAACCTCGCGACCTGTAGTACCCGCGATCAGTGTGGTGCCGTCGGGAGAGAAGGCCAGCTGTTGCGCGGTGTAGGTCGATCCGTCCGAGGGGATGTCGATCAGCGGAACAGCGGCGGCTGCTGGAGACGCGGTCAGCCTGCTCGCGTCCCACAACCGCATCGCGCGCCCGGGGCCGACCGTCACCAGGTACCGACCATCGGGACTGAATTCGGTCGCTGTCGGCGAACCGGGTTGAGCCACTTCGGCCGCTGCAGTCGGCCGCGCGGGGTCGGCGACGTCGAGCAAAGGCAACGACTCGGCCCCGGTACCGACGACAAGCAAGCGGCCATCAGGAGAGTAGGACAGGCTTCGCACCTCGTCGACATCGTTGCGCGACAACAATATCGGTGCCGTCGGATCCGACACATCCCACAGTTCGACGCCGTAGAACCCACCCACGGCGAGAACGCCACCCCGCGGATCGAACGCCAGCGCGGACACGTCCCTGGAAACGATCTCGCCGAGATGCGCGTGTCCGTCCGCGAGGGACCACATCCGCACGCGCCCGTCGGAACCCGCTGTTGCCACGATGCTTCCGCGAGGGTCGACGGCAGTCACCGCCCCGCCCTCCACACCGAGTAACCGCACCGGCGTGTGGATCGCGGAGGAATCGAGCAGTGCCGATCGCGCCTCGGACGTTCGGTCCACCTCGTACGACGCCAACGCGAAGTACGCCGCCAGACCGGGATCTTGGTTCCTCAATTGGTTTGCGACACCAGCAATCTGACGAGAGACGGCCTCGGCTTCGGCGCGTTCGGCGTCGACCCGCCGACTGTTCGCATCCGATCGGGCAACGAACGCGGTTACCGCCAGTGTCACGGCCAGCACGGTCAGAAACGCGAGTGCTGCGACAAGAGTCTCGAGGGTGCGCCGACGGCGACGATCGCTTCGGTTCTGTTGCTCGACTCGTTCCGCGCTCGCTTCCAGGTAGAGCCTCTCGACGGAATTGAGGTCTCGCCGACGCACCGGGCCGATGGATTCCTGCACCAGCAGCAGCCTCGACGCAGACAGCAGCGAACCGTCGTCTCGGTCGTTGTTGTTCCACAGTTCTGCCGCCTGGGTGAGTCGACGGTGTTCGACGAGCCACTGACGATCGTCGTCGAGCCATTCACCGAGCCGCGGCCACGCCGTGAGCAGCGCCTCGTGGGTCACCTGGACCGTCTCTTCTTCGACGGTCAGCAGTCTGCGCGCGGCAAACCGCTCGACCACCACATCGACGTCGGTGACGGCGTCTGCGTTCTCGTTTCCGTAGAACAGCCCGACACGATCGACGCGGCGACGCGTCACCACGTCGTCGTCGAGATTGACCAGACGCATGAAGATGCGTCGTGCTTCGCGTTGCTGTTCGGCGGTCAGGGCCAAGAACACTTCCTCGGCGCTCTGCCCCACCGCACCTCCGATCCCGCCGGTCGCGAGGTAGTCCGCGACGGTCAGCGTCCTGCCTCTCGACACCTGCCACGTCGTCAGCAGCGCGTGCGAGAGCAACGGCAGGGCACCGGAGTCGTGGGCGAATTGCGATCCACGCGGACCCAATTCGCCAACCAACACCTGCACCAGGGCGTCGTCGACGGTGAAGCCGGCCTTCGCGGCAGGCGACACGATGACTTCACGCAGTTGCGTTTCGGTGAGACGCCCGACGACAACCGGGTTGTCCGAAAGTCCGGCAAGCAGCGCATCCTCCGACACGGCGTCCTGATAGAAGTCGGCCCGCAGGCCGACCACGAGAACCGAATCAGAGTTCGGCAGCGACGATGCCGCACGGAGAAAGCTCTCGCGCTCACCCGCTGACGCCAGCGTCCACAGCTCCTCGGCTTGATCCAGGACGAGAACAGAACCCGGCGCGAACGATTCCATTCGCTCGGGGAATGCCCGAATATCGCCGACGCCGGAATGGACCTGCGAGCGAGGGAACCTCGATGCCAATCCAGCGCGCAGGAGCGAGGACTTACCCGAGCCCGAAGCGCCGACCACGAAGACAATGCCGCCGCCGGAGTCGAGGGCGTCACGGACGCGCACGCCGAGTCGCTCGATCACATCGTCTCGTCCGAAAAACCACTCTGCATCGGCGGACTCGAACGCTTCCAGGCCCTTGTACGGAGGGTCGCCCTTCACCGGATCGACAGTCCGCCTGCCCGGGATGGACCGCACCCTCGACACCGCATTCCACCACCGTGCGCGCTCGCCTTCGTCTTCGACTCCGCACGCGACGAGGACGGCCGAGAACATCTCGGCGCTGGCTTTGGTCGGAAGGTGGTGACCGGAAAACCAGCCGCTGATGGTGCCGTGCAGACCACCGGAACGCTCGACGATTTCACGAACTGTTGCACCCGCATCGATCCTGATCGAACGCAGTGCCGCCGCGAACTCGCTGCGGTCCGAGATCGACGAGGGATCCGGGCGCTCAATGGTCATGAGCGCACTATAGAGCCGGTAAATCACCTACAGATGCGTGCGAACGCTTCGCTGAGCAGCAGAAACAGCAAGTTACTCCGTTCGAATGACGGTCGCATCGAATCCGAGGTCGTCCGTATTGACCCTGTATGGAGTTCGGTGCACCGCTGGATCCGCCCCGAATTTTCTCCGACGATGGACGCTGCAGTACAAGAGATCGGTCGAAAGTCGAGGGGGACATTCATGCTCGAACAGATGCTGACGTCGGCGGCGCATCACTCGTTCCGGACGCCGGTGCAGCCGGCACTCGTTGCACGCCCGGCGCGGCTCGACCCTCTTCACCGCAAGCCTGCGCTGAGCGCACGCGAGATCGAGGTCATGCTTGCCTGGTTCGCCTCGGACTCGAAGACGGTTGCAGCTCGGTCCGTTTATATCTCGGTCGGCACGATCAACACGCACATAACCCGTATTCGGCAGAAATACGCGGCGGTCGGACGCAGCGCTCCGACGAAGGCCGCTCTGTTCGCTCGGGCGCTCCAGGACGGTCATACTCACCTGTCCGAATGGTGACTGTCGGTTCGTATCAACTGCGCCGGGCGGGCTGAGTCGAGCGAGCGAAGCCTGGCGGTACGACGACGTCGCTTGGGCCCAGCGAGTGCACCGATGCATGTCCGAGACCGAGGACCGCGGAGTCCAGACCGCCGCGCAGAATGTCGAGAACGTTCTCCACGCCTGCTTGACCGTTCGCCGCCAAACCCCACAGATACGCCCGCCCGATCAACACCGCCCGCGCACCGAGAGCAAGCGCCTTCGCCACGTCACTTCCCCGCCTGATGCCACCGTCCAGGGTGATCTCCACCTGATCGCCCACTGCCTCGGCGATGGACGGCAATACCCTTACCGACGCCGGGGAACCGTCGAGATTGTTCCCACCGTGATTGGACACCGAGATCGCGGTAACGCCTGCGTCCACGGCCCGCAACGCGTCGTCGACCCGCGAAATCCCCTTGAGCATGAACGGCCCGCCCCACTGCTCGCGTAGCCAGGCGATGTCCTCCCACGTGGGCAGCGGGGTGGACTTCCACTCGCGATACGCGGCAAAGAACGTCGGCGGAACCCCGCCGGGCGGCGCGAGGTTGGGTGCGGTCAAGTCGGGGAACGTGCCCGAGCGCGCCCACTGTGTCAGCCACCGTGGCCGACACAGCGCTTGCGGCGCAAACCGGAACATCGCCCTCGGATCGAGGCGTTCCGGTATCACCGGACTGCCCCAGTCGCGGCCCTCGGAGAACGACCAGTCCATCGTCACGATCAGTCCGACCGCGCCTGCATCACGTGCACGCTGAAGCATGTGCAGCAACAACTCTCGTGAACCGACCCAGTGAAGTTGAAAGAACGTCTGTGGATTCGCTGCGACGACGTCCTCGATGGGTTTGCTGGCGAACAGCGACAATCCCATCGAAATGCCCCGCGCCGCTGCAGCTCTGGCGACGGCGACCTCGCCGTCCGGGTGGACCGCCTGCACACCCGTCGGGGAGATCATCACGGGAAACGAAAGAGACTGTCCCATCAGCGTTGTCGACAGATTGCGCGTGTCCGACAAGCCTGCAACATGCGGGGCGAACCCGAGTTCACCGAACGCGGCAGTGTTGTCCGCAGCGGTCAGACCCCGCTCCGAGCCCGCGACCAGTGCCGAATAGACGGACTTCGGCAGACGCCTCTTCGCACGCCGCTCCGCCTCGGCGACAGTCTCGAACCAGTCGGTCACACACCCAGCCTGCGGTCGAACCCGGCCGGCATCACCACATCCGAGGGTGAGAGGTCCTGTACCGAGGTGTGCCCGAGTCCGAGGACAGCGGAATCGACTCCGCCGCGAAGAATGTCGAGCACGTTCTCCACGCCCGCCTGACCACCGGCAGACAGGCCCCACAGATACGCCCGCCCGATGAGCACAGCCCGCGCTCCGAGTGCCAGGGCTTTCACGACGTCGCTGCCGCGTCGGATTCCGCCGTCGAGGGTGATCTCGATCTGATCGCCGACGGCCTCGGCGATCGCAGGCAACGCCCGGATCGGCGCCGGAGTGCCGTCCAGATTGTTGCCGCCATGATTGGACACCGAAATCGCCGTGCACCCGGCGTCGACAGCCCGCTTCGCATCGTCGACCCGCATCACTCCCTTGAGCATGAACGGCCCACCCCACTGCTCACGGAGCCAGGCCACGTCCTCCCACGTCGGCAACGGAGTACCCATCCATTCCCCATACGCCCCGAAGAACGTCGGCGCGGGACCACCGGTGGGTGGCGTCAGGTTCGGGGTAGTCAAATCCGGGATCTTCCCGGTCTTGGCGAACTCCCACAACCACTTCGGTCGCATGATGCCTTCCGGGGCGAACTGAACCATGGCCTTGAGGTCCATCTTCTCCGGGATCGACGGGCTGCCCCAATCGCGGCCGTTCGAGAACGACCAATCCAGGGTCATGATCAACCCGACAGCTCCCGCGGCACGGGCCCGCTCCATCCGCTGCAGCAGGATCTCACGCGAACCCACCCAGTACATCTGGAAGAAGGTCTGCGGATTGGCCGCCGCGACCTCCTCCACCGACTTACTGGCGAACGAGGACAATCCGATCGGAATCCCCCGCGCCGCAGCAGCTCTCGCGACAGCGACCTCACCGTCCGGGTGCACTGCCTGCACACCCGTCGGGGAGATCATCACCGGGAACGACAGCGACTGCCCCATCACCGTCGTCGACAAGTCACGCTTGTCCGACAACCCCGCCACATGCGGGGCGAAGCCGAGCTCGCCGAACGCCGCCATGTTGTCGTCGATCGTCAACCCGCGCTCGGACCCCGCCACCAGCGCGGCATACACGGACTTCGGCAAACGCTTCTTCGCACGCCGCTGCGCTTCGGCAACGGTTTCGAACCACTCACTCTTGGCCATTACTGTGCCTTCTGTTTCATGACTGTTCCTGTTCCATTCCTGCGAGCGGATTCTCGTCGCAGATCTTCGCCGGCGGACGCATCATCAACGTCAACGGCACCGACTTTCGCGGGGTCTTGCGCTGCCCGGTCCGCGAATGATCGACACTGGACTTCGGGATCTCCCCCGCCGCCGCCAACGCCATTTCTCCGTTACCGATGACGCATTCGGGATCAGGACCGTCCATGGGCAGGCCGGTGAAGAATTTCGCTGCCATGCATCCACCACGGCATGAATCGAAATGCGCACACTTGGTGCACGCGCCCGAGGTCTGCGGCGAGCGCAGTTCCTGGAACAATTCCGATGTCTGCCAGACCGATTGGAATCCGCCCATTCCGTCTTTCGCGTCGCGGACGATGTTGCCGGCGAGGAAGTTCTCGTGAATGGCGAAGGGGCACGCATACACGTCGCCGATCGGGTCGATCAAACACACCACACGGCCTGCACCGCACAGGTTGAGCCCGGGCAGAGCGTCACCGAATGCCGACAGGTGGAAGAACGAATCCCCCGTCAATACGCCTTCACCGTTCGCGACGAGCCAGTTGTAGAGCTCGCGCTGCTGACCGGCCGTCGGGTGCAGATCGTCCCAGACATCCGCGCCGCGTCCCGACGGCCGCAACCGGGTGATACGCAGTGTTGCAGCGTATTTGTCGGCCAACGCTTTGAAGTCGTCGAGCTGGCTGACGTTGTGCCGGGTAACGACGACGGAGATCTTCGCGTCCCGGAAGCCGGCCTCTTTCAGGTTCTCCAGAGCGCGGCAGGCCATGTCGAACGAACCCGGCCCGCGGACTGCGTCGTTGACCTCTGCGGTCGCGCCGTCGATGGAGATCTGTACGTCGACGTAGTCCGACGCGGCCAGACGCGCGGCGACCTTCTTGTCGATCTTGACGCCATTGGTGGAGAACTTCACCCCCACCTGATGCGCCGTCGCGTAATCGACGAGCTCCCAGAAGTCCGACCGCACCGTCGGCTCACCGCCACCGATGTTGACATAGAACACCTGCATCTTCTGCAGCTCGTCGATGATCGACTTGCACTGCTCGGTGCTCAACTCACGCGGGTCACGACGACCCGACGAGGACAAGCAATGCACGCACGACAGGTTGCAGGCGTAGGTCAACTCCCACGTCAAACAGATCGGTGCGTCGAGCCCGAGCTCGAACTGATCGACCAGTTTTCCTACCGGAGCTGGTCTTTCGAGGGTGGAGGTCATGGGAGGAAGTCCTCTTCTGCAGTAGGTCAGGGCTTTACGGGCGGGTGATCATGTTCGAATGAGCCAGCGTGGTGAGTGCTTTCACATACGGGGCCGACGCAGATTCGGCGATCCCCGCGGCTGCGATCGCCGAACGCATGTCCGGGTGATCGGGCAGCGATTCGATGATCGCCACTATCGTGCGGTTCTTCAGAAACGAAAGCTTGCGAGTTCCGAAGTGATACAGCAACGCCCCGAACGACTCCGGACGCAACGCCACCTGCGGATGCAGAGCCCACGGCACATCCAAATCGAACTCGTCGAGGTCCTCGCGCACTGCAGTGGTCATGATCAGTACACGCCGCACATGCCGTCGATCGACACTTCCTCGACCAACGACTCCTCGACCAGATCGGATTCGACAACAGCCGCACCGACCACAGCGTTCTCGTTCTTCTTCGACATCTGAAACCTCCGAATGATGTTGGGGACCACAATCGTGATCGACAGTGGCTTGGATCACCACCATAATGGCACTGGGTGCAGAAAAACTAGTAGATCGTAGGGAAATATGGCCAGGAGTGCGAAACCGTCCAGTCGGGTAGGTCGGCGCCCGTCCACTACACGGGGCGAACTGAGCGATCTCGGGATCGAACTGTTCGCCTCCCGAGGTTTCGAGGAGACCAGCGTCGACGACATAGCCGACGCGGCAGGCATCGCTCGGCGCACGTTCTTCCGCTACTTCCCGTCCAAGAATGCGGTTCCTTGGGGTGACTTCGACACTCAACTCGCAGCGCTGAGGGCACATCTGGACGGCCTACCCGCGGACATAGAGCTCGCCGATGGACTACGTTCCGCGTTGTTACAGTTCAACACTTTTCCCGAAGAAGAAATCGCGGTTCACCGACAGCGGATGTCGTTGATACTGAGCAATCCTGCACTGCAGAGCTATTCGATGGTCATGTACGAGGGTTGGCGAGCCGTCATCGCCGAATACGTTGCCGCACGAACCGGTTCCGATCCGACAGACCACTTTCCGCGAACTGTTGGCTGGATGGTCCTCGGTGTGGCAATCTCGGCATACGAGCAGTGGCTGACCGATGACCGATCGAGTCTGGTCGAGCTACTCACTGCCGGAATCGCACCGTTGCAGTCCGGCTTGACCCCACCGCCCTAGTGCATACGAATACAGAAGGCTTTCGAGATGACCGAACTGGATGCACTCGCACCGAGTCCCGATGACGTGTGGGGTCACGAGAACGTCGTGGTCCGTCGTATACCCGGACTCGAGTTGGACGCAGCCCGAACAGGATCCACCGTGCAGGTCGGCCATGGACTCACCTCGGCCGACATAGGTGAGCGCCTCGTTCCGATAGTCACCGCTCAGGCCCGCCATGTCGGCCTTTCTCAGCGCGAATTCGAGCTGGTCATGGTCGGAATCGTCCGCACCACCGTCTCGAATCCGATCGACGCCTGGTCCACCTATTACCGGAATTCCCTGGACGAACTGCTCTCCGGCGCCGCAGAATTCGCTCCCATCCATGCGCGCGCCGAGGCTTTGGTCGTCGGATCGGTGCTCGACATGGGATCCTGCTTCGGCTTCTTTCCGCTACGACTGGCGATGAAGGGTCACTCGGTGACTGCGACCGACCTGTCCGCCGGCACCATGCGTCTGCTCGCCACCGTTGCCCCGCATCTCGGGATCACGCTCGACACCGTGGTGTGTGATGCTGCAGATGTTCCAGGCGCAGACAACAGTGTCGACACCGTGACCGCACTGCACCTCCTCGAGCACGTCGACGCTGCGACAGGCGCTCGCATCGTGGCCGAGGCGCTTCGCATCGCGCGCAGGCGTGTCGTCGTTGCTGTGCCCTTCGAGGACGAGACCACTGCCTGCCACGGGCATGTCCGCACATTCGACGACGCTGCGTTGATCGAGCTCGGTCGGTCGTCCGGTGCGCAGTTCGAGACATCGGAGCACCACGGCGGATGGCTCGTGATCGACAAGGCCTCGACACCCCAGTTCGCCTGAACAGGTTTCGCGCCCGGGGGTCGCTCCCGAGCGCACCTAGAACGGCGGTGCTGCCGTGTCGTCTGTCTCGGGTTGTTCGTTGTCGGGTGGGTCGGGGTAGGCGATGATGCCGGATCGTCTGGGTTTGGTGGGGATGTGGGGTCGAAGGTCGTTGCCGAGGATGGGTACGGCTGTGCCGTTGGCGGGCAGGGTGATGCGGGTGGTCTTCGAGATGGAGGTCCACAGGATCGCCCCGCCGGGGAGCATGACTGCTGTCCAATAGCCGGCGGTTTTTACGGTGTGGTGGAACTCGCACAGGCATTGAAGGTTGTTGACGGTGGTCCAGCCGCCGCCGAGAGGATTGGCATGGTCGAACGGGATGATGTGGTCGAGTTGGCAGCGGTCGGCGGGGCGGTGGCAGTCGGGGAAGCGGCAGTGCCGGTCACGGAGGCGGACCGCGGCAGTGGTGAGGGCATCAGGTCGGTAGATCAGGGCCCGGTCGGTCAGTCGGTCGCGTGCGACGGACTTTCCGAGGGTGGGGTCGGCGGCGATCGCGGCTTCGAGTGCGGCGGCCAGCGATGCGTTGCCGAGGTAGATGCCTCAGGGTGTTCGGGCCGAGGATGTGTGGCGTTCTGTGTGGATCGTGCGGTTGTTACGCCGGATTGCGGAGGGCAGGTCGAGGGCAGAGCTGTGCCGTTTGCCCCTGCCGACGGGTGTGCGGGTGCAGAACAGGGCTGCAGCGGAGGTCAGTGATCCCAGACGACGCTGACGTTGACCGTCGCTGGTGGCGGGGCCTGTAGCAGCGGCGCCAGTTCCTGGTGTCGGGGCTTCGGCTGACGTCGGACCGGATGCTGTTGAGCCGGATGGTGTTGTGGACGGACGTGATTGGGAACTTATCGGCGCAGGGTCAGATGCCCGCGATGCCTGTGGCGCAGGTGATTGCGATGCTGTCGCGGGTTCAGGCAATGCGGCTGCCTCAGGATCGGCGTGAGACGTTGCCTCCGCTGACGGGTCGGTCACCGGTACCCCCGCACGTGTTGCTGCGTGCTTCCGCACAGGATTGGCGGCACCTGGGTCGGGAGTTGCCGACGGGTCGGCTGCAGATATGGGTGCAGACTCGTCGGCCTCACCGTTTTCCCGGGCCTCGCCTGTCTCGTCGACCGCATCTGCCGGTACAGCTGGTGCCGATGTCGAGGTGTCCACCGGCGCAGGTGCAGGTGTACTGGCCGAATTCGGTTCGGTCGAGGAATCTGTCTCCTCCCGCGAATCCGTGGCCGACCCCATTCCCTCACCAGCACCAGCATCCGAGTCTGCGTCGGTCACTGTTCCCGTCTCGGGTCCTGCTGCAGCCCCTGCCTTCTCACCGTCCGAGCGTCGTTCCCATTCCCCGGTTTCCGGGTTCTGCACCGCCAGGCCCAGTTTCTCGGCGAGGGTGACTGCTTCGGTGAGCAGGACCTGCCACTGACTGTTCCGTGCCAACTCGCGCGCGAGATCGGGGTCGATCGAACCGTGGCCGGCCAGATACGCCGGGTTCGCGAGTAGTCCGATGAGGGTGGCGATATCGACGGTGATCATCGTCAACGGCACCCGCCGATCGGGCAGCTCTGCATCTTTTTTCGGGCAATCGTCGCGTTGGCACAGGCATGTCAGGCGGGGTTCGCCGTGCATGCGGGCCATGAACGCATCACACAAGCGATCTTGTTTGCCGCGAGGATCTTTCGGGCAGAGGGTATCGGCCATCTCCTCGAGAAGCTGCCATGCCGCCGCGGCCTCGGGGGCAGTCAATTCCGCCCGAATCCGCGCCAACTCACCGGCCGGGCTGTAGGAAACATGGCGGAACCGTTTCGCGAACTCCCGTAGTGCTGCTGCTTCCTCCGGCGCGACCCGCAGCAGGATGTCCCAGATCTCCTTCTCCAGCGGACCGGGCGAATGACGTCGGGCCGCCTCGACGATCTCGTCCTCGACCATGTCGACGATCTCGTCGGAGAGGTTGTCGAGGATCCGGCACACCGTCCGCACACGCGGAAGGTCGATCTCCCCGGCGTCGAACGCGGTCTTCACCAGCGGTAGCCGGGTATGCAACGCAACGCCGACGGACACATACGCCTCGGCTACGGCGTTCGAGCACCCCAACGCGACGGCCATTTCGGTGCGCCCGTACCGGCTGTAGTGCTTGTGCTCGACATCGCTCTCGATCCACTCGCAGTGCACCCGATAGCAGGCAGCGACCTTCCGGGCAGCGTGACGATTTTCTGCACACGCAGCAGCAGTCAATGCCTCCAGCGACACGATCGGTACTGCCATCCCCATTCACCCCCCGGTGACCCGAAACAAGAACGCCTGTTCGAACAAGAAGAACAGTAACCCGGACCACCGACAGGAAACCGAAGCGCAAGCTCGGCAGGTCGTGTCGACCTCTCCGAGCGGGACCGATCACCCGAGGTCGAACTCCGGACGTCGTGACCTGAACCTCTATCGATCGCATCGACGACCGTCTCGAGCCGGTGGGCCTAATACACGGTGCCCATTGCCGCGCGCACCTCGCTCAACGTCTGCTCAGCGATCTCGTTGGCCCGCTCGTTTCCATGACGCACCACCGACCGCACATAGTCGGGGTCCGCGGCCAAGTCGGCACGCCGACGACGATGTTCTGCGAGAAAAGAGTTGACCGACCCGGCCACACAGTCTTTCAGTGATCCTGCTCCCCCACCACCTATGTCGACGGCTATTACCCCGGGGTCTCGCCCCGTACACAAGCCGGCGATGGTGAGCAGTGCCGATACTCCCGGCCTTCCAGCCGGATCGTAGGAAATGTATCGATCCGAATCGGTAGGAGTTCGTCGCACCACGGCTACTGTCTCGTCCGGTGTCATGGACAGCGAGATCGCATTGCCGAAACTCTTGGACATCTTGCGGCCGTCGAGTCCTGGCACCGCAGGGGCCGACGTCAGCAACGACTGTGGTTCCCCGAATACTGCACCGTAACGGTCACCGAATCGCCGCGCGATGACCCTGGCCATCTCGATGTGTGGAAGTTGGTCCTTACCGACCGGCACCACAGTGGCTTTGCAAAACAAGATGTCGGCCGCTTGGTGCACCGGATAGGTCAGCAAGAGTCCACTCAACGCGCGGCCACTGGCGGCGAGTTCTGCTTTGACAGTGGGGTTTCGGTGAAGCTCGGCCTCCGTCACCAGGCTCAAGAACGGTAGCATCAGCTGATTGAGGGCGGGTACCGAAGAATGGGTAAAGATCACGGACTTCTTGGGGTCGATACCCGCTGCCAGATTGTCCAACGCCGCGTCGTACACATGTTGTCGCACGTGCCCGATGGCGTCACGATCGGTGATCACCTGATAGTCGGCCAACACCACCATGGTCCGGACCCCTAGATCCTGCAGCCGAACTCGCTCTCGAATCGTTCCGAAGAGATGACCGAGATGCAGTGGGCCTGTTGGTCGTTCACCGGTCAAAGTTGTGTAGCTACCTGGGTCGGCAGCGATGTCGGGGGCGAGCGCCTCGCTACGGCCGATGCTGGACGAGTAGGTGTCCATCGAATTCCTCCTGAAAGAACGGAGGGCTGTACCGACCGCGCGTCGATCCGAATTCAGGACATCGGCGGACTGAGTACAGCCCGCGGGACATGATCGACCGGGCTGCTAGTGCAGCCACCACCAAGCCTGTCGAGTGTCGATCACCTCGACAGGCTAGCAAACGTCAAATCAACCCCTGTTTGCTCGCGGCATACACCGCCTCGGCTCGTCTCGACACGGCGAGCTTGCGCATGATGTTGCTGACGTGGAACTTGACGGTTGTCGCCGAGATGAACAGCCGGGTTCCGATCATGTTGTTGGACAGACCCGTTGCCAGTAGGCGGAGCACTTCGAGCTCGCGCTCGGTGAGGCGCTCGATGCTGCTCGGCGTGCCGTTGAGTGATCGAACGACGGCGGAGGCACTGCGTGAATCGAAGGCGCTCTCACCGCGCGAGACTGCTCGGATCGCACGAACCAACTCGGTGGTGTCGACATCCTTGACCACGTATCCACGCGCCCCGGCGTGCACGGCCTCCACCACGAGTCGGTCGTCGAGAAACGTCGTGAGCACCAGCAGACCGATTCCGTTGTGCGCCTTCGCCAGTTGCGCGCACAGAGCAAGCCCCTCGTAGTCCGAGCTGGCGGAGAGCTTGAGGTCCATCAACACGATGTCGGGCTCGACCCGCGCCACGACGGCCAACCCCTCCTCCCGGGTGGACGCCTCCCCCACGATCGTCAGATCCGACTCGCGTTCGAGTACCGAGCGCAGCCCGTCCCGCAGAATTGCGTGGTCGTCGACCAGCACGATGCGCACCGTAGGTGCCGCCAACTGCCCCATGCCCGTGCGAACCGTCGGAACGCTCACTGTGTTTCGCCCTTCTCGGATTGGTTCTGGAACGGAATACGCACTGCAACGCGCACTCCCCCAGTTCGGGCTCGGCGGATCTCGAGGACCCCGCCGTGTTCGCGGGTGCGGGCCGCCATGTTCGCCAGTCCGCGGTGACGGCCGTCGACGTCGGTGGATTCGGCCATGTGCAGCATCATGCGTAAGTGGGCCGGATCACCGTCACCGTCGTCGGCAATCGACAGCTGCACCTGATCGGGCGAATAGGTCAAACGGAGAATTGCTCTCGAGGCATGCGCGTGCACCGCTGTGTTGAACAGCGCTTCGCCTGCAATGCGGAGCAATGCGTGCTCGCATTCGCTGCTCAGCTCGACGGGAGTTCCCTCCACGCGCAGCGAGACCTGCAATTCGTCGGGCATGTGGACCACCGAGAGCTGTTCGAGCATTTCGGGAAGCGACGTCCGATCGGCGTCCTGCGGGTGATTGAGCGCGTAGATCGCCGACCGCAGCTGATCCACAGCTCGACGAGTCAGATCCTTGGCCAGATCCAGCCTGTCACTGCGCTCTTCGGCCGAGATGTCGCTTCGACACACTTCGATCTGCATTCCCGCGGACAACACGGCCTGGGTAACGCTGTCGTGCAGTTCGCGAGCGATGCGGTGGCGTTCGTCGTCGAGCACCTGATGGCGATGCGCGGCACCCAGCTGCCGTTGTGTCAGTAACAGTTCGGCATTGCGGGCTGCGAGATCGGCCGCTGTTCGGTTCGCCTCGGCATAGGCACTCTCGGTGCGCTCGAGCAATTGCCGCCGACTCTGAAACAGAGCCGAATTCTGCAGGGCCACAGCAGTTTGGCTGGCGAGAATGCTCAATACCGCGGCATCGGTGGCGTCCAGCACCCGCTGCTCACCGGTCCAGGCCGCAAAGGCACCCACGACGCCACCGTCGAACGCGATCGGCACGAAGGCATGATGAGCAGAGATCACAGGGGTCAGCCCGTCACCGCACGTCGACTGCCGGATCGACTCGAGACAATCGACGACGTCGTCCGGCAGCGGTGGTCCCTCGACGTTGTCCACCAGAAACGGTGTGGCGTCGGGACCGAGTACCAGTCGGCGCGGTCCGGCATCGGGGAACGCGCCGTCGGCGAGGGCGAAGACGACCCAGCGCGCACTCAGGTGCGCGCGGGCGGCCTCGGCCACAGCGCACACCAGGGTTTCCGGACCGTCTACCGTGCGCACCAGCGCCCGTGAGATCAGCTCCAGCGCATAGACAACACGCTCCAAACGTTCTGCCGCGCCGCGATACTGGGGGTAGAACGTGTTCTTGCCCGAGCGGAGCCCGGTGAGCAGAGACAGATCGGGCCCGGATGTCACAGCGCACTCCTGAACAGATCGACCATTTCGCGGTGTGTGGCCGAGCGCGGATTGGTGGACATGCAGGCATCACGTAAGGCATTGGTGGCCAGCACATCCAGATCGGATTCGCTCACACCGATCTCCGCAAGACCGGTAGGAACACCGACCTGACGCGCGAGGCGGTCGACTCGGTCTGCCACGGCCATGGCGGCCTCCTCCGGCCTGGCCCTGCCCTCGGGCAATCCGAGGCTCGTGGCGATGGCCACGTACGGCAACGGATCCTCCGCGGCGTTGAAGCGGATGACGTGCGGTAGCAGCACCCCGTTGATCACTCCGTGCGGGAGGTCGAGCAGTCCTCCCACCTGATGGCTCATGGCATGCGTGGCGCCGAGGATGGCGTTCGTGAATGCCAGGCCGGCTTCCAGGCTTGCCTGTGCCATGGACCCGCGCGCCGCCATGTCGGTTGGCTCGTCGATGGTGCGAGCCAACTGTGACATCACCATGGTGATGGCTCGGAGGGCATGGTGGTCGGTGAGCTGGTTGTGACCCAGCGAGACGAATGCCTCGATTCCGTGCGTCAGGGCATCCAAACCGGTTGCAGCGTTGAGCCATTCGGGCATCGTGGTCAGCAACATCGGATCGATCACGGTGATATCCGGAACGAGGGCACGGCCGAGAATGGTGATCTTGGTCGAGCGTGCGGTATCGGTGACGATGCAGAACTGCGAGACGTCGGCCCCGGTGCCGGATGTCGTCGGCACCATCACCAGCGGCGGGATCGGCCGGGTGGCCTGATCGACCCCCTCGTAGTCCAGGATTCTGCCGCCGTTGCCCGCAAGGATGGCAATCCCCTTGGCCGCATCCATGACCGACCCGCCGCCGATGGCCACCAACACGTCGCAGCCGAAGTCTGCGTAGTAACCGTGCCCGGCCTCGATCTCGACATCTTTGGGATTGGGTGTCAGCGCACTCCAGACCTGTGGCTCGAGTCCCTGCGCAACCAGTAGGTCGACCAGCTGCCCTGCCCAGCCGCTGTCGATCAACCCCGAGTCCGTGACGAGCATCGGCCGGACCCCGCCGAGGCGGCGCGTCGCGTGCGCGACCTCGCCCAGCGAATCCGGACCGAACACGATCTCGGGCGCATGGAACTTGAGCACTCGCGGTGTCTCGGCTCTGCTGCGCTGCGCATCGAGGTCGTGCAGCGCCTTACCGACGTTCGCCGTAGCTGCCTGGTCCACCGTTCACACCCTCGCTGTCTTCGGTCCACACTATCCGGACCTGTGATTCAGGTTACAACCTTACGAGCGAGACGGGTGCGATCCCACCAGCACCGGGCCAGGTTCGTACCTACCCGATCGGGTAGGTACCGGTGCGATCAGGTCAGGACAGCGCATGCCCCAGTTCGGCCGCCTGGGCCGTCAACTGCTCCCCGTCCCGCGCGACCACCACCCGGTCGCAGATCTGCTCGTAGTCCTCCATCGAGCACGCGGCCTGCGCCCAGTAACGGCGGGCTTCGGGGGTGATCCATGCGATGCGGTGCACCTTGGACCGAATTTCCTCCAACGCGTCGAGTCCGGACGGCCGTCCGTTGCATCGACCGTCCCCCACGATGATCACGGCAGTGCGCTTGTTCAGCACGTCCCCATGCGAATCCAGAAGGTCGGCGAAGGTCTTGCCGTAATCGCTGCTGGCTTCGAGGTCCAGTCGGGCGTCTGCAAGTACGGCAGCCAGTGCGCCGTCGCCCGTGCTACCGAGCAAGGTGGTCGTCACGTCCACCGGCGCGTCCACGAAGCCCATCACCGTGCACCGGTGCGCGCGCGAATGCATGGCCTGCGCGAGTCTGAGCGTGAATGCGGTGATCGGCCGCACCGAGAGCGAAACATCAGCCAGTACGAGCAGTCTCACCTTGTCGGGTACAGGTGTTTTTGTCATCAGACGGAAGGGAATTCCGTCGGTACGCAGACTGGAACGGACGGTGCGCCGCATGTCGAGTGGGCCGCGTGAATGTTCGCGTGGTCGGGGACGCGGAGTTCCCCGCATGTGCTTCAGAACTTCGTGACTCGCACGCTCGATCTCGGCATGCCGGCCGATCGCCTGCACCGCACCGTCGACCGGCACCGGTGACGACATCGTCCCGGTCACATCTCCCAGCGCCGCAACGAATGCCTCGACGGCATCGGTGATCCGATCCAACATTGCCGCACTCAGCTCGCCGGAATCGCCGCCGTCACCGTAGACGCTGCTCGGATCGTACGCGTCGAACCACGCCAGGATTCCGGCCGGATCCTCCCAGTTCAGCTGTCCTGCAACGGCTCCACTCGTGCTCGACGCCAACTCCCCGGCCGCCGTCGACCCGGAACGTTCGAGGTCCACTGTGTAGGTGACGCCCCGTCGGCCCATGTCGCCGTCGGTGTCGATGGACAGATCGTGATCCTCGGACGACAGACTGATGTCGTCGTCGTCCTTGTGGGGGTTGAAGCCCTTGTCTGCTTCGGGAGCGTCGAGCAGATCGCCGATCTCGACGGCTCGCTCGTTGTACTCGGCGTACTTCGCCGCGTCCTGGTCCGCTCCCACGTCCAGGTCCGTGGGAAGTCCGCCTGCCACTTGCGCGCCGACCGACGAACGATGCTCGTCCACAACGCTTTCTGCCGCGTCCTGAAACAAAGTCTCGAACGCGAGATCGAAACCATGCTGTTCATGGTCGTACTTCGCACACGTCGCGCGCAACGCCGCGCGCAGAACCGTCAGGTCACGTGCACCGAGAAGGCCGAGGACGCGTCGCACTTCGATGACCTCGGCCGGCGACGCAGCGACACCGTAGCGGCGCAGCGTCCGCCCGAACACTGCGGCGAGGACATCGAGTACCACAGATGCCGAGAATGTCTGTTGCACAGTCATCGTCGTATTCCGATGCCACCCTTGTCGCGTCCGCCGTGCCCACGAAATGCGGTCGCGGTCGTGTTGACTATCGCCCCAAGCGATGTCGGTGCGTGAGTTGTCTCCGCGATCGGCCCCGCCATCGCGATCTTCATGTCCGACGAATATTTGACCAGGGCCGCGAGCAGGTACTTGCGGGTCTCGTCGGTATGACCGAGAACCGACGCGATACGAGCCGCGTCGATCACTTCCGAGATCGACGGACTCTTGCGCAGCGGTAGTTCGCGCAGTTCGGTTGCCAAATCGACGATCTCGGCCACGATGTGCGCGGGCACCTCGGGAGCGCGAGCGGTGACGATCTCTCGTTCACGCGCAGCCGTCGGGTAATCGAGATGGAAGTGCAGGCAGCGTCGCTTGAGCGCCGAGGACAGCTCACGAGTGTCGTTGGAGGTCAATATCACCCATGGATCGCTGCGTGCGGTGAAGGTCCCGACCTCGGGAATGGTCACCTGCTTCTCGGCGAGCACTTCGAGCAGCAGTGCCTCCATGGACTCCTCGGTGCGATCGACCTCGTCGACGAGCAGAACCACCGGCTCCTCGGACAGCACCGATTCCAGCAGGGGACGCACCGACAGGAACGGTTCGGAGTACAAGCCGAAGTCTTTGGCCGCAAGCATCTTCGAGGCGTCGTCGATGTCGGTGACGTGCTGGGTGAGCGCGCCGATGTGTTCGCGCAGCATCTGCACGTGCAGCAGTTGCTTGGCGTAGTCCCACTCGTACAGTGCTCGGTTGTCGTCGAGACCCTCGTAACACTGCAGGCGCACGAGCTTGCGACCGCTCGCCGCAGCAAGGGATTTCGCCAGCTCCGTTTTGCCTACTCCCGCAGGGCCTTCGAGAAGAAGCGGGCGATCGAGCGCTGTCGCCAGATGCACCACGGTGGCGAGGTCGTCGTCGGCGATGTAGTCCTGCTCCCCGAGCGCGCGCTGCAGATCGGCGGCGTCTGTGAATCGAACGGTGCCGGTGTCGTCGCTACGCACTGTCGACAGCGAGGTCATGTGTTTCCCTTCGGAAGGCGGCTGCGCCGCATGTGAGCGGAACTCCGTACCCTGCTACGAAGTTCCGCTCACATGGGTGGCGGTTAGTACGACTCGTTGATCGCGTGCGAGACGACGGGGATCATCGATTCGACGGTGACCTCACGGGGGTTGCCCGGGGTGCACCAGTCTTCCTGGATGTGCTCGGAGATCTTCAGAACCGACTTCTCGTCGCCCTTGATCACGTCGCCCTTGCCGGCGTACTTGCCGGTGTTCATCCGGTTCTTGTCGTAGGTCGCCGAGCGAATCGCTCCGAAGTTGTCGGGAATGCCGACGTCCTTGGCGAGGCGGATGGCGGCTTCGACGGCAGCGTCGGCGGCCTGAACGGTGGTCATGTTCTTGGTGTCGACGCCCATGGCCACGGCGATCTCCGCATAGCGCTCGTAGCGTGAGGGCAGGTTGTACTCCCACACACGTGGCAGAGCGATGGCGTTGTTCAGGCCGTGAGCGCTGTCGTAGAACGCACTGATCGCGTGCGAGATCGAGTGAATGACACCGAGTCCGCCGGAGTTGAATGCCTGCGTGGCGATGTACTGGGCATTCATCATGCCCTCGCGAGCCTTCAGATTGCCCGGGTCGTACACGGCCTCGCGGAGGTGCTTGGACACCAAGCCGATCGAGTAGATCGCGTTACCCAGCGACGGCGCGAAATCGAGACGCGAGACGTACGGCTCGGCACCGTGTGCGAGAACGTCGAAGCCACAGAATGCGGTCCACTGCTGGGGGCAGGTGTAGTAGAGCAGCGGATCGTCCAGTGCCAGAGTCGGTGTCGACGCCTCGTCGAAGGCGAGCCACTTGTGCGGCTTCTCCATGTCCGAGGTGTCGGTGATGACGTAGGCCCAAGACGTCTCCGAACCCGTTCCGGCAGTGGTCGATACGGCAATGTGCGGCGGGTTCTGCTTGTTGGTGGACTTGGAGAATCCCTCGAACTCGTTGATGTTGCGGCCGTCGTGCGCGACGACGACGCGGATGCCCTTGGCTGCGTCGTGGCTCGAGCCACCACCGACGGAGATGACGCTGTCGCACTTCTCCTTCTGGTAGAGCGCGGCACCGTCCATGACGTTGTAGTCCTTGGGGTTCGACTCGACCTTGTCGTGGAGGACCACCTCGACGCCCTGGTACTCGATCTTGCCGATCAG
The DNA here is from genome assembly GCF_002258645.1 of Rhodococcus sp. 15-649-2-2. Taxonomy (NCBI): domain Bacteria; kingdom Bacillati; phylum Actinomycetota; class Actinomycetes; order Mycobacteriales; family Nocardiaceae; genus Rhodococcus; species Rhodococcus sp. 15-649-2-2. Next base: position 253,310 of record NZ_NPFM01000034.1, read on the forward strand.
TTCTTCGATGATGCCCGATCCGCGCAGACCGGTCGTGACGAGCAGCGAGCGCTTGAACCCGAGTTCCTTGGCCTCGACACCGATCATGTCGTGGGCACCGACTCCCAGCTTGGCGCGCGGCAGCGGATGAAACTCCTTGATGGGGAATTCCCAGATCTGATTGAGCTCGATAACCATCGGTGTCTCCTCGGTGAGTGTGAGTCGAAGACGCCTTCCTCTGTGATCGGCGTCTCACTGGTGACCACACTCCACTGCCCGGCACCGCGATGGGAACACCCAGCCGGGTGAACTCTGCCAACGACGCACCGAACTACCCGATCGGGCAGGGCTCCTCGCTCATCCTCGGTAGGGGCCACTCGACCGAGATTGCTGCACTAGCGATCTCGACGTCGAGCCACCGAGAATCCGAGAACCGAGATGAGCGCGAGCGCGATGACGAATCCTCCGTACAGTTCCACCGTCGTGCTCAGACCGAGGCGGTGCACCGCCAGCCCGGCGACCACTGCGGGCACGCTGAACGCGAGGTAGCTGATGACAAAAGTCGTGGCGAACACTCCGCCTCTCTCGGCTGCGGGGACAAGCGCACCGAGCGTGCGCATCGCGCCGAGAAAAGTTGCTCCCCAGCCCGACCCTGCGATGACAGCACCGACGAAATACAGCCCGATCGAGCCGATCTCGACCGATACCAAGGTGAGCGCCACACCGATTGCGAGCACAGAAGCGCCGATCATCATCACCCTGCGAGGAAATCCGTTGCGCACCACGGCAGCTGCTATCGAACCGGAACCGAACAGTGCGAAGATCTCCAACCCGCCCACGATGTGGTTGTCGACACCGAAGACACTGCCGATGATCGACGGACCGAGCGAAAGGTGAAACCCGCCCAGTGACCAGGTGGCGAACAGAGCCGGCGCTATGAGAAGGAACGGTGCCCGTACGGACTTCGGAATCGACGCTCGCGGCAGCAGTGTCGACGCGAGGTGACGTCGGGAATCGAAGCCGCGCATCGCCGACGTCTCAGGCACGAACAGCAGCGCCACCGCGAGGACGAGCGCCGCGCCGACCAACAGAGCGAACACGAGGATCTCCGGTGCCGGTGCCAACTGCACCAGCAACCCGGCACCGAGTGCCCCGCCCGCCAACCCGAGGGAAGGCGCGATGCTGTTGAGCAACGGCCCGGTGGATACGTTCGGCTGCAGATCGATGACCGCTGCGCTCATGGCACCCGTGGCCGCGCCTGCAGCAATTCCCTGCACGACGCGAGCCGCGATGAGGAGCGGCACACTGTCGGCGACGATGAACAGCACCAGGCTGACGATCAGCAACAGCAGCGACGCGATCAGAATCGGCTTGCGCCCGATGTGGTCCGACAGACTACCGACGGTGAGCAAGGTGAACAGCAGAGCAAGTGCATAGACGGCGAAGATGACCGTGAGCTTGATCGCGCTGAATCCCCAGGACTGCTGGTAGACCGGATACAACGGGGACGGTGCTGCCGAGGACGCCATCAGCACGATGAAGGCGACACCGACCACCCAGAAGGCGTACCGGTGCGGCATCCGTACCGCAGTCCTTCCAGTGCTACTCCGCACGTCCACGTCGACCATGTGTTGTCCCTCCACTGCAGCGACCGTTACCTCAGTGAAGGACAACGCGTAGGAAGGTCTTACATTCCCGACGACTCAGAATCGGTGCACTCCTGCGCTGTCGAGCAGCAGCTGTCCCTCACGGTAACGCTGCGCGCTCGCAGGCAGTTCGCCCTCGACTCCACTGAGCCACACCGATACGCGACCGGTTCCGGAAACAGCCGATCCGACCTCGTCGACGCGTCGAACCGTCTGGTTGGCAACGGCCTCGGCGCTGTCGAACATCGTCACCCGGGTGGGCAGCTTCGCCACGATCTCGTCGAGAACCAGCGGGTAGTGCGTGCACCCCATCACGATGGACTCGACGTCGTCGGGAGTGGACGCCACTGCAGCGGTGATCGCTGCGCTGATGCCAGTCGCGTCTCCTCGGTCGATCGCATCGGCAAGACCATGGCAGGCCACACTCGTCACCGTCCGATGCGACGCGAAATCCTCGATCAAGCGCGCTTGATATGCACTTGCCGTCGTCGCTGCCGTCGCCCAGATCGCAATCCGATCACTCACCGCCGCAGCAGGTTTGATCGCCGGTACGGTCCCCACCACCGGCACGGAATCGCCCAGCGCGGCCCGCACGTGGCTCAGCGCCGTCACACTGGCGGTATTGCACGGGAGCACCACCACCTCGGCACCGAGGTCGACGGCATGCTGCGCGGTACCGACCACCCGGTCGATGACCCACCGGTCCGGCTTGGGTCCCCACGGGGCGTTGTCGGGGTCCATCATCAGCACCAGATCGAGCTCGGGACGTAGGCTACGCAGCCGCGCAGCCGTCGGGACCATTCCCAGGCCCGAGTCGATCAGTGCGACGATCATGCCAGCGCTTGCTCGACGTCACCGACCAGATCGGCGCCGTCCTCGATACCGACCGACAGCCGAACCAGGTCGTCGGGAACTTCGAGCAACGAACCGGCAGTCGACGCGTGGGTCATGGCACCGGGATGTTCGATCAACGATTCGACGCCACCGAGAGACTCTGCGAGAGTGAAGATTTCGGTCTTGGCGCAGAAGTCGAGTGCCGCCTGCTTGCCGCCGGCCAAGCGAACCGAGACCATGCCGCCGAAGCGTCGCATCTGCTTCGCGGCGACCGCGTGAGACGGATGCGATTCGAGTCCGGGGTAGATCACCTGCGAGATGGCCGGGTGCCCGTCGAGGAATTCGACGATCTTCTCGGCATTGTCGCTGTGCCGTTCCATCCGCAGCGCGAGGGTCTTGATGCCGCGCAAGGTCAGGAACGCGTCGAACGGCCCCGGAACTCCGCCCGCTCCGTTCTGCAGGAACGCGAACGCCGTATCGAGTTCTTCGCTGTCGGTCACCAACGCGCCACCGACGACATCGGAGTGTCCGCCGATGTACTTGGTGGTCGAGTGCAGCACCACGTCGGCACCGAGACTCAGAGGCTGCTGCAGGTACGGCGACGCGAAGGTGTTGTCGACGACGAGCTTGGCCCCACCCTCGTGCGCGACGCCCGACAGCGCCTCGATATCGCCGACGTTGAGCAACGGGTTGGTGGGCGTCTCCACCCAGACGAGCTTGGTGTTCGGGCGCATCGCCGCGCGCACCTCGTCGACGTCCGACACCGCGGCCACCGAGTACTCGATGCCCCACTGGGTGAACACCTTGTCGATCAATCGGTACGTGCCGCCGTAGGCGTCGTTGGGGATGACGAGATGGTCACCGGGACGCAGCGCCGAACGCAGCAGGCAGTCCGTCGCCGCCATGCCCGAGGAGAACGCCCGACCGTAGGTGCCGGACTCGATGGCCGCGAGATTGGCTTCGAGCGGCCGACGCGTCGGGTTGCCGGTACGCGCGTACTCGAATCCGCTGCGCATACCGCCGACGCCGTCCTGGGCGAAGGTGGAGCTGGCATAGATCGGCACGTTCACTGCGCCGGTCAGCGGATCCGGCTCGTAGCCGGCGTGGACCGCCTTGGTGGAAAAGCCCTGCCAGGAGGTGTTGTCTGCCTTGCTGCGCTGCTCACTCATGGCCTCCACCCTAATCGGCCTGCGTCGCCCGGCGGGGGCGTGGGTAACCTGCGAAGACAACCCCCAGCGGAAAGAGGCACCGTGGCCAACTCCCAGAGCGTCGACGAACTGTTCGCGATCGATTCACTCCTCGACGACGAGGAACGCCAGATCCGGGACACCGTCCGCAAGTTCGGCAACGAGCGCATCCGTCCGCACATCGCCGACTGGTTCGACGAGGGCACGGTGCCGGCGCGAGAACTCGCCAAGGAACTGGGCTCGCTCGGCCTGCTCGGCATGCACCTCGAGGGCTACGGCTGCGCCGGAACGTCCGCGACGGCATACGGCCTGGCCTGCCTCGAACTCGAAGCCATCGACTCCGGCATCCGTTCGCTGGTTTCGGTGCAGGGCTCGCTGGCGATGTTCGCGATCTGGAAGTACGGCTCCGAGGAGCAGAAGCAACAGTGGCTCCCGGGAATGGCCGAGGGTTCACTGATCGGCTGTTTCGGTCTCACCGAAGCCGATTTCGGATCGAACCCCGGCGGCATGCTCACCCGCGCCAAGCGCGACGGTGACGACTGGATCCTCAACGGCAGCAAGATGTGGATCACCAACGGGCCGGTCGCCGACGTCGCCGTCGTCTGGGCGCAGACCGACGACAAGATCCGTGGTTTCGTCGTACCGACCGACACACCGGGATTCACCGCGAACACGGTCAAGAAGAAGCTCTCGCTGCGTGCCTCGATCACCGGTGAGTTGGTTTTCGACGACGTACGACTGCCCGCCGACGCGATGCTGCCCGAGGCCCGCGGCCTGAGCGGACCGTTGAGCTGCCTCAACGAGGCCCGCTTCGGCATCGTCTTCGGCGCGATGGGCGCAGCTCGGGACTGCATCGAATCGGCCATCGAGTACTCGAAGACCCGCGCGGTATTCGACAAGCCCCTCGCCGGATATCAGATCACCCAGGCCAAGCTCGCGAACATGGCCCTCGAACTCGGTAAAGGACAGCTACTCGCACTGCACCTGGGGCGACTCAAGGACAAGGGTCAGCTGCCGGGCGAGCGGGTGTCCCTGGGCAAGCTCAACAACGTGCGTGAGGCCATCAAAATTGCTCGAGAATGCCGAACGATCCTGGGGGCCAACGGAATCACGCTGGAGTACCCGGTGCTTCGGCATGCCAACAACCTCGAGTCCGTGCTCACCTACGAGGGCACGTCCGAGGTCCATCAGCTGGTGATCGGGCAGGCGCTGACCGGCTCGAGCGCGGTGCGATAGACGGTATGGAGGTCTTGGCTGGGGCCTCTCCGCATGTAAGCGTGGGTTGCCGACAGGAGTGGGTCCTGGCCGGTAGAGCCACAGATGTGGGAGGCC
>NZ_NPFM01000047.1:0-690 GCF_002258645.1 Rhodococcus sp. 15-649-2-2
CGGTCGTTGTTGAACCAGTCGATGTAGTCCTCGATCGCGGTCTGCAAGGTGCCCAGGTCGAGATATCGGATGTGATGAAACATCTCTTCTTTGAGGTGACCGAAGAAGTTCTCGATGATCGCATTGTCGTAGCAGTTGGCTTTGCGCGACATCGATTGGATCGCCCCCGCATCGGCCAGCAGCCGCCGCCACGAGAAATGCTGGTAGTGAAATCCCTGATCCGAGTGCACAAGTGGACACTCCTGTTCACCGAGGGTGTCCAGCGCTGCCCGCAGGGAACGGTTGGTGAACTCCGTCGTCGGGGACCGACCGATCGAATACGAAATGATCTGACGATCGAACAAGTCCATCACCGGAGACAGATACAACTTCGCATCCCCGACCCGGAACTCGGTGACGTCGGTGACCCACTTCTGATTCGGGGCCGCCGCCGTGAACTGGCGGTCGAGGATGTTCGCGGCGACCGCCCCGACCTGACCCTGATACGACAGATACCGTCGACGGCGCCGCACAAGGCATGCCAACCCGAGCTCGCGCATCACCGCCAACACCGTCTTCTTCGCCACCCGCCACCCCGCATCGACGAGGACTCGGTGCACACGGCGATGCCCGTAGCGCCCATGGTTGTTCTCGAACGCGCTGGTCACCGCCGCTTTCAACGCTGCCTTCGGATCGGGCCTGCGTATCTGC